>JAISRE010000062.1 GCA_031273805.1 Synergistaceae bacterium | reverse complement strand
CCTCGAATTTTTCCCAAACGCGAATATCGTAATATTGGCAGAGGTTCAGCAACATAAGTGTGCGCAGCATGTGCTATCCGCTTACGCTCCCCATCCTGAACCGCTGAAGGCGCACCCCTCACGATATGACAGGCTCTCGGCCACGTGAGGTACGGAAATTTTTTCAGCCCCGTCAAGATCCGCCACGGTGCGGGCCACACGGAGTATCCTGGAGAATCCTCGCCCGGACATGCGGAGCGACTTCATAGTGTTCGCCAGAAAATTTTTGACGTCCGGCTCTATATTCAGATGTTTTCTCAATATCTTCTCCGGCAGCTCCGCGTTACAGTGATATCCCATCTCTTTCCATCGCTCCTGCTGTATTTGTCTGGCCGTCTTGACTCGGCTCTGGACGTCGGAGCTCCGTTCGCCGCAGTCGCCATCCAGTGACACCAGCTCCTCCGGTCGGAGACGCGGAACCGCTACGTGCAGATCTATCCTGTCCAGTATGGGGCCGGATAGCTTTCTCTTGTAGCGGTCGAGCGCGCTCGGAGAGCATTTGCACGGCTCGACAGGGTCCCCGCTGTAGCCGCATGGGCATGGGTTGCACGCGGTGACGAGGAGTACCCTGGCGGGGTAAGTTATGCTGCCCGCCGCTCGGCTCACAGTAATAGATCCATCTTCAAGGGGTTGACGAAGGCTTTCGAGTACGTCCCTCGAAAACTCCGGAAACTCGTCGAGAAAGAGCACCCCGCGATCAGCCAGTGATACCTCGCCGGGACGCATCGAAGCGCCGCCGCCGCATATCGCTGCCGCGCTGGCTGTGTGATGAGCGGAGCGGAATGGCCTGGCCCGTCCTGGTTCGGCCGGGAGTCCTGCGGTGCTGCGAACCAGCAATACCTCCATCATCTCCTCGTCCGACAGAGGAGGCAGAATCCCCTTCAATGCCCTCGCGAGCAACGTTTTTCCAGAGCCGGGCGAACCGGTCATCAGAAGATTGTGATGTCCAGCGGCCGCTATCTCGAGCGCTCTTTTCGCGGCAAACTGCCCTTTTATGTCAGCGAAGTCTGTATCGGCCGCGAAGTCCATCTCCTCGAATGTTCTGCTCTCTATTCTCGGAAGAGTCTTCTGTCCGCTGAAGTGCAGCATGAGATCGAGCAGTGTATCTACCGCATATGCCTCCACACCCGACACGAGGGCTACCTCCTGTTCGTTTGCGTGAGGAACGTAGAGAGGCGCTCCCGACTCTCGAGCCAGCACCGCAGCCGGCACCGCTCCGCGAACCCATCGCAGCCTTCCGTCAAGCGCCAATTCACCCATAAATAGCGCGTGTTTACTGTACTCGATCCTCCCTGCCGCCTTGGCCAGTCCAACTGCCATTGGGAGGTCGAGCAACGCTCCCTCCTTGGGCAGATCGGCCGGCGCCAAGTTAATCGCGATTCGCCCCCTGAGCGTCAATCCGATGCCTCTCAACGCCGCCCGCACTCGCTCGCGAGCTTCCTTGACAGCCGTGTCTGGAAGCCCTACTACGGTTATTGAGAACAGTCCTCCTGTTATTTCGACCTCTACCTCTACACTTACAGCTTGAGTGCCGCGAAGGGCAATGCCGCAAATCCCCTTCATCCCGCTCACCAGCCCTTCATACCCGTGGTTACGTCGCAGAACAGCTCGACGCTGATGCCGCGATTTTTGTCCTCTGTGACCGCTAATACGTCTATGCGCCAGTTGCCGCGATAGGATATAGACTCTATGTATTTTCTGGCGGTCTTAATTACACTCCTTAATTTATGGGGTCCAACGCTCTCCTCGGACGACATGATTTTCCCTATTCGCCGTGAGCGAACCTCCACAATCACCAGCTCGTCGCCATCCATAGCAGCGATATCCAGTTCGCCTCGTCCGATTCGGATATTTCTGTCCAGTATTCTCCAGCCAAGTTTCTTCAGGTACTCGGAAGCGATTTCCTCGCCCATCTCCCCGAACTTCAGATGATTCACTATAAACCGCCAGATTTATCGAGGTTGCGCAGGAACGCCAGGATTTTGGCAGCGGACTGGTACAGCTCAACCGGTATCTCGTCCCCAAGCTCCATTACCAACAGAGCGCTCACGAGGGCCGCGTCCTCCACAATTGGAATCTCCGCCTCTCGGGCTGTCTGGATTATTTTTTCAGCAATCTCGCCCTGTCCCTTAGCCGTAACTATTGGGGCCGGGTCGACTTTCTCATCGTACTTCAGCGCCGCAGCCTGAAGCCTTCTTTTGGCCACGTCAGACCTCCATATCCAATCTGTGAGTCGAAGCGGATGGGCGATTTTCCTGCTTGGATACTCCGACTCCTATGTGCTGCAAGGGGATGGCGATTTGCGACATCTCCTCAACGAGAGACGGTATGGCGCCGCGAACTCTATTTGCTTTTTCCTCATCCACCAGCCTGATGTTTGCCGAGATTGCCTTTCCGTTAGTAAGAATATCGCCATTAACGCGGCTGAGAGTATTTCCCTCCAGCTCGAAGGCTATCCACCAAACTTGTCTGCCATCCTGATTTTCACCTGAAAAGGAGACGCGCGCCATAACCGGCTCGCCGGAGTCATCCTCGACCGGCCACCATGCCGGAGCCAGCAGCATCGCGGGGTCCAGTCCTCGCCGAGCCGGTTTTCCCGCGAGTGCGTGTGCCTGAAGAAAACGGGAAACATCATCGTCATCGTCACTCCTGATGGCGGACAGTATCTCTTTTGGCGATCTGAATTTCCTCTCTCGCAGACGTTCACGTATTTTTTCCCATATCCGCATGGCATTTTCCGGAAGAAGCTCCATATACCACAGCATCAGCGCAACGTTTGTCTCAGTGAGATCAGCGCCTCTCGCCCATAGTTCAGCAAGCGCGCCAAGCCGTGCGGGGTCAGTATTATTTTGCATCCAGTAGCGCCGGAGACCCCATACTGTTTCGTCGCTCACAGGCATTCCACGGCTCACAAGCGCACATGCGATCTGCTGGTCGCGCCCCGTAAAGCGGGAGACCAGCGCCATCTCAGCCTGCTGCAGCCTCAACATCGGAGGTGACGTCGACGCGTCCCAGACGGCTCGAAAGCGCTGGCCCGCGAAAAGCGGTATTGTGGAAAGCGCCGTCATCGTCTGATTGCCTATCCTAACCTGGTACACATCCTCATTTTTTGCGGTGACCAACCCCTCGACCAGTGCGCCGTTCGCTATGCCCTGAGAAGGTTGCTGCGCGGCGGCGCCCTGTCTCGATACCTGTCCGCCATCCCCCACCGGCGGCATTATGCCGCCCGATCCCGATCCGCTGGGGTTGATCATTCCGCCTGGAAGTCCGCCAACAGCCGCCAATGTCAATTGCCCCCGACGCTATCTGTATTATTTTCATTTTTTATTTTATTCTTGTTATATCCTCCGAACGACAGCCGATGCACTGGTGAGGGTCCCAGCATATCCAGCATAAGCCTATGGGACGCTGTGGGATATCCTTTGTGGCTTGCGAAACCGTAATCCGGGTACAGTTTGTGGAGCCTCTTCATGACCCTGTCGCGTAAAACTTTGGCCACTACGGACGCCGCCATCACCGCCGGGACTTTTGCGTCGGCTTTTGGGATAGCGCGTTGAATATCTCGTGGCAGTCCGGGAATAAACGCGTTGCCGTCGACGATGATCAGACTGATAGGGGAGTGCAGTCGTTTGACGGCCAGCTCCATTGCCCAGAGAGTGGCTCTCAGGATATTTGTGCGGTCTATTCTGCTGTGCGACGCGGCCTGCGCCGACCACACGGCGCCAAGCTCGCGGATGCGTGAAAATAGTCGTTCACGCGCTTTTTCGGATAATTTTTTCGAGTCGTCGAGTCCCTCTGACAAGAGTACGTTAAACTGCGAAGGAGTCAGAATAACAGCCGCAGCCATCACTGGTCCGGCGATAGGGCCGCGCCCTGCCTCGTCAACTCCCGCAACGATCACGGCAATTCACTCCTAGATACGCCTGGACGCTCTATGCTGATTCTGCCGAGCTTCCCTGTGGACAGCGCATCGAGCATAGCGCGGCCTGACGTCTCCAGATTGACGACGCCTCCCTGGCTCAGCTTGCCCAGGCGTCTGCCCACGCTCTCAAGCACCTCTTGAGGGGTTCCGGAAATGTCTATTCCCCACGTATCTGTCAGACTGGAGGCCAGGTCATGTTCTTGCAGAAACTCTATGCACTCGCACGCTAAGCTGTCCCATGACCCTATAACCTGTCCTCTGGTGGAGGAGAGCCACGCGAGCATTCTGTGAGCCCTGGCGTCACCGCGTGGATCGAGTATCCCGGGGGAGTCCACGATAATACAGCCATGTCCCTTGAACCATGAGACTCCCTTCGTTATCCCCGGAATACCGCCAACGGCAGCGGCGTGCCGCCCGACCAGCCTGTTTAGCAGCATGGATTTGCCGACGTTTGGAGTGCCTACCACCGCCACCCTTATCTCTCTGTAAATTTTCTTTGAGGAGGAAGCGGGGGAGAGGGCGGATATCGTTTTTTTCAGTTTATCCGGTATTTCCTTGCGCAGATCGAGTGCCCACGATAAACGTCCCAGTTCTTTGAAATATCTCAGCCACTCGGATGTCACGTCTGGATTTGCAAGGTCGGATTTCGAGAGAATCGTCCATACTTCCAGGGAGTCGGGGAATTTATCCAATACCGGGGACATTGTCAGCCTGGGCGCCCTGGCGTCTCTCACCTCCAGCAGGAGATCGAGTATGCCCGAGAGTGATTCAAGCTGTCGTTGTCCCTTGGCCATATGGCCGGGGAACCAAACAGTTCTTCCCACAGTTATTCCAGCAGCCCTATTCTGCTGG
The DNA here is from genome assembly GCA_031273805.1 of Synergistaceae bacterium. Classification (GTDB taxonomy): domain Bacteria; phylum Synergistota; class Synergistia; order Synergistales; family Synergistaceae; genus JAIRKI01. The sequence continues at coordinate 3,234 of JAISRE010000062.1, read as the reverse complement.
GCGGCCAGTATCTGAATACAGCCGGTCCCCTCATAAAATTTGCGGGGACATAGCCCCAAAAGCGGCTGTCCTGAGAATTTGCCCTGTTATCTCCCAGACAAAAATAGTTGTTCGCCGGGATGACTTCAGGCGGCATTGTGAAGTTGTCCTGATATTGCACGTATGGCTCCGCTATCTCACGGTTGTTTATGAATACACGACCCCCTTTGATCTCGACTGTTTCTCCCGGCATACCGATCAGTCGTTTTACGAAATCCCTCTTTGGATCCATAGGATATTTGAAGACAACTATTTGTCCGCGTTTTGGCTCTATTTTTGGCAGATGGTACCAAAACTTGATCACCATTACGCGATCACCCGGCTCAAGTGCCGGGATCATTGAGCCGCTTGGTATCCAGAATGCCTGTATCAGAAAAGTCCTTATCAGCAGGGCCAGAATAAATGCATAAAGAACTGTCTCAATAACTTCGCGCCACCATGGCTTAGCCAGAGGCATTTCGAAACCCCCTTCTCAAATTTACCGACGCATAACAGTTTATACCGCTAACCTCAAGCGTACAACCCCCCCTTGACGTAAAAAAGGTATGGGCATTATTATAATGTCAATTTTAACTGAATCATCTGCAACATCACCGAGGATCTCAGCAGGAGTATGCGCAGTGACGCATGACGTGCAATAAGGCATAACCTGCAATCTGTACACAGTAAAACTAAAAAATGGAGGTGTAAAGAGATGCGCCGCTATCGTTGTATAATGTGCGACAATAAATTTGAGGTCGATGACAAGGAGAAAGTCTACAAATGCCCGAAGTGCCTAGAGCGTTTTGTTGAACTCGTCGAGGGACCTTCGGTCAAAGGCAAGCAGTGGGGAAGCAAGAGCTTCAGCGTAAAATAAAAAAAATGGTCGCCGGAAAAAGTAAATTCCACTTATTTTAGGGCGCGACTCTTGAAATAAGACAACGCCGCATATATAATGCACTTCGTTACGTTTTTAGGGCGACTAGCTCAGCGGGAGAGCGCTTCCCTCACACGGAAGAAGTCACAGGTTCGATCCCTGTGTCGCCCACCAAGTGATAGCAAGGGTTCAGGGGATTTAAGCCTGAGCCCTTTTTTCTTGCCAGACTCAATATAGACTCAAATGAAGATGATGCAGGGATGGGCTGAAGAGGAGTTGACAAGCCACGCCCCAGCCGGTTCCCGCCAAAACCGCCAGTTAAAACTTGCGAAATACGCATCTGTCGAATAATGCCAATTCTACCGGAACCATTTTATACGGTTTTTTATACGTTCATCGATGCTCTTTCTATTCAATGAGCTGGGTGAAATCACCAGCATACTCTTCAATAGATATCTCATCTTTTCTGCGCCAATAACCACACGCCCAGCAGATAAGACCCATAGCTTGCATCTCTGTCAGTGAGGAGACCTTAGAAAGCATGTCCTCGATTCTATCCTTGGTCCAACCAAGAATGACGCCTCCACCTTCCTTGAACCAGTCTTGCAACATGCAAGTAATACTTGTTACATGAATGACGTTCTGTACGTTAGGTGCAAAATTTTTCAGCACCTTTATTATCTCGACCTGCTCATCCCTATCAAAAACCTGGTAAGAGGAAAGAGCGCCCTTCCGAATCAGCAGAAGACCCCAATTGGCAATGAAATTCACTCCTCCGCTTTTGCTTTCGCCAGGAGTAAATTTTTCAAGCCACTTCATATCGTCCCCTGATATATATATACCCACCTTAATCTTGACCATATTGCAGCCTCCGTACTATTTTGATGGTAGTATTATACCATTAACTTCGCATACAAGCTATCATCTCCTAATCTAAACGAGCGGTCCTTTATCGGGACCGCCCGTCCGCTAATTGCTCCCGTTTCGTGCTTTTCGCGATTACCTGTAGATGATCGCAAAAAAATGTCCGGTGCATGAGGACTGCCCTGCCCTCGCCCCAACGACGTAGTCGATCTCTTTGCCGGGGTACTGCTCGCGGGTTACCGCGATGGCGAACTGTAAGTTTGAGTTGGGATTATCTGTGATAATACCGCTCCCGGTACGTGCCACCGAATATCCCTTTGCTATCGCTTTTTCGATTTCCCTTGCCAGCTTCGATTTCATTTTTATTTCCCCCTCGCGTCTGTGCCGCTTTGGATTTGTTGGTCTCATCAGTACCGGCTTTACCGGCAGACGCCCCGGAGGGCGTTTCGACCTGTGTTATGACGCATTGTTCTCTTCCTCTGCGTCCTGGTTCGCAGTGTAGAAGTAACCGAACCCGCGACTCTCATCAGAAAAAGTAAATTCGCAGATCACGTTGAAAAAACTGCCGTCGAAGTTGCGAAAGTAGAACTGCCAGTCGTAGGGCAATTCGCGGCAAATTTCGCTTTTGCAAGGCGCGGTATCAGCAGGCAGAACAGTACGATAACCATCGGCATAGCAAATTTTCTGTTCGTCCTCGACGTAATACCGGTAATCACTGCCCTGATGATTTGCGAACTGGTCGAGATCAAGATCAATCCCTGGCTCTATGCCCTTCACCTTGCAACGCTTTCTGATGTACGAGAAAAACTCTGACGGTGTGACGTTGTTCCGTTGAATCTCCAGTTGGTAATTCATTTTTATTTGCCTCCCTCCTATGTGTTACTTGATGGATAGTATATTACTACCACAATAGTGATAATACAATACGTAGAATTACTTAGTTTTTAGGTTCCGCGAATGCGACGGTGAATGCGACAGTGAATACGACGGTGAATGTGACGGTGAATGTGACGGTGAATAGGTACTTGATTGTGCATTTAGCACGGTTATAATGGTATCGTGGCGTTTTTCTCAGGCGGTTCCTCCAAGGTGAGGGGCCGCTATTTTTATCCGGCGTTTCGTAAAACCCCGCACTTTAGGGCGGGGATATAAGGAACATCCGCGCTCAGGCGGATAGGGGGTTGTCCGCTTTGATGGTAAAATTAGTCATGCGCACATATTCTTTCAAACTATATCGCTCAAAACGCAATAAACACCTCAATCGCAAGATCAACTTGGCTGGTGCGATCTACAATCACCTGATAGCTCTGCACCGGAGATATTACCGTCGATTTGGGCATAGTTTAGGCGTATATAGGCTCAAAAACCATATTACCAAACTCAAGAGAACCAAACGTTTTGGCTTTTGGAATAATCTTGGCTCCCAGGCAATTCAAGATATAGCGGAACGAATTGACCGAGCCTACAAGCTATTC
>JAISRE010000137.1 GCA_031273805.1 Synergistaceae bacterium | reverse complement strand
TGGTGGGGCATACTCCGACGCAAAGGCCGCAATTGTTGCATTGCATCCGGTCTATCGCTATTACTTTGCCTTTGAGTTCGATCGCCGGACAGCCGGTCACGTTTATGCACTTCTTGCATATGACGCATTTACTATCCTCGAACGTGATTGGAGAGTATTTTATTTTGTGACGCGCGGCCTGGATTGCGCACTCCCTGCGGGAGAGTATCACTTTGAGGCCCGAGATCTCGAGGGCTTTTTCCGTGGCTTCAGCGATGGAGTCAACGTCGTATGCGTCCACTGTCCAAAGATGTTCAATGCCGAGTCCTCTCAGCAACGGTTCGATATCCAGACGTTTCCAGCCGTCTTTCTGGAACTCCTGCCCTGTGCCGGGGTTCACCTGCATGCCGGTCATGGCGGTCCAGCCGTTGTCCAGTATGACTACGAGCATGTTGATGTTGTGCTGGATAGCATTGACGAGCCCGGCTATTCCGGCGTGGAAGAACGTAGAATCCCCTATGGTGGCTATGACGGGAGACGGGATATTGCTGTACGCAACTCCTTGGGCAAATGGAATGCTAGCGCCCATCGAGAGTTCCGTCCAGAGTATGTCGAACGGGGGACAGCTTCCCAATATCGTGCAGCCTATGTCTCCGGTGATGAAGACCTGCTCCTTTTTAAATCCGCAGGCGTTGAGTCCCTTTTCGAGCCCCATGTAAGTACCGCGATGCGGACATCCGGCACAGAAACCGATCGGACGGGCGGCGCACAGTCTCTCCGGCTTTTCCTTCAGATGCGTTTCAACTTGCGGAAGGCCGAGCGCTTTGCGTATACCGTTTTCTATGAGCCTCGCGTCGAATTGGCCTATGCGGCTGAACGTTCCATCCTCCTTGCCGAAGAATTCGACGTCCAGCTTGTTCTTGTATGCCTCCATATAGCAGTATTTCTCGATTATAGCCTCGAGTTCCTCCGCTATCAGCACCTTCGAACAGTTTTTCATAAGGGACGCTATCTTGTCCTTTCCGTAGGGAACGCTTGCGGCAAGTCGGAGAGTGGATATCCCGGAGACGTCGGCTCCTGTCTCCTCGATGCGTTCGAGAGCCTCGCGGAGATACCCGTTCGTGATGCCTACTGAGATGATTCCCAGTCCGCCATGTTCTCTAAGGTCGAGTTTGTTGAGGTCCTTCTCGGCGATATATTTTTCAGCCGCTTCGAGACGGGCTATCAAGTCGTGGTGCTGCTGCATGCATATCACGGCGCCGGCTTTAGTGTATTTAGCCGGGTCGTAGGGAGGCATGGGAGCGTTCTCTTTGGGCAGCATCCTCTCCTCGGCCTCGATTACGCCGTGAGACTGGGAGTTGTTCGTCACGAGACGCAGAAAGACCGGCCCTCCAATCCTCTCAGCCATCTCGAACGCCTCTATCGTCATATCGTATATCTCCTGCAGGGAGCATGGTTCGAGCATAGGCATGTCGGACATCACCGCAAAGCCCCTGGTATCCTGCTCGCACATACCGGCGCTCACCCCGGGATCGTCCGCGACGAAGACGACCAATCCTCCGACGCATCCGGAGTACGCCACTCCAATCAACGAGTCATAGCAGACGTTGAGGCCGGACATCTTCATGGTGCACAGTGCCCTGTGCCCGGCAAAAGCGGCGCCGGCCGCTACCTCGAAGGCTACTTTCTCGTTGGAGCTCCATTCCACATGAGTGCCGGGCAGGTCCATTTCGAGCAGGCTCGATATGACCTCTGAGGAGGGCGTTCCCGGATACCCGCTGACGACCTTGACGCCGGCCCTGAGCGCGCCATAAGCCAGTGCCTCGTTTCCGCTTACAATTTTTTTCAATTTCCTCTCCCCATTCCACTTTTTTGATTGATTTAAACGATCGCAGCCTGCGTTCAGACTAACAGCGAGATTAATGCTTATTTACGACCTCTGGTATGTCCTTCCCCTTCAGGACGTCCGACGCGTTCCGGGCTGCCTTGAACTTCAGCTCGTGCAAGGCGTCTTCGGTGATATAAGCAATATGGGGTGTGACGCAGATATTTTCAGTGTTAAGTATTGGATCGTCCGCCTTTGGCGGTTCGTTTGCCGTGACGTCCAGGGTGGCGGAGGCTATGATCCCGTTTTTCACTGCGGCTGTGAGCGCCGCTTCGTCGACGACGCCTCCGCGCGACGCATTCACGAAGTGAGCTCCCGGCTTCATCATGGAGAACGTCTTTTGCGAAAAAAGGCCTTTGGTCTCGTCAGTCAAGGCCAGATGAGATGAAACCACGTCGGCTCTTTTCAGCCCCTCTTCGAGTGAGACGTACTCCGCGCCGGTACGTTTTGCCGTCTCTTCCATGGCGGGAGTGCGAACGCTGTCGAAGTACAGGATTTTCATCCCAAGCCCCGAGGCTTTTTCCGCGAGTTTTCTCCCTATATTGCCGAATCCGGCGACAAATAGCGTCAACCGCGATATCCTGAGGGGCTTTTTCTTAATCGCACGCGCGCCCCACAGCCCGTTGGAAATGTTATCCGCATAATAGCTCAGCTTGAGGTTCTGATGATATATAGCCGCGATGACATAATCAGCCACTTCCTCGGCACAGTATCCGGGGACATTGGTGACGGCGATGCCTAACTCACTTGCCGAGGATGTATCCACGTTGTTGTAGCCTGCTCCGTAAACGGACACTATGCGGCATTTTTTGAGTTTCTCGAGAAGTTCTTTGCGAACCGGCACGTTTATCTGGCAGATCAGGGCGTCGCATATCGCCCCAAATTCCTCCAGATCCTTGTCGTTAACAGATTTCGATATCTTTATCTCGCAACCTTGGTGCTCCTGCCGCAAAAAGGCAGTCTCAGCTTCATAATCCGACCATTCGTTATCAACTATCCAAAAACGTTCCAAAGCCGCCCATCCTCCCTCTAAAATTCCACATATAACTATAAGGGACATCTAAGGAAGCGCTGATTAAATCACCTCACAGGAGCTATCTTCAATTGCCAGCTATTTTTTTGACAAAAAATTTTTTTATAAGCCTTGCCGTGAGCCCCATCATAAATTCATTTTATGGAGCCCTTTGCTTTAACTGAGATATTCATTTTTTACTGCCCTTCTTTCCCCCTGCCTCCGCCTGCGCCCTGCCGTCGATGGCCGGTTTGTAGTTTGGGTTGATCGCCAGCGCCCTGTCGAACCACTTTATGGCCTCCTTATAGCTCTTGAGTCTCGATGCGCACTCTCCGGCCCAGTAGGCCGAGAGGTAGTTGCCGGGATAGTCGTCGGCCAGTCTGGTGAACTTCTCGAAGGCGTCCTTGTAGCGTTTTGACGAGTATATCTTATGGGCGCCGCGATGCCCAATCCCCAGAGTGTTTCTCTCGGCGGGCGTCAGGAAATCATACGCTTCAATGAGCTTTGCGTCGGTCGTGTTATCGGGGTCCACTCCCGGGACCTCTCTCATTTTGTACGAGCCCGCCGGGGCTTGATGCTCCGGTTGAGGCGCCGGTGTCACGGGAGTATCAGAGATCTTCTCAGGAGGAGAACTCACGGGCGGCGGTGTCTCGTCTATCGGTTCCTTTATCGGTTCCTCATCCGGGCGTTTTTTTGCGAATTTGTCTTTATCCACCATCTCTTTTGCGTCGGCCGCGCTTATCGGCTCGATCTTATCTCCTCGCCGTATAAGCTTTCCGGAGCACCCAGCGGCCACTAACCCCACGCTGAAAGAACTGTCGGCCTCGCTCACCTTCAGAACGGCGAAAGGGGTCTTCCGGTACCCGGTTGCTTTGCCGTCCATCCCGATCACCGACGCTCCATCCGTGTATGCGAGGAAGAGCATTTCCTTTTGAACGCCTATGTTCTTACCCGCGTCAAGCGTAAATTCATTACCGCTGCCGCCAAGGACGTACGAGTACTCACCGGCTATTTCAGTTCTTATCTCGTGGGCGAGGCGATATGCGGCATCCTGGATCGCGCTTGCCTCGAGCCCTCCGATTCCGGCTTTCGCAAAAGCCGCGCCCCAAAGGGAGCCCGCAATGGATGAGCTCTGTGATGTCCCCGTCGCCTTGCCCGCGAACACTACCTCCGACGTCTCCACCTTCACCACTCGTATATCCACAGTGGCCTCCATGGTTTCCTGTCCAAAGCCCAACTTAGGGCCGTTCGGGACCGGGATGACGATTCCTGCTTTGTTTTTTTGAAGATTCGTGACAGATCCCATCAACATATACTGAGCGCCCGCGATCTTGCCGACTTGCACGGCGGTAGCCGGGTCGACGAGGCCGGACAAGTTGAGCTTGATCTCCTTGCCTATTTCCGCGATCCTCGCGCGCTCAACGACCATCAGGTTCTTAGATCCGCTCAACGCTCCGGTGAAGACGTCGGTGAGAGTGTCCGCCTGCATGTTCGACACCTCCTGCGCCTTGCTGTCGAACGGGGTGACCCCAATCGTCAGTCTGTTCGCTGCGGATGTTGGGTCACTCGATAAAACACATATGCACAGCGCAGCAATGATTGTCCAAAAGATGTAACTCCTGCGACTCATACGCGCATCCTCCCGCTGTTCTCAGGTTTTTGTAAGATAAATCAGCGATCCCTTAGGAGAAGCCCGGCCATAGGCCGGGCTCATTGTGTTTGCATAGCTGTCGAAATAGTTATTGCCGCGATTACTTCTTCTTATTTTCGCTTGCCTCCGCCTGTGCTCTGCCGTCGATGGCGGGCTGGTAATTCGGGTTGATCTCGAGCGTCCTGTCGAACCACTTGACGGCTTCCTTATAGCTCTTGAGTCTCGAGGCGCTCATGCCGGCCCAGTACGCTGAGAGGTAGTTGCCGGGGTAGTCGTCGGCCAGTTTGGTGAATGCCTCGAATGCGTCCTTGTAGCGTTTTGACGAATATGTCTTATAGGCGCCGCGGTGACCAATCCCCAGCGTGTTTCTCTGGGTAGGCGTCAGGAAATCATATGCTTCAATGAGTTTGGCGTCGGTCGTGTTATCGGGGTCTACTCCAGCGACCTCCCTCATTTTGTATGAGCCGCCGCCTGAGCGCTGCGGCGCGGGAGTGCGCGGCTCACTTGCCTCAGGGGCGCTTGTGTCGGGAGCGGGCGTCAGTACTTCCTCCTGGCCCTGATTGGGCGCGGGTGTAACAGTGGATGTTCCTCCGCCGGTCCCCTGAGTTCCTTGAGAACCCTGAGATCCATCCGAGAAAAGCGCGTCGAAGGTATCGTCATAAGCTCTCTTTGCGGGGCGCTCCTTCGGAAACTGTTTAGCCTCGACCATCCTCTTTGCGTCCGCCGCGCTTATCGGCGCAATTTTGTCTCCGCGCTGAATCAATTTGCCGTTTGTGCCGGAGGCCACAGTGCAGGCGCTGAAGCCGGACTGAGTGGAATCCACCTTCACAACCGCGATGGGAAGTTTATTTTTGCCGAGGACTCTTCCTGTGACGGGGTCGGTTTCATTTGCACCATCCACGTACACCAGGTACAGAGCGCCGCGCTGGACTCCAAGGCTCGAGCCGACGTTTACCCTTATTTCGCTGCCGTTCGCCGATGTCACATAGGAGTCCTCATTGCCTATTTCGCTGCGGATGTTATGAGCCATACGATTGACCGCGTCCGCGATGGCTCGGGATTTTATTCCGCCGAATGACGCCTCCGCAGCGGAGAAACCGCCGATCGATATCGCGGATCCCCCCTCAGAGGCGCTGCCCGTCTCGACGAAGGTGTACAGCACCTCTGCCGTAGCCACGTCGACGACGCGAGCGTCTATCGTGGCGCGCGCGTCATGCTGTGCCTGCGCTATTACCGAAAATCCGATGACCGAACCGCCCTCGGACAGTTCGGTTACAGAGCCCAGCAACATGTACTGAAGGCCCATGATGCGTCCTATCTCGGCCGCTGTGGATGGATCGACGAGCCCGGACATGTTGAAACGATGCTCGGCGCCGATTTTGCTGATCTGCTCCCGCTCGATGACGGAGATGCTCTGTGAGCTTGCGAGAGTTCTGGTGAACAGGTCGCTTATAATGCTGGCCTGCTGATCGTCGACTCCTGCCGCTTTGCTGGTAAAACCGACAACGCCCAGTCTTATCCTGTCGTTAGTGGCGGCCTCTGCTTTCCCTAGAAAAATACAGACAAAGAGCGCAAAGATGGTTATCCTTACAAAGTGACTTACAGGTCTCATACACGCATTCCCCCTAATCTTCCCAGTTTTTTTGTTTCATTGTTTCGACGTGTTTTATGACGGAGTCTCGCGTCGCGGCAGCCAGAATGCCGCCGTAAGATGCGTTCGCGAATCCGCCGAATCTCGTGACGAGCCCCGCCACCTCGCGTTTGGCCTCGCCCTGTTCAGCCGCTGCGTACACGACCTCTCCGGTGGTGTTACTGACTATCCTGAGGTCTATCGTAACATAAGCGGTATTCGAGGCTGCCCCTGCCCCCAATATGCCGGGTACATAAACTACCCCTCCTGAAGCGTTGTAAAAGTACAGGGTTATAGCCCCCGTCATCGTGTACTGAGCGCCCTTTATCTTGCCGAGCTCAGGGGCTGTGGATTCGTCAACCAGTCCAGACTGACCCAGTTTGATCTCCTCAGCGATGTAGTCCAGCTTCTCGCGCTCCATCAGACTGAAAATTCCGGCGTTTTGCAGCTCCGTGGTCATCATGTCGGTTATGGCGTCAGCGGGGACGCTAGTGCCGCTGCCCGCCTTGTTGTCAAAGGCCCTGATGGCAATGCGGGGTTTGGCGTCAGCCCTCGCCGCCGCGAGTATGAACAGAAATAAAATCAGCGCGAACCATCGAAAATTTCTCATGATCTCATAAGATTCTCCTTCAGTCAGTTATTTTTTATTGTACGTTAAAATTCGACGACCACCACTCATCGAGGGACATCTCCACCTCGAGTTTGTAAATATTGCCGTCGACATGCTCTGATTTAACGCGATGAGCTCCGATATACCCTGACGCGCTCTGGGTTTTGCCGGCAAATCCCTTATTCCTCTGGATATCCTGCTTCAGAATCAAAAGGTTTCTGCGCGCGTCGGTCAGCGCTGCGCGCTTTGCCAACAGTTTGCCCTGTGTCGTACTATCCGTGATTTTTCCGCTCCCAACGGCGATGATGCTGTTTGGGGTAGTGGAAAATTTTGTTAGCTCCTGGTAGTCTCCTCTGGCTATGAGATCGTTGACTGCCCTCAGAATGTCCTGTGTACCGTCTGCTGCTTTTGCCGGGCGCAGGTAACTGTACGAAAGGACCGAGGCGCCTGTGAGTAAAAAGACAACCAAGAGAATCGGAAACAAATACCTTCTCTTCGACCTGCCGACAACGAGATTATTCGTCATCTTATTCACGCTCCATCCTCAAAATTCATGCCTCAGCCAAACAAACTTACTTGCAGACGATGATTACCTTGCACTCCTTGCGGAAGTCGTAGGAGCTGCCTCTGACTCTCGACGCGGCGGAGTTCGGGATGACGATTACAATGCCGTCGCCTGTGAGGCGCACTGCTTTTGTCACTATGGGGTTTGTGGCGACCCGCAGCTCGCCCTTGGCGTAATCTATGTTGTTGTAATATGTCGCCAGACCTGACTGAGCGGCGAACTTCGGGTCCGCGAACCTTATTCCGTAAACTTCGTTGCCACCTTCGTCAATAACCCGGAATGACAGAGTAGGGGTGATTGGAAGATGACGCGCGTCGATGACAAGTCCCGTGAATTTTCCCGCTGTTTTGGAGGGAGCGGCGGAGGGTTTTGGCTTCGGAGCTTTCTCCTCTATTTCTATTATATTCGGCATTATCACTGTGAGGATCTGAGGCAGTCTGACGCGTCCGGAGATCGTGTATGCCTCGCCGTCCCACTCGCCTTCGAGCAGTTCCACATTGCGAATTATTCCATGTACCTCGGTTCTGACGCGATCCTCCGCCATGAAGTCGTTCATGGTCGTTCTGGCGTCAACCTGGACTCCGACCATGAACTCCAGCAGGTTGCGCTGCAGGTCGACGATAGCTCCTCTGCGCGCCAGCGCCTTTCCCTGCGCTCCGGTCTTGCCCGTCGGAGCGACGGCCATCCCTGTCGCCTCGATGTAATTCTGCGTCCAGTCGATCAGTCCATGCTCGCGTTCGACAACAACTGCCCCTGGAGATTGCTCTTCCGTTGTCTTATTGGCTGCGCGATCGGCTGCCAGAACCGGATTGTAGCCAATTACCGTAAATAGGACCAACATAGTGACAAATAACATAGCTCTGCGCTTCATACAAAAACCTCCCTATTTTTTGTTTCAATATAATTTTTGATAATGCTTTTGCATATATTAAACAATAGAACTCATATGTTCAAGAGAGCCCCATCACCTCGTTGGCGCCCGAGGATTTTTTTCGGATGATTGACATATAAATTCAATAGTAAAGTAACATTCCGTGCATCACTGCTTACTCAATATAGATCATAAGTTATGTTATTGTCAAATGCCTGTTAAATATCTTTAACACCACTTCGATATCGGATAATGAATTAAAAAATGGCTATTTTACAAATCGCAATGTCCGAGTACTATGTTCTCCTTCTGCGCGCGCGGAAAAAATCTTGC
>JAISRE010000115.1 GCA_031273805.1 Synergistaceae bacterium | reverse complement strand
AACGTTCCCTTGCGGCAGAAATTTTCTCCGCCTCTTTCATAAAATACAGTTTACGGAAATACGTCTTAAATATTGCTGGGTCCTCTAGATCCAGTTCTTTCCCTTCAAATTCAGCGCTTTTTATCATTTCAAGGCACACTTCGGCGCCTTTTCGTGGAACTCCCTTAGGCGGGTCTGTAAAACGATAGATATAGACGTCCCCAAATTCATCGCGCCCCTCCCTGTTACAGCGACCCGCAGACTGCACAATGCTGTCGAGCCCTCCCAGTGCACGATATACGGCATCAAAATCCAAATCCACTCCGGCTTCGACAAGCTGAGTGGAAACAAGGCGACAATGAGCATTTTTATCTTTCAGCAAACGCTTGATTTTTTCAAGAATTTCAAAACGATGCGCCGGACACATTTGAGCACTGAGATGATAAAGCGGAACTTTATCATCTTTTTCTCTGAGCTCTTTCGCGAGATCTCTTGCATCTTTTCTGAGGTGAGTGACCACTAACACTCGTTTGTGCTGTAAAACTCGCTCAGCCAATTCACCCCAACAGGACAGTTTTTCACTGAGATTCAGCCAGTGATAATTTACCCGTTTTAGATATACATGCTCAATCATTATCTCCCTAATATTTTCCAACCCCTTGAACTTACCTCTTGTTTCAAATGCAGGCTGAGTGGCAGTAGAGATGAGCACGGAACATCCGTAATGCTCCTCGAGTTCTCTCAAACCTTCAAGCAATGTCTTAATGAGGTCTGATGGTAGGCTCTGAGCTTCATCCAAAATAATCGCACTGTTCGCGATATTGTGAAGTTTGCGGCATTTGGTTCCTCCATTAGCAAAAAGAGACTCGAAAAATTGAACTGTTGTCGTCACTATTACTGGGAAATCCCAGTTTTCAGAGGCTTTCTCAAAAAACCCTGCAATCTCCTCGCCAAATTCTTCCCTACTCTTCTCGATATCATAATTGCAATGATGCTCTAGAACATTTTCTCCTCCAAGGGCTTTTCTATATACATCGGCGTTCTGTTCTATTATGCTTGTGTAAGGAATTACACAAATGACCCGCCTTAAGTTATTTTTTTCCGCATGCCTCAACGCAAAAGACATTCCAGATAAAGTTTTTCCCCCTCCTGTCGGAACTGTGAGGGAAAAAATACCGCGAGGAAGCATCGCTGCATAGTTGCAGGCTTTCAGAACTTTTGCTCTTGCAACATTGACTCTGCTAAATTTATCTTCCTCAGGTAATTCAGACATCTTAGCGTTTAAAAACCTTTCAAGGCGGAGAACCAGATCGGGGATTGTTGCTTTTGCTCCTCTTGGAGATCTGACTTCGACTCCTTCCATGTTTTCTGCCAAAAGATCAAAATGTTCCGCATCCAATCGATCAGCATCCACAAGACCGGAAAAAAGAAACCTTATCCAAAATTCGAGAGATCGGAGTCTATCTCTTTCATTGTCAAATTTTTCTGCCTGCAACCAATTTGGCAATGTAAGGCTTGTAAGATCAACATCTTGCAATACATCAGCAAAATTGCCTATATCCGACATAACATCTTTATTTTCCGACAATCTCTCTTTCAGACGCACGGAATCAGGCAAACCAGAGTGATGACCAGCCACTGCAAAGGCGAGTAAACACTCTATCCCACCAAGCTTTTTGCAGTGCTCCGCTAAAAGGACTGCGCCAGCCCCAGAGTGATCCACTCGAAGTTTAGGGTTCTCAAATAGTTTTTCCTGGAATTTTTTCTTTGCCTTTCCGATATCATGCACTTTGCCGATAAGCCATCCCCACTCAGGCGATTCGAAAATACCGCAAAAATTCTGTGCCAGACACGCCACATTATCGAGATGTTCCTGCAAAGTCTGTTTTTTTTGGGTCTTGTCATGCTTCCTGGCGTATAGCAAATTGCTTTCCATATTCCACTTTCCTTTCGTATCGGACATAATATGCATATATAATTCATAATTATTGTGCACATAATACTAAAAAACATATCCATCTCCGACCTCTTTATTTGAGGCATGACAAACCACATACAACATAAGGGATGGCTACCGTATCCTCCACCCCTTTTATACATTTTTGCTTGATTTTCTAGTTACCCCTTAATCGCCTTCAAGACTATCTCCTGGGCTTCTTCCTGTATTTGCTTAAGGTGTTCGGGGTCGAGGAAACTCTCCGCGTAAATTTTATACACATCCTCGGTGCCGGATGGGCGAGCAGCGAACCAGCCGTTCTCCGTGACTACCTTCAGCCCGTCTATAGGCTGGTTATTGCCTGGGGCCTTGGTCATCAGAGCCTTTATGGGCTCACCTGCCAGCTCCTTGGCCTTTACGCTGGAGGGCGACAGTTTTTTGATCAACGACTTCTGTTCAGAGGTGGCAGGGGCGTCAATGCGCTGATAGTATGGCTTGCCGAATTTAGACGTCAGATTTCTGTAAAGTCGTGACGGAGATATATCGGTAACCGCAAGCATCTCGGCCGCCAGCAGATCCATAATGATCCCGTCCTTGTCCGTCGTCCACACAGTGCCATTCATTCGGAGATAGGATGCGCCCGCGCTCTCCTCCCCCACAAAGCCGAACGTCCCATCCGTGAGGCCGTCGACAAACCACTTGAACCCGACCGGCGTCTCGTAGACCTTCCGGTTGATGAACTCTGCCATCCTGTCTATTATGGAGCTGGATACCAGAGTCTTGCCTATAGACGCGTTGCTCTTCCACGCGCTCCTGTGGGTCATGAGGTAGTTGGCCGCTACCGCGAGGTACGCGTTGGGGTCCATCAGCCCCTCCTCGGTGACGATGCCGTGCCTGTCATAGTCGGTGTCGTTCCCGTACGATATGGCATACCTATCCTTGTTGGCGAGCAGTCCGGCCATCGCGTAGGGCGACGAGCAGTCCATCCTGATCTTGCCGTCCCAGTCGACTGACATGAATGAGAACGTCGGGTCGACGTACTTGTTGATGATGTGCAGGTCCAACCCATACATCTCGGCGATCGGCTCCCAGAAGGCTATGCCGGACCCGCCCATCGGGTCCACGCCTATCCTTATCTTGGCGCGGGCTATCGCCTTCATGTCGACGATGTTGATCAGGTCGGTGACGTAGGGGATTATATAGTCGGCAAACTTCGTCGTCGGGGCGGCTATCGCCTGCGACAGAGGCAAACGCTTCACCTCCTTGTTGTTTTTTACGATCAGCGCGTTAGCGCGCTTTTGAATGCTGAGCGTTATCTCGGGAGACGCGGGGCCGCCGGACGGCGGGTTGTACTTTATGCCTCCATCCTCAGGGGGGTTGTGGGATGGGGTTATGACAATACCGTCGGATGGATCTCCCGGATGTCCACGGTTCCACCCAAGTATCGCGTGAGATATTACTGGTGTTGGGGTAAAGCCAAAGTCGTTCTGGATAATAATCTCCACGTCATTTGCCGCCAGCACCTCAACGGCCGTGCGCATGGCCGGCTCTGAAAGCGCGTGGGTATCCATCCCTATGAACAGAGGCCCTGTGACCTTGTTCTTCTTGCGAATTTCCGCGATCGCCTGGCATATTGCTAGTATGTGCGTCTCAGTGAAGGTGCTTTTGAACGACGAGCCTCTGTGTCCCGATGTTCCAAAAGAAACCAGACTGCCTGGGTCCAGAGGATCTGGGGCGTTTGTGTAATACGCCGACACAAGCTTGGGAACAGAAACAAGCATCTCACGCGGTGCTGGGCGCCCTGCAAATTCTGAAATATTCATACCACAAGACCTCCTCATAAGTTTTTTTTCTAAAGCCCAACGATCTATTTGTTATTATAAAGAAATTTATAACATACGGATATTCGCACAAGGCGGAAAACTCTTATTTTTCATCACCATCTACCGTGTAAAAATAATGAATACGCCCAACTCCTATTTCGCTGTTTCTGAATAGGCTGAAAAATGTTATTATAAATCGTTCTCAAAATTATTTCGTGGCGGTGAACGGGACATAATGAAACGTCTTTTCAATTCGCATTTTCACATTGGCATAGTCTCTTTGCTTGGGATCATAGGAATTTTTCTGATGAGGAACATGGACTCTCACCGCACTGTGACAAGAGACGGCGTCGCTATGGATACTGTGATCAGGCTGACAGTCAGCGCCGCAAAATCGAAAACCGAGCTCGAATGTATATTGGATGAGGCGTTTGAAATACTGGCGGACATGGAAAAAGATTTTTCAATGTACGCTCCCAACTCCGACATCTCGATGATCAACGCAAACTCCGGGGTTTCCCCGGTACCCGTGAATCCGAACGTATACAATGCGCTCAAGACCGCCTTTGACGTAGCCTCTTTAACATACGGCGCGTACGACCCTACAATAGGACCTGTGACATCCCTCTGGAAGAGGAAAACTAACGAGCATTCCATCCCCTCGAACATGGAAATACTGGATGCCGCGTCAAAGGTGGGCTACAACGACCTTATCCTATATGACCCGAACATGGCATATCTCAAAACGCAGGAGGGCGCGCTCGATCTCGGGGGAATAGGCAAGGGTTACGCGTCCATGGAGGTAAAGAACCTGCTGATATCGAGGGGCGTCACCTCGGCGCTGATAGACCTTGGGGGAAATATCGTCGTTTTTGGCGGCAGACCCACTGACAGCAAAACCACAGAGAGAAAGCCCTGGAGAATAGGTATACAGGATCCATCCAAACCCAGAGGGACAGCGCTCTGCACCGTCGATATCTACGATGGCTCGATTATAACTGCCGGAGTATATGAGAGGAGACGGGAGATAGATGGACATCTCTACACGCATATCTTCGACCCGCGCCGCGGACGCCCGATAGAGGGCAATCTGTCATCAGTCACAATAATCTCCAACGATCCAACACAGGCTGACGCCCTATCAACCGCCCTCATAGTTATGGGGACGGATCGCTCACTCGATCTGCTTAGGATACTGCCCGGCTTCGACGCCGTTTTTATCTCCGAATCCGGCGAGGGCAGCTATGAGATTCTGGCCACAGGAGGCCTTCGCGACTCTCTCAAGACAGAGAGTTCAAACTCGACAGTCGAATTCTCCGACGTTATTTGACTCACCAGACCTGTTCAGCTCCGACTCGCGTGGCGAGTCGGGCGGATACAATCCTCCAGACCTACAATACGGGCGATGGGAGAATGTCATTAAAATTTTAACTATCTGCCGGACAGATAATAATTTTATATAAAATTTTCATAATACCGCTCCATGTGCTGGCACAGCAAATTTGTATAAACCACAATAAGTCGGCTCACCTATTTTAGTATCAATAACATACTCAACAGTAATATCTAATCTTAAAAATAATGCCCAAATACAGCCTTCCACCTAGATGATAATGCACATTCTCTGAAAAAGGTTATGAGTATTACCAGTCTTCACTTGTTCCTCTTTACCTTTATAATCACAAAAGAACCAGAAAAATAAGATCAGATGATTTTTTTACGAAAGGAGGGGGCGGCATGAGTATAGTACACGATAACACTGCGCTTTACTGTGTTGATACCGCAGATATGATATTAGACGGAAGACAGAATGAGATATTGAATCCGCCCCTCAAGTTCTTGAAGGTAGGCAGATTATCGGAGGTTTCTCAAATCAGGACAAAAGAGCAGCTTGATTTTGTAATGGAAAAAATTTCAGGGGGCAGCATATATTTTCTGGGAGTATTCGACGATGGAATAACCCGCAAGAGTGATGCCGAATTGTGGCGGCATGAGTATGAGCGGATATTCACATTCCTGAGAGAGCTGAACTTAAAGCTGTTTGCGCAGATCGACATCTCTCGGGCCCCAAGAGACGTTTGGGGAGAATTTTCCATCAAGAGAGTATTGGACGGCGTGTTTGAGTTCATGGAGGTATTGACATCGAGGGAACCTCTGTCGTATTGGGAGCGGAGCAGTTTCGAGCTGATGCACTCCGGCCCCGTGAGCAACATATGTTACATGGACAGTTATGCGGCCATTTACCACATGCTGAAGCACTTCTCAAAAAAGATGAGCATTGGGTTGCGCTGTACGACGGACTTCAGTCCGCGCGACCTGGAAGAGCTCGAACAGAACCTGACGGCTTGCAGGAATGCACGCTGTGAACCGGACTTCATAACGCTGAGCGTTAACTCGCGGATATGCAATAAATCACCCAAACCAGATCATTGCGTCCGTCATTCCTCGAAGAACTATCTGAAATCTCAAATAGAAGCGCTCATACACATCATCAACGACTGTGTGTCGAGCGTGGAGAAAATCTATATCAAAAAATGGACAATCAACGACGGGCACGACATGTTGGATCACATAAATCTGTCGAGCGGTATTTATGAGGAGTGCGGACTGCTAGAATGCTGTGAAATAATCTCAGGCGTGGAGCTTATGATGAAGTCGGAATGAGGAACTCTGATTCGTTACATGCCCGCAGGAGATTCAGAGAATCGCCTGCGGGCATGTTTACAACAACCATTACCGGCACGTAAAGCACGCACGCCGAGCAACGCGGGATAAGTGACGTTTGCTGTTTAGGAGCAAGAGACTCCGCAAGGGGTTAAATCTTCACCCTTTAGGCTTCTAATCCCTAGTTATGTCGTCTGGCCCGCGACGATTCGGCCTCCACGCCACGGCCTCTCGAACTGCGTCTGTCGTGGCGGTCCGATCTCTTGTAGCCATCGCTAGAGCGATGCTCACCGCTGTCCCGGGACGCCTTCGAGAGAGTTCTTATGGCCGAGACCACAAGCCCCTCTTTGGCCAGGCGCGACTTGCGGGACTCCAAAAGTTCCGCAGCCTTCGCGGATAGCTCTATCGACGCGGAACTCTCGCGCAGTCTGATGTTGCCGACATCATCCCTGTTAATGCTCATGGCGCGGCAGATGGCCCCAAGAAGCGGCCCCACCTCCCAGCCATCGTTGCGGCCCTCGCCCAGCTGGATCTGAACACCGCCATCCATTCCCGAACGGGCGGGTCTATCGGACGAGCGGCTGAATCTGCCAGCGGACCCAGAGCCGGCGCGTGGATCGGTGCGGTTTTTGTCCCTGCTCATCTCCGCCTCGACATCTGCGCGGATTGAATATCCCTGCGGCTGATCGCCGTAGGCTTTTGCGAGAAGTCCGGCCACCATCAGTTCCGCGTCGTCCCTCTTCAGTATCTCCTCCGCCCATGAGCGATATTCATCGCCGGTGAGTGAGTGCTCGATCAACAGATTCTCGAAGCGCGTCTTAGCCTGACCCTCTATCTCCGCCGCATCGGGCGCCGGTATTATCTGCATCTTGAGGTCTGAACCGTGCACCATCTGCCTGAACTGGCGGGCTTCTCTGCTCGTCAGCAGAGCGAGATTCGCTCCCTCGTGCCCCGCGCGACCGGTGCGTCCGCTACGGTGCACGAACGTCTCGAGGTTTCCAGGCAGGCCAAACTGCACGACGTGGCTGACGCCGTCTATATCGAGACCTCTTGCGGCTACATTGGTCGCAACCAATATGGCCACGCGTCCGCCTCGGAGAGACGAAAGGGCCGTGTTCCTCTCCCTCTGGCTCATATCGCCGTGTATCGCGCAGGCCTTAAACCCCTCATCACAGAGTCTGTCTGCGATCTCCTGAGTCTCTATCTTCGTGCCGCAAAAGAGAAGCGTGCGGGACGGGTTCTCCCAGAGCAGAACATTAGCCAATCCCTCGAAACGCTTGCGCGCCGGGATTATGTATGTTTTCTGCATTATGTCGTCGTGAAGCGCTATATCGGATACTAGGGATATTTTGCGCGGCGCGTCGAGATAGCGTCTGGCGAGCGACGCCACATCCGGCGGCATTGTGGCGGAGAAGAGCCATGTCTTCTCGAGGTTCTCCATGCCGCCCATGATGGCCTCGAGTTCGTCGCGGAAACCCATGTCGAGCATGTGGTCCCCCTCATCCAGCACCAGAACCTTCACCCCGCTGGAGGCAAACGACCCCCTGCGGACATGATCGAGAACGCGCCCCGGAGTGCCGACGACCACGGTGGCGCCATCCTTGAGAGTACGTATCTGGCGCTCCATATCGAGCCCGCCGACCAGAGTGGCCACGCGAGCGCCCATTTCCGCGCCAAGCCACGAGAACTCACGCGCGGTCTGCTGCGCAAGCTCCCTCGTTGGGGAGAGCACCAGCACCTGCGGTTCGCGGGTCACTTTCTCCATGCTGTTGTAGATGGGCAGCGCGAAGGCCAATGTCTTTCCTGATCCGGTGCGAGCCTGTACGATGAGGTCGCCCTCCGTCAGAGTAGCGTCCTCCAAAATACGGACCTGCACCGGCATCGGCGACTCGAAGCCCTTGCGGGCGATAGCTTTCAACAGCTCCGGGCGCAGGTTGTAGTCCTCAAAACGCACGGAGATTTCTTTTGTTTCTGGTTCTATTTCTATTGTCATTTAGTCCTCCCTATGTTCGCATCCCGAACAAGAATCCTCAACTCTGGGACACGAACATGGGTAAAAATGCACGATGACCATTCAAAGGATTAGTGTGTAGGAGTTTGCGATATAAAACCCGAATGAGATGATATTTTTATCATTATAATTTTCACTCGGACAACTTTATCATATTACCACAGATTCAATCCTCGTCAAGCGAGGCCGCGCTTTTTGGTTCTCGCGCGGCCTCGCTTGTTTTAGGGAAACGCTGATTTAATAACCTTTGGGCTGCAATGGGCGTATTTGCTCACCCTCTTCACGATTGCCACAAAAAGGCTCCTCGGGTTCTCGACAGTTAACTAAAAAGAAATCACCTTTTAAGCCGCTCTGCGAGCGGTTTTTTCATGTCAAATTTTTTTGAAAACTATGTTGTATGCGTTGTATGTTAGTGGTATAAT
>JAISRE010000103.1 GCA_031273805.1 Synergistaceae bacterium | reverse complement strand
CCTCGTATAGCCTTGATTTGGCAATCGCGGAACTTTTTTTGCGTATCCTCAAATTCTTGTACCGCCTTCATACGATTACGAAGGGTTGAAGTATCGGCAATCCACTCACGCAAGGTTTCTGGACGATGGAAAGAAAACACCTCGCGGGAGCGGGCCTTTTCGTCAGCATAATCAGTAAAACGGGTAATAACACCCGTAGATTCATAAGCAAAGCGGATTTTTACGCCGTTAACCGCCCATTTTATACCACTCGTGGCATAACGTTGAGATTGTGTCTCGTGAACTGTGATATTCTGTCCCTCTTCAGCTTTTTTGGCTTCCACAACGCCAACGGGGCGTCGGTCTACAAACAAAAGGTAGTCAACCGGTCCCGTGTCGGTCGCAAATTCACGCACAGCGACACCCGACGCGGCGGCAGGATTGAATTCCTTCTTATCCTGCAGCGTCCAACCTGAAGCAATTAGTTTCCTGTCAATTTCGACTCGTGCTTTTTGTTCAGGTGTCACAGCTTTACCTCCTATGTTCCGATAGCACAAATTATATTTTTTTATAAAGTCTTATTTTTTCAGTATTAGTCTCCGGCGTGACCATCCCCCTTCGCGCCTGTTCAATTATACGTCATCGCACACCGGAAATAGGTTTATCTTTGATATGTGTGATGATAATAGACCTTGCTTTTTATAGTGCCTGAGATTGCCGCGATTCCTCCTATACGGCACTATTTAGAGGTCTTCCGCCTTAAAGACCTGGCAGCCCTCATAATGGTAACTTGCGTCAATGCCTTTCATGTAGATCTCTCTGTCGTTGACTTCACTCGTTAAAGCGTCCTTCAAAAGGTGTTTGATTTCGACATCTTTGATTGGGCTGCGCTCCATCGCAAGCATGTAGTCGTTTTTATCGACTTTGCTCCAATCTACGACCTGACGAAGTTCCTTTTTCAGGATGAGATCGAGCCAAATCCTTGTACTGCGTCCATTGCCCTCTCGGAACGGGTGGGCAATGTTCATCTCGACATACTTCTCGATAATTTCATCATAAGTGGATTGCGGCATGGAGTCGATGTGCTCCAAAGCCGTCTTCAGATACATCGCCGAGGCAAAGCGGAAATTGCCCTTCGCGAGGTTGTCGTCGCGTATTTTTCCAGCGAAGTCATAAATCTCGCCAAAAAGAGTCCTGTGTATTTCGGCCAGCGCGGCGTACATACCGGCTTCAAGTTCGTCCAGGCGTCCGCTTTCAAACAGCTCGACAGCTCTTTTTTTGCTGATTCGCTCTTCTGTTCGGGCAAGCTCCGCTGAATCAGTAATCCCTAATTTATTATTCAAGGCTATCGTATTCTATCCTTTCCTAATATGAACATCTTTTCAAGCATGGCTTCATGCTTTGGGGCTTTATGAGTTCACGCTGATGAAGGGTGAAGATGAACTCAAGGATATAGTCCTTGTATCACACGTCACTATGTTATCGCAACAGAGCGACAAGAGTCAAATAAAAATGGACCCAGAGGAAACCCTCTGAGCCCTTGTTAACTATTGGCGCGCCGGACAAGATTTGAACTCGTAACCTTCGGATCCGTAGTCCGACACTCTATCCAGTTGAGCTACCGGCGCGCGTCTTGTTGGTGCAACCGAGACGTAATTCTATATCCCTTCCAAAAAACTGTCAAGCCCAAAATAAACCCCCAAATCCGCAGGTTGATGAATTTAAATCGTTGCAGATTATGATTATTGCTGAGTTCATGAGATTTAGACCTTCACCCAATGGGTGCGAGTTTGATTTTGTGTCAATCCTTGCTATTGCCACAATTGAAGGCATCTACAACAATCCAACCTGCGGATTTGGGAAACCACTGTCGCTCATCAAATTTTAGTGCGAACGGACAATCTCCTTTACCACCATGAGCCTGCTCAGTGTCGATCGTTCGTTCTCCTCCAGCTTCATGGAGATGCTTCTGATGGCCTCAGTAAAGCTGGGGATCATCACGTGCTCCAGAGCATTGACTCGCCTTCGGGTCCGCTCGATCTCAAGGGCCATCAATTTGAGCCCTTTTTCCTCTGCCGCCAGCTCGACCAGACGCCTTATTATTCTTGAAAAGCGCTCAAGCGCGACATCCAGGCTTCCAGGAGAGGACGCCAAACCGTAGCTGAGCTGAACAGCCTGCTCCGACAGCTGAAAATGGGGAATATTAACGCTCATCACGTTCTTATAACTAACCTGAACGCTTGTCTCCCCTCCAGCCATCAACAGAGACTGCTCTATCATCGCCGGGATCGTCTGCGCGCGAGCCATTTGAAAGCTCTGATAGCAGAGAAGAAGCTCGCGCTCCACGTCCTCGCGCAGTGCCTTGACCTCTCTCGCCTTCTGCAGAAACTCCTTGATAAGCGCGTCCTGCTTGTCCTTCAGGAGCTTATGCCCTCGCTTTGCCACAACTACGCGCTTCTTGAGGCGAGAGAGCTCCATTCTGTTGGGATTTACATTGAGTGCTTTAGCCATGGGGACTCCCCCTACGCTTCCGTCAGAGCTGCCTGCCTCGACTGCTCACTGTTCTCAGCCTTTTCAACGAGCATCGGCTGGAGATATTTCTCTATGTACGCGTCTCTTATGCGCTTGAGCTCCTTGACCGGTACGACAGTCAGAAGCTCCCAGCCAAGCTGCAGCGTCTCCTCTATCGTTCTGTTCTCATACTCTCCCTGTCTGACGTAGGTATCCTCAAAGAGGTCAGCGAACTTAGCGAACGCCTTGTCCTCTTCGCTCAACGCGCCGTCGCCGAGGATAACCGCCAGTTCCTTCGCCTCCTTGCCCTGCGAATAGGCGGCAAACAGCTGGTTCATCAGGTCGGCGTGATCCTCGCGTGTTTTGCCCTTACCTATGCCCTTGTCCTTAAGACGAGAGAGGGAGGGCATGACGTCCACCGGCGGGTAGATGCCCTTGCGGTGAAGGCTTCTGCCCAATATTATCTGCCCCTCAGTGATGTAACCTGTAAGGTCCGGGATCGGGTGGGTCTTGTCGTCCTCAGGCATGGTCAGAATCGGGAACTGAGTGATAGAACCATCCTTGCCGCGCAGACGCCCCGCTCGCTCGTACATCGTAGCAAGGTCGGTATACAGGTAGCCCGGATAGCCTCGCCGTCCAGGGACCTCCTTGCGCGCCGCCGATATCTCGCGCAGAGCCTCGCAGTAGTTTGTCAAGTCGGTCAGGATTACGAGAACGTGCATATCGTGCTCAAACGCCAGGTACTCCGCGCAGGTCAGCGCCAGCCTCGGGGTCGCTATGCGTTCTATAGCCGGGTCATCCGCCAGGTTTACAAACATGACGGTTCTCTCGAGGGCGCCGGTCTTGCGGAAGTCCTCCATGAAAAAGGACGCCTCTTCAAATGTGATGCCCATTGCCGCGAAAACAACCGCGAATGCAGCGTGTCCGCTGATAACTGTGGACTGACGGGCAATCTGAGCCGCCATCCTGTTATGAGGCATGCCGCTCCCGGAAAATATCGGGAGCTTTTGACCGCGAACCAAGGGGTTCATTCCGTCTATCGTGGATATTCCCGTCTGAATGAATTCCGACGGGTAGTCCCTCGAATACGGGTTCATCGGATTTCCGTTTACATCGAGAAACGTCTCCGGGATTATGTCCGCGCCGCCGTCTATCGGAGCGCCGCGCCCGTTAAAGATGCGTCCCAGCATGCTCTTAGCGACGGGCAGCATAAGAACATCACCGAGGAAACGAATCTTTGTGGTGTCAGCGTCGATACCGGTGCTGCCCTCATAGACCTGCACAAGAGCGCGATCTTCCGTTATTTCAAGAACCCTGCCTCGCCTGCGCTCCCCATTTGAGAGCCTGATCTCCGCAAGTTCGTCATAGCGCACATCGCGGATCCTTTCAACGACCATCAGAGGACCGGAGAGGTTCGAGATGGTACTATACTCCTTAGGCAACATCTTCCTCACCTCCAGCCTCCGTCAGTTTGCTCAATTCATCCTTAATCTTGTCTTCCAGCTCATCGAGTTTACTCAAACCAGACTCCTCCACATAACGCATACGGGCAATTTCCTCGCGTATCGGCATGTTAATCAATTCTCTGAGGAGAGCCCCGCGAGAGAGCGCCTGCATTCCCAGCCTGTGAAACGTCAGGATGTTGCGCAGCATCTTCACCTGCTTGTCCATTGACGCGTAGGTGTCTATCTCGTGGAAGGAGTTCTGGTGAAGGAAGTCCTCGCGCAGGGACTTTGACGTCTCCATAGTCATGCGCTCTTCCTTTGAGAGCGCGTCAATGCCCACGAGGCGGACTATCTCCTTGAGCTGATCCTCCTCCTCCAGCAGTGACATCGCTTTGATGCGCATTTCACTCCACTCTCCGTCATACTCGTTGTCCCAGTACTCGCCAAGGGTGTCTGTGTAAAGCGAGTAGCTGGACAGCCAGTTGATTGCCGGGAAGTGGCGCTGATACGCCAACTGCGCGTCCAAGCCCCAGAATACTTTAGCGACGCGGAGCGTGTTCTGCGTAACAGGTTCAGAGAGGTCGCCGCCGGGAGGAGAGACCGCCCCTATGACCGACACGGCGCCCTCTCTCCCGTCTTTTCCAAGACAGATGGCGCGTCCCGCTCGTTCGTAGAAAGAGGCCATGCGGGTACCCAGGTAAGCCGGGTATCCCTCCTCGCCGGGCATCTCCTCCAGACGTCCGGACATCTCGCGCAGCGCCTCCGCCCATCTGCTGGTCGAGTCCGCCATGAGCGCAACTGAATAGCCCATGTCGCGGAAGTACTCCGCAATGGTTATTCCGGTGTAAATGGAGGCCTCACGGGCGGCAACAGGCATGTTGGACGTGTTCGCTATAAGAAGAGTCCTCTTCATGAGCGGCTGCCCCGAACGCGGATCCTCGAGCTCCGGGAATTCGAGAAGAACGTCCGTCATCTCGTTACCACGCTCGCCGCAGCCTATGTAGACCACTATCTCGGCGTCCGCCCACTTGGCCAGCTGGTGCTGAATGACCGTCTTGCCTGAGCCGAACGGGCCTGGTACGCACGCCGTGCCGCCGCGGGCTATCGGGAAAAACATGTCGACAACCCTCTGTCCGGTCGAAAGAGGCACCTCCGGGGGAAGACGCCGCGCTACAGGACGCGGCTTGCGAACAGGCCACCTGGTTAACATGGCCACTTCATGCCGCTTGCCGCGCTCGTCCTCGATGACGACCACCGGCTCCTCCACCGTAAACGAGCCGCTCTTAATATCCTTGACTGTGCCGCTGATAGCAGGCGGAACCATGATGCGGTGCTCGACCAGGACTGTTTCCTTCACAGTTCCCAGTATATCTCCGCCCACAACTTTGTCCCCTGTCTTGACCGACGGGACGAAGTCCCATTTCTGCGTCCTGTTTATCGCGGAGACGGTAATGCCCCTGGTAATATACGGGCTGTTCGCCACTGACTCGATGCTCTGCAGTGGTCTCTGTATTCCATCATAAAACTGCTCGATAAGTCCAGGCCCCAGCTCGACGCTCAGCGACTCGTTCGTATCAACCACAATCTCGCCTGGCATGAGTCCTGAAGTCTCCTCGTACACCTGAACGGAAGCCGTATCGTCACGAAGCTCTATTATCTCCCCGACGAGACCGGCCTCACCCACACGAACCACGTCGTACATACTCGCGCCCAACATCCCTTTAGCAACAACAAGAGGGCCGGATATCTTCGCGATAGTTCCCTGAATCTTTTTATCTGTGGCCACTCACATCGCCTCCATACTATAAACGTGTAAGACAAGGAACATTATTCTTAAAATATCAACTACTGAACGTTAAAAATATCCATGCCGACAGCGCGCTCAGTGCTGCTGCGGATGGATTCGACTCCGACGCCAAGCGAACCGGCCTGGTTGGGAATCGGAATGATACTTAACGATTCACTCTCGTTGATGGTGTCCATGTCGTCCTTGAAGTCCGCAAACAAGGACTCCTCCAGAAAGAGTATCGCGTATTCATTACGAGCAAACCTGGCAACTATCTGAGGGACGGAGTTCCTGTTTTCATCTCCTACAACCACAGTCTCTATCCCTATAGCCTGAAATGGTATGACGCTGTCATAACTTCCCATAGCCGCCATCGGAGACAATCTTTTCTTAGTAGCCATGACGCATCAGCCTCCTTACCCCGTCTCTGTTTGAATCCGATCCCTTCGAGACGAGTATCGTCCTGATGTTCTTGACCTCCATCTCCTTGCCCCAGAGATATGCAAGTACATTTTCAGGCGCGCTGCTGCTGTAGCGGGCGTTGCTCAATATAGAGGCGCAATAGTCGTCGAGAGCCCGCTCCAGGGACACTATCAGATCGTCAAAATCACCGTCGTCCTGCACTGAGGAGATTGCGATTCCAACGTCGGAATACGCTATAGCCCGCCCCCAGTTGTCAAATGACTCCGGCATGATCGACGCCAGCGCCTCGGGCGCTATCGTTCCCCCATTGTGCAGAAACGTCACGCCCTCAGACGCGTCGAAGCCAAATCGCTTCAGTCGCAGAAGATTGCGTATATTCTCCGAATCGATGCGCGCCTTGACCCAGCCTGAAACACCAGGTTCCTCAGTTGAATCGGCCAACTCGGCCAGGCTTGAAAACAAGCCTCTGTCGAGCAATCTCTCTATCTCCACCACGTTCTTAGTCTGCTCCCACACCGTCAAACAAGACGGAATTATCTGAGACAGTCCGAAGGGCAGAAGGTTGTAGTCCTCCGACTCGATCTGCACTATCAGATTATCCACCGGTATTGTGCCGAGACTCGTCATAAGATCGTAGCGTTTTCTGCCGCCCGTTCGGGAAATAAAACCGCTCTTCAGCACTACCTTCACATTGTGAAAGTCGTAAGGAACCCTGAATATGTCAATCAGTGCTCTGTCCGGGACGAACGACGCCAATTCGTTACACGCATCCAGCAGCCCGGCTTCGAGAGCCGCGTCGAAACGACCCGTTTTCTCGCCTTCCGATATTCCGGATGCGTAACTCGTCTCGCCAAGAATCTTCAGAGCCCCGCTCAGATCCTCGGCATCGAGCAATCTTTGAAACTGCGATGCGTCAAACAGGAGAGGCTCCATAGCGCGAATACGCGCCACTGCGTAACCGTACGCCTCACTGCGGGACATTAATTCACCCCTCTCAATCAGAGAAAAGCCGATGCACGACTTCGTTCTCGATACGCTCCTGCGTCGCTTGCATCAACATCTCCCATGAGCAGTTTATGTAGATTCGATCCTTATTCAGTATGAAGCCTCCCAAAAAATCACCGCGCTCCTCTGAAAGAGTGATCTTTGTTCCGTTGGCCTTGTTGAATTCATCAACCCAACCCGGGTTAATATATTTCTCATCCCTGGAGATTTCCATAACCTCGTCTCCGCTGTCGACAGCTTCCTTGAGCAGTCTGTTGCAGAATTCGAGGTACTTTCCCTTCTCCAAGCCCTTAAGGCGCTCCAGCCCCTCGCTGAATGCGTCCCTGATAAGCCTTCTCTGCGCATCCAAATGAATTTTATTGACATCGAGCCTTGCGACGATGTCACGTCTTTTGAATATCTCAGGGCGCTCCTTGTCGAAACGGTTTTTTGCCGCATCCTCCAGCTTTTTAACCTCGGCTTCGGCAGCGCGCTTGATCTCGATCTCCTGCTCCCGTGCGCGTTCCAATATTTTTGCGGACTCCACGCGAGCGTCACTCTCTATTTTTTCCGTTATCTGCGCCAAAGACATGGTATTCCCCCCTGCCCGGCTATTATACTTTTATTCCCATCAACATCAAAATGCTCATCAACAGACCGAAGACAGCGTAAGTCTCGCACATGGCCGGAAGTATAACGGCCTTGCCTATCTGATCAGGGCGTTTTGAGATGAGCAGGATGCTGGCCGCTGAAGATTTGCCCTGCCAGATCGCAGAGTAAAAGCCGGATATCGCTATAGGAAGACAGGCCATTCCTATTCCAAGTCCCTGCCACACGGACAGTGCAACCGAAGCGCTGCCGAGCAGCCCAGCCTTCTGCATAGCAAGAACAGCGACCAGAAGACCGTAGATTCCCTGCGTGCCTGGAAGAGCGAGAAGGACGAGGGCATACCCAAATTTCTTAGGATCCTCCGTCATAATGCCGGCTGCCGCTTCATTCGCAATGCCGATCCCCCAAGCTGATCCTGAGCCGGCGAATCCAACCGCTAAAGCCGCGCCCAGCACAACGAGAGCCGGTCCAAGTTGCTCTGCCATAGTTGCAAGTACATTTTCCATGATCACATTACGCCTCCTTAGGGCTTCTAAATTAATAATAAGTATTTTATCATTGCAGATAACAAACGCGCCAACGAGTTATGCGTCTGCGCTCTCTGTGAGCCTCACATACTGCGTCCGCGCCGCCAACGGAACAAACTCCACGCCGGAAGCCTCGTGGAATTTGCCGAAGAACTCCACATACTGGAGCCTCAGTGAATGTATGAACGCCCCTAGCATGTTCACCGCTATTCCGAATAGGTGCCCGAGTACGAAAATAAGCAGTCCGAGGACTATCCCTATGCCCGGTATACTGCCCGCAACCAGATTGGCGAGCAGATTGATGACCATGCCCACTGCGGCAGAACCAAGACCCAGCGCCAATAACCGACTGTAGCTCAAAACATCTCCAAGGTAACCCGTCACATTATAGAGACTCATGATTCCGGAGAACAGTTTGCCGATTACGCTCTCTTTTTCGCGACCTTGAGTCGCGACGAGTATTATCGCTCCGACTCCGGCTATAACCGCGCTCGCTTTTACAGTAAGGCCGATGACTCCTGCCCCGGACAATCCGACCAGGACAAGTCCGCAGAGAAATACAATCCAGCCGCCCTGGTCGGAGAACGCCGCCATCTTGTCGCCCTTGCGCAGATTCTCACGCATGGCAATGACAAGACCCGTCATTATCTGGATGAATCCCAACGCAAGAGAGATGTACAGCATTGTCATCGGATCTTTCATTGGGTCGAGTATCTGAAGTTTCTGAAAAGCCGGCGCAATCGGGTGAAGAAAGGCAAAGCTGGTCAAGCTGTCCCCAAACCAAGAGAACGTCAGGGCTCCAACCACTACTGCCATTACGTTGCCCACCGTCAGTATCACAAGAAATTTCTTCAGCGTACCGGTTATTCTGCGCTTCATCATCAAAAACAGCAGAAGACCGGCGATGACAAGACCATATCCGGCGTCGCCGAAGCACATGCCGAAGAAAAGATAAAAGAATGGCGTTACAACAGTCGTTGGATCGAATCCCCCGTAGGTCGGAATTCCATACATAGTTATCAGAGGTTCGATGGCGCTCGAAAAATTGCTGTTTTTGAGCAAAGTAGGAGCCTCGATATTATCCTCCGGCGTGACTGCCGCAACTTCGGTCAGTCCCTCGTAAGGCGCCGTAACCTTGCGTAAAGCCTCCATACAATTTTGAGGAATCCAGAATGATGTGACTATTATCTGTTCAGTCTGATCACCTTCGATGAGCGCGCTGAGTTTGGCGCGCAGGATATTCCAGTAATCAGTGCAGTACTGGCAGGATTGGCAGGCTTCGTCAGCCATCTCCTTAATCTCTTTGGTAACTTCATCATCGGCCTGTTTGTAAAGGGAGAGCTCATGTTCGAGATTGGCCAGTTCATCAGCGGGCAGTCCTGTCAACTGAGCCGGAACATCTATACGTGAAACCTGAAACGCCGCAAGTACCTCTTGAAGAGCATTCGCGCGCTCTCTGGAGCAGATAAGAGAGTATATCCGAGACGGGTCCGACGCGCCCGCAGGAAGAGCGTAGAGCTCCGCCATATCGCCAAGCGCGCGCGCAACGTCCGACTCGAACTTTTCTGACTGAGCGGACGAAATCGAGTATAAGGCGCCCTGAACCGCGTCCGTGCCCTTTGTGTAAAAATCCAATGAATAAGGAAGCCCCTTGATGGGCATTATCTGCGCTCTGAGACCGTTTATCCTCGATATACCGGATTTTGCGTCGGCGGATCTCTTCTCAAAGTCATGCGTCAGTTTTGCTGTTGACCTGAATTTGTCCTCCGAGGCAAATTCCTCCAACTCGCCAATCGAATATGACGGCAAGTCCCCAAGCGCGCCGGATAGTCCTCCCCCCTTGAGAGAGGCATAGGGCTCCAGAAAACGCATTACAAAACGCGCCTCACCCAGCAGATCTTCAACATGGTGAAGTCTGCTGCGAAGAGAAGCCGCGTCTCGTTCGTCGACTTTTTCACGGCTTTGCGGAATGAATTGACAACAGCCAAGTCTCTGAATTTTGTCAATCAACTCATCGGAGATGGATTTATGAACCGCCATGCGAACACACGCCATCGTCTCAATTGCCATAAGTAGACATCACCTCTTTAACCAGCCAATCCGCAACCTCAGCTGTCCTGGATTTTTTGCCCGAGTAAAAGCGCTCCGCTTCATTCCTGCCCTCTGCCACAGTTTTCTGTGCCGCTGTGTCAGCTTCAGCCTCTGCCTCTTTTACCTTGTCACGGAAATACCTGTGAGATTTTTGCTTGGCCTCTTTTACCGCCTGCTCTGCGGAGGTCCTTGCCGATGCCTGCAAACGTGCTCCTTCCGTCCTGGCGGAGGCAATGAGCTCTCTGGCTTCCGACTCTTTTGTCCTAATTTCGTCAGCCATGTTTTGAGTCAAGCCTGCCACCTCCCTTCAAAAAAGAAATTTTTAGTACTGGATTCATATAGGCCAGTATCAATAATAATACCTCAATCAGCATATAAAACAAAGCTATACTTTAGCGCAAGCGACGTTTTTAACGCATAATCAGTGTAATACGCAATTTACGAATGAAAATATACGTAATATCATTAGAATCAGGCCGATTTGCCGCCTATATGTTTAATTTTTCTATTCCAATTTTTTTAACTTAAAACCCTATTATGCGTCAATTTACATGTTAATGATCTCTCATTTCCAATATAGCATTTCATCTATTGATAAATTGTGGTATTTGCGATATATATTAACTCGTTGTGTTAATTTTTGTGTTGGGCGAAAGAGGATGATTAAAATGCAACAGCGGCTTAAGCGAGAAGTACGTGAATTTTACGGCGAAATGCCGAAGAACAAGTCGATTGTATCTCGCATAAGGGACAATGGCTACTACGGCGTGATGCTGAACAAGGACGATTTTATGGACGCGGTTGTCTGGTCGGCAAATATAGTGTATGAGTACAAGGATTATTTTGCCAGCCACAAACACCGCATCGTAATACCTCTGACAGAATTGCCGTTTTTGAAGGAAGATCTTGTCAACGCCCACTTCATAATGATTGTCTATTACGGCATGAAGTATAACTTTATACTTGTAGAGGAACTCAAGCTGAGCCTCTACACAGTCGCGAGATTCCAGAAAATAGCCGAAGAGGACATTGCCTCCATAGAGCGCTGGGATAAACACGCTCTTCAATGCAACGAGCTAAATACCTCCAACGATCCCACCAACCTGGAGTCCGGAGTATTTAGAGGAGGCGAAAAGACGTGTGAGAAATACTCGCATCTGGTCACCCAGGAGATAGAAAAATACAGAGGCGAATTACTGAAGCTAAAGGTTTAGGGGGAAACGCTGATTTAATAACCTTTGGGCTGCAATGGGCGTATTCGCCCTCTATCTTCACGGTTGCCACAAAAATGGTCCTCAACATAGCGCTACTATGCCTGCGGCCATTTTTGCGATAACCGTTTCGATAGAGAACGAATCCACTCCATTTCGCCGCAAAGAACATTAAATCAGCGTTTCCTTCAAAGATTTAGCCAGGGGGGCTGGGTTTTGAGCGCGCACCCTCTGTCGTCCTCCGGCTCGCACCCTCTGTCGTCCTCCGGCTTGACCGGAGGAACCATTTTGACCTTGATCTAAGGAAGCGCTGATTTATAACCTTCGTCCGTAATGGACGTCATGCTGGGCTTCTCAAGTAAGACGCGCGGGCCTCTTCAGGCGCCACTGTGACAACGAGTTTCGAGATTGACGCCATGCTTCTGCCGATGGACGAGACGGTATGCGCTATTCTGTATGCCGATTTTTTCAATATATCATTTGACGTATCACAGGAAGTAACCATGACAGGGCGGGTCTCGCCGCCAATAGAACCGAGCAGTGTTATAAAGTCATAATCCACAAAAAATGATGGTTCGCATATTATTTCACATCCACTTGACTCAATTCCATAAACCGCTCCGTAGAGCGAGTTTTTCCCCGCGTCAATCACAGGGGCCACAGGATGATTTATCTCCAGAGCGCGCATGACATCGAGCAAGCCAAACGCCACCGCGTAAAGTGTCGGCACGGGAGCTATTCTTATGCCAAGGCTCCAGGCAAGCGTGGAGGCATACGACAGGCCGACTCTGACGCCTGTATAGTAGCCGGGGCCTGTCGTCACCGCAATGAGTCCGATGTCCGGCAGTTTCACTCCCAAAGACGATAGAAATCCCTCCACAACAGACGGCAGCAGCTCAGACTGTCTTACATCCACATGCAGACTGATATCGCCATACAGCCTGAGGTCGTCCGATAGAGAGAGATTAAGCTGCCTGAGCGCGCAATCTATAGCAAGCGTCAATGGCATGAAGGGCCTCTGTCATTTGCAATATCGTCGTCCTTCAATACCCTGGAATGAGATATGATCGCCGGCGCGGATGAACTTGCAGCAATGTCCAAAATAGCCGCGTGCGCGAGCGCCATCTTAGAAATAGCCTCCATGCCGTATGCGGTTATCTCTATATCCCGACGCGATGTAAGCTCGTCGTCCGCCTCGCGTGGCTGAGTGATAATTACATCCCATCTGTCGGTGGTCTGTGAATTCTCCCATCGTTCCCCCCACTCAACCAGCAACAGAGATCTGCCGCCTGTTTCGGAGAGGTATTCCTCCAGCTGAAGCGCAGTCTCAGAACCGTCATTCACAGCATCCAGCCTGTAAAGATCGGCATGAACCAGCTTAAAACCGCGTCCCGGCAGACTATGAACGGACTCTATCGCAAAAGTCGGACTTTTTATGTCACTCACCCCCAGAGCTTGCCCTATCGCGCGAACCAGGGCAGTTTTACCGGCGCCCAGGTCTCCGCTCAGCACAATCAGCAGGCCGCCGTATGCGCTGCCCGCAAGCACTCCGCCGATGAGTTCTGTGTGCGACGGACTCTCGCTATGAATCACGGGAAATCCGCAAAATATATCACTGCTTCCACCCGTTCGGGAGGCAGGAAAACAGGGCGTCATCCCTTCCTCCTCGCCATAAAGATCATCATGAGGCACGCCAGCAGCACACAACCGAACGGAATGAGGATGGAGCGCAGTTGCATTTGAGGATTTACAGCCTTGAACAAGATCAGAAAGAGCGCCATTGCGATGAAGCTGAAAAATGTGAAGCGGTGGCCTTTCGCTTTTGTTTGGCGCGATTCGCCCTTACCGCGTCTCTCCAGTCTATCTTTCATGTAGTACATGTGTTCACCCCCCGGTATATCCACTCCCGGCACAGTCAGCTATCTCACGAGCCAAGACGCCGTTCGGCCCTCGAGATGACGCAATCTTGCCGCCGGATACGGCATGAGTCAAAACGCCAAGCGTCGCGGCGTCGATCAGCGAGACTCCCGCAGCCAGATTGGCCCCTATAATCCCGGAGAGCACGTCTCCTGAACCTGGAACCGCCAGCTCAGGACCTCCTTCAAGTATAACCCGCCTCTCTTTGAAATCGGCTATGAGCGTATGGGGACCCTTGAGGAGTACCGTGCCAAACCTCTCTACAAGCGAATCGCAGGACGCCATTCTCCTTCTTTCGATTTCATCCGGCTGCACTCCAAGTATAAATGCGGCCTCTCCCGCGTGCGGAGTTATAATCGCATTCTCCCTGCGCGCCTCATAACGAACTCTCAGCGCGTCTGCGTCCAGTAAGATAGGCTTGTTCCATTCTCTGTAGAGATAATTTGCGATACTCAGCGCGTCCGTGCTTCTGCTGAGTCCAGGGCCAACCACAAGCGCGTCGCACCTGTCAAGCCAGGGGGATATCGCGCGTTCGAATGTTTTGCAGCGGATACTTCCATTTCTCTGAGGGAGCGGGATAAAGATAGCTTCAGGCGCCAGAGCGCTCGCGGATTCCACCAACATCTCCGGGATCGCTAAAAAGACCAATCCGCAACCCGCCCTGAGTGCTGATAGAGCGGTCAAAACAGGGGCCCCTCTGAAGTTGGCAGAACCTCCAACTATCAATAAAGCTCCTCTCGAGCCCTTGTGGATATCAGGCCGAACCACGGGAGCAATTGCGGGAATGTCTGATCTGTCGTAACCAGTTAACAGGGGGTCCCGCGCCAGAACCAAGTTCTGCCGAACCCCTATGGAGGCGACTGTGGAGACCCCGGAGTGGTATGCGCCCGGAGCAATGGCAAGTCCCGGTTTTTCAGCGAGGAATGTGACAGTCATCTCAGCGTTCACAGCCGCATCAGGAACCTCTCCTGTGTCAGGTTCGACTCCGCTCGGTATGTCAAGCGCCGCTAAATGAGCGGCATTGGAGCAGAGCGTTATAAGCCGGCTGACCTCTCCGCGCGGTTTGCCGCTCGACCCGGTTCCCAGCATCGCGTCTATTACAACATCGGCTTCGGAGATGTACGAGGCAATGTCATAGTCCTCCAGGTCTCTGGAACATTTTATAGGTATCTCTGCTTTTTCAGCGGATACGGCGGCTATTGCCGCATCGTTCTTATACTCGCTCACAAGCTGAGTGGCAATGACGGTTACAGCCCTGCCATTCAGGTCGAGATGTCTCGCGACGACAAAACCGTCTCCCCCATTGTTGCCCGGACCGCAGAGCACCAGGAAATTTTTTGCGGCGCCGTAACGCGAGATAATGGCGTCAGACGCCCTCAAACCCGCATTTTCCATCAGAACGACGCCAGGCGCCCCCAGTATATTCGAAGCAATCAGATCGGACTCCCTGATATCCGAGGAGGAGTAATAGCGTCTCACAACTATCTCTCCAGGACGACAAACGCCATTGCGTAGTCGCCGTCGTGAGCCAGGGACAGCCAGCACCTGTTCACTCCCATGTCGTCGAGCTTTGCCTTCAACTCATCCCTGTAAATGAGCAGTGGACCGTTATCCGTCCGGCGAACCCACGACATATCCGTGCCCATGCCGAATAACCCCAACCCGGACGCCTTTGCAAATGCCTCCTTTGCGGCAAACGAGCTGGCGTAATGCCTCTCGGGCTCGCCGCGCGAGTTGGCGTAATCTATTTCCTCCCTGGAGAAGACCCTCCGCACGAAGTGATCGCTGCGGACGGCTTTTTTCATCCTGGATATCAGGCATAGGTCAGTTCCTACGCCGGCTATCATCAATGTTCCTCCTCCGCGTGCCTGCCGGTTTTTGCTGAGCTCATCAAAACCGCCATAAAGTTGAGCGGTTTTATATTCTCGCAGATTATCTTTATCATGGCAGTAATCGGCACAGAGATCAGAGCGCCGGATATCCCCCATATTATGCCCCAGAACATCAGTGAAATAAGTATGACAATCGGGCTCAAGTCCAGAGCGTCTCCCATAATCTTCGGCGTCAGTATATTTCCGATCGTGAACTGAATCGCAATCAGGGCCAAAAAGGTCAGCACGGCCGGAATCATATCGGGGTAAAACTGAACTATGGCTATCAATATGGGCGGTATCGAGGCCGCTATGGACCCCAAGGTGGGTATAAAGTTCAGGAAGAACGCCAGTATCCCCCAGGGCAGTGCAAAGTCAACTCCCAACATGTAAAGAGCCAGCCAGACAAAAAACCCGGTCGCCAGACTGATCATCGTAAGGGTCCTGAGGTATTTCGATATCTGACGCACTATCTTATCGGCCACGGACGATATCTTCTCCCCGTTTTCGCCCTTGAACGCCATTCTGACGCGATTGTCTATGTATGGAGATTCGAGAAGCATGAATATGAGGAACACCATGACCATCACCAGTGTCCCCAGCCAGCTCAGCATGAAGCCGGTCATGTTGGAGAGGTATCTGCCAACTGTGTTGGTCCAGTTTATAGTCACCCAGAACTCCTTTGGGACCTGGTAGCTCTCGAGCACCGACTGCCCAATACTGACCAACCTGGCGTAGTAACCGGGTAGAATCGAGATAAGGCTCTCCATGCGGGTACTTATTAAGATGCCGGTCGGCAGGAATATGGCGATAAAACACGCCAACACCAGAAGAATCATCACAAAGGGCGGTATCTTATGAGGCTCGCCGGCCTTGATAATAGGGGCTATGAACAGTGTCAGAATGAAGGCAAAGGTGAAGGGTATGATCACCCGCGCGGCCTTGCTCAGCACAAACCCGACAGCCAGAATGGTCAGCACCACGACGCACGTCTCAATTACACTGGGTTTTCTTATTTTCTCTTCCATGTGCTTCCTCCATTACAGCTCCTTAAAAACAGCTCCATCCGCGCCTGATGACACGAACTTCCTGTAGCGATCCAGAAAAGAGCTGCCCGTTGGTTTGAGCGATGGCCTGTTTTCCAGGGCTCTGGAGGCCATTTCACTTTCAGATACCTTCAGTTGAATGCTGCGGCCCGCTATGTCAATTTCAATGATGTCCCCCTCTTTGACGAGCCCTATCGGGCCGCCAGACGCCGCCTCTGGGGACACATGTCCTATTGACGCGCCTCGCGAAGCCCCGGAGAACCTCCCATCAGTAATCAGAGCGACAGTGGAATCCAGCCCCAACCCCGCAAGCGCCGCAGTGGGAAGCAGCATCTCCCTCATCCCGGGGCCGCCCCTGGGCCCCTCGTTGATGATGACCAGGACATCCCCGGGTTTGATCTTTCTGTCGGAAATAGCCCTGAAAGCCTCCTCCTCGCCGTCAAAGACCCTTGCCGGACCCTCATGTTTCATCATCTCCGGCCTGACCGCGCTCTGTTTGACGACGCAACCGCCTGGGGCAATATTGCCCGAAAGCACGGCAAGCCCTCCCTCAGAGTGCACAGGGGCGTCCAGCGTTCTGATTACAGTCTCATCACTGACCCGAACACCTCTCAAGTTCTCTCCGACACTCTGTCCTGTTGCGGTTATAGGCGTCATGGAGATGAGATTACGCTCCGCAAGACGCGACATCAGCGCCGGTATTCCCCCTGCGTGATGGAGATCGACGATATAATGCTCTCCGCCAGGACTCATGCTGCACAGGTGCGGTGTCCTGCGGCTTATCTCGTCTATGTGAGACAGAGGAAGGTCAAACCCGGCGTGGTGAGCTATAGCTGGAATGTGAAGACACGTATTCGTCGATCCCCCCATTGCAACGTCTACCGCAAGCGCGTTGTTCACGGCCTCTCTCGTCACTATATCCCTCGGCCTGATATTTTTTTCGACAAGCAGCATTATGGCCCTGCCCGCGTCCTTTGCGAGCCTGACGCGCTCCGAATAGACGGCAGGTATTGTCCCGTTTCCCGGCAGAGCCAAGCCCAACGCCTCCATTACACAGTTCATCGTGTTGGCCGTGAACATGCCGGCGCATGAGCCGCAGGTGGGACATACCGAGCGCTCCAACTCCGCCATGTCCTCTTCGTTCATATCCCCCGCTATATATTTGCCGACTCCCTCGAATATATTGGAGAGGTCTGACCTCTTTCCGCGATAGTTTCCCGGCAGCATCGGACCGCCGGAAAGAATTATCGTCGGTATGTTGAGAGAGAGAGCGGACATCGCCATACCCGGAATTATCTTGTCGCAATTCGTAACCATCACAAGCGCGTCGAAACCATGAGCCTCGGTCATAACCTCAATGGTGTCCTTCACAAGCTCGCGGCTGGGGAGAGAAAACTTCATCCCCCTGTGATTCATGGCAATGCCGTCGCAAACCCCGATAGTGGGGAACTCTATCGGAAGCCCTCCGGCTGCGTAGACTCCGCTTTTCACCGCCTGCGCCAGAGTCCCCAGATGGTTGTGCCCCGGCACGATGGCGCTATAAGCGTTGACAACGCCAATCCAGGGACGCTCTATCTCCCAGTCGGAAAATCCGTTTGCGTAAAGCAGCGACCTGTGCGGCGCCCGTTCTATTCCTTTTTTAACCCTGACGCTGTTCTCCTGCCCCATTCACTACCAGCTCCCGTGCATTTTTTATAATATAACACGCCTGCCTGCAAGCAGACAACGCGGTATAATCAGATATCAAAAAACACCAGTGCTCCCTGCGCTCCATCCTTCGACATGAAGCGTACCGTACGTCGCGGAAACGCCTGGTTTCTCCTTTGTCGAGTGCGTGGCAAACGAGACCGTGGTGATCTTGTCCTTGACAGGACTCTTCAGATTTACATCGAGCAATCTGGCTGCCACAATAACTCCGTTTACCTTGCCGAGTACGCTTCCGTTTGCGTCCCTATCCAGGGTTATGTCAGCCGGGAGAATAAAACCCCGCACATCGATATCCTGATTCCAGGAGATACTTCTCCCCTGGTACATCCTCATATAACCCCTCCCATCGGGGTAAAACGAGAGAACATAGCCCTTGCTGCCGCTCCATATCGCAACCCCGGCCGCCGGACCCTCCGAGGCCATAACCGATGCCGTGACGGACCACTTCGAGTGCGCCTGCGCGCGCTCCGGCACCTGAAAGTGCGTTAACACGCCTAAATCAGGCAGTCTGGGCGTTATCCTGTAGTGCCCGTTTACGGGAATCTCCTCCTTGACTCCATCTCGATTCATCATGAAATCCGCCGTGCCGAAAACATGCGTGTACCTATCGTCGCCAGGTGTTTGAGTTGTTTGCGCCGCAAATACTGGGTACATGCCCCCTGTTGCCAAAATGATAAAACAATATAAAAAAAACATCCCGAAAGGAGCGGCAACCCTGCGCATTTCTAGTCCTAAAAAAGACTTTTTCACACAAAACGCCTCCTGATTTTTGTTTTTGCTTCCCTGAACGGCAATTATAACTCAATTATACCATCAATGAAGCGGGATTCCCGACGCACAGACCGCTTTCAAATCTGAGCCGAACAACTCCCGAAAGATGACAAATTTTCACCGTGTCAGGTATTCGACTGCGCGTTTGAGGACTTCCCATACTCAGAGGCGCGCAACTTCTCGATCACAACATTTACATTATATCCATACTTCTGGTAAAATACCCAAGTGCGAACCCGTACACCGGGTTCAGTTTTTTTAATAGGCGGGATGTGGTTTGAATGGCTGCACCAAAGAATAGTTCTGATATGGAGATAATGACGCGAAGTGGGTACGACAAACTAAAAAATGAGCTCACACTGCTTCGCACGGACAAGCGGCTCGAAATTGCTAACAAATTGGAGGAGGCTCGCGCGTTCGGCGACTTGAGCGAGAACGCTGAAT
Organism: Synergistaceae bacterium; assembly: GCA_031273805.1. GTDB lineage: Bacteria > Synergistota > Synergistia > Synergistales > Synergistaceae > JAIRKI01. Next base: position 28,245 of record JAISRE010000103.1, on the reverse strand, counting down.
ATCACGCTGCCAAAGAGGAGCAGGAAAAGCTAGAAGGACGCATAAGCCGACTCGAGTACAAGCTTAACAAGGCAAAGATCGTGGACTTCGACGACATCGACACTAGTCACGCAAATCTCGGAACTACGATAATCATTCAGGATCTGGACAAAGAGACGTCATACACCTACATGCTGGTGGGAACCGAGGAGTCCGACCCCAAAGAAAATAAGATATCCGTATCGAGTCCGGTGGGAAAGGCTGTCATAGGAAAGTCAATCGGTGATGAAGTTTCGGTGCGTGTCCCGAAGGGCATAAGGCGGCTCAAGATAGTCGAGATATCCGCTCAGCGCTAGGATACGCATAGTCCGCAAAAAATAAAATCATCGTTCATTATAGCTTGGGACCAGTTCACCGGGAGCTTCCGCTGGATCGAAGAGCTCTGCTCCCGTCAGGCGAACTCCTGATTTTGGGTATTCTTTTATTGTGAGAGTAAGCCCGAACCAATCATCACCACCAACACGGTCATCCCTGAACGTTGCCTCCCACAGCAGACAGTGTTGATCATAAGATACCTTGTAGACCAGTTCCGCCAATTCGCGTTCTTTTACGTCATAGGCCGCGCGAAGCCCCAGCTTCCAAGATAGATCTTTCGATTTAGTGGGTATCGTGTAATTGAGCTCCTGATATATTTCCTCGCGTTCGTCGTAGTCGTCCCATAGCATCGGAGAGTCACCCCAGGTCCATCTGCGCAAGTACGCCGTCTCCAGATCTATTTCTCCAATCTTCCACCTCATGCCCACCGCTGAATCCAATATCTGCTGATTCTCGAAGATAGGATCGTCATAGCTGTAATACAAATAAACCAAATTGTAAAAGGGCCTGAATCTCTCCGATGTGCCGTCGAAATCGCGATACACCTGTACCCCTGCGCCAGTTCTTGTGATTTGTTGACGACCGATGAGCGATGAAACATCCTCATAGCGCCCCCATGTCGCAAAAAACCTGTATCTGCCTTCAACTGCAACATCCTCGAACCACGGACTGAGTATATTGATCTCAGGTTTTCTCCAGACAACATACCTCGAGTCGACTCCAGCGCGTTTTTCGATGTTGACCAATTCTCGCTCAGACCAGCCGACCCGTAATTTCCACTCATTATATTCGTAATCCAATCCCCATCTGGGACGCCATTCGGTGACTCGCAGATCCTTGTCATATTCGCGTTTTACAGCTCCATAGATCGATAATCCGGCGCCTATTTCCTGAGTGAGAAGAGCTTCGCCCTCCCAGATACCCTTACTCCAGCCTATGGCCTCGATGTCAATCTCCCCGCTGTCCCATCCGATGGAACCGGATAAGCCTATGCCCGCCCCTTTATCAGATTCATAACCCAACTTCGGGAAAATAGTGTGATTTCTCCCTCTCTGATTTGAGCCAAATTTTATGGTATAGTCGAATGGATATATGAAGATCATTGTATCTCCAAGATATACCTTCGGTCGTCTGATAATCGCCTTACGGCCTGGAATTACTGTTACCTCTTTGGCCTCCAGCCTGTAGTGCGGATGCGGATCGCTGCATGTCGTGAGTGACGCTTCGCTCCAGACGGCCGACATTTCCTCAGAGTCGCCGGCCGAATTTTTTTTGCCGCCCAACTCCTCTGCGGGCATGACGCGAATGGCAGAGCCTTTAACGTAAAAGGAGTCAATCTTGCCATTGGGCAGCGTCAGTATCCCCTTTCTTGTCTCGATGTTGTAGTCGAGCCTCTCTCCGCTCAGACGTTTACCATCCGATATAAAGGTGACGCCGCCTGACTGAGAGGAGAGCGCGGTAACCTGCTGTGAGTTGCTGTCATATTCGAGATAAGGAGCAAAAACACGGAAATCCTCGTTGTTTATCCTTACATTGCCCTCCGCAACGGCCACACCAGTGGACTCCTCATACGACACCTTATCCGCGTTCAACTGAATTGAATCAGTTTCCGCCGCGCCAGCCCGAGATACAAGAATACAAAAAAACAAAGTAAATATCAGGGATAAAACCACTGTTTTCTGTGCCGAAGCTACTTTATCTTCCAACAAGCTGTTGCCCCCCTCCCTATGATGTAAACGCCTTCCTGGTTTATCTTCGCTGTCCCTCCGGTAATGAGAGTCGAGTCGTCACTCAACTGGATTCCTTCAGAAAAGAACCACATATCGGAAGAACTGTCATAAGCGACAGCAGGAGCCGTAATATCTATGCTTCGACCTTTATGAAGCAAAAAACCGGAGACCTCCCGCAGCCAAACCTTTGAACTCGCCTCAGAGAATTCACCTGAAGACGCGCGCAGTACGGAATTTCTCTCATCTTCGGGCGAGGAGACCTTTATCTCCATATTATCCGCCCTGATCGTGTCAGCTTCGCGCTCTGCGCCCCGGGCATTCACTTGCCATTTTCTTCCTGAGATAACGCGGCTGAAGTTTAGATTTTCCACCAGTATATCCGGCATATTTTGAACTGGGGTATTCTTTGGCAAGTCGAGATCTATCCGCATGTAGTACCCCATAATAATCGAAAAAGCAAGCGCCGCGACTAATATGATCTTACCACGAGACACGCGCGGAACCATCTTCTTGTACGAAATTTATCTCTTTGGTCTCAAGAGTTCGGATAAACAGGACCTTCTTCGCAACAGTGACCCTTGCGCTCCCGTCAACCCAGCTGACTTTATAGCCTGAACGGAGGGAATTGCGGAAACTACCGGACATTACCTCTTTATCGAAGAGTTCCTTCGATATTTTCAGCTGAGATTCTGTCGACAGGATCGAGTACATTTTGTCTGTGTCGCCATCGATCCATGCCTTGAGATAAATCGGAAGCACCTGTCGTTCATCCAGCATTGGAGGAGCGGCGGCGGGAACTTCTTCGTCGGGGAGAGGAATATCGAGAGGGAAGGAATCGTCGATATAGGGCTCGGGCTGCGCCGCTGCAGGCGGCATAGTGGGTTGGAACACCTCCCCCTCTGTGGAAAAGTCAGGTTCGGCATTCTGTGGAGGCTCAGGCGCCTTGGGGGGTGTCGGTTTTGCATTTGGAATCTTGACGACCACCTCTCTCTGAGGTGGTTTCTGGGGTGCGGAGACTTTATCTTCACGGGCGGTAGTCGTCGTTATAGCGCCTTTTGCCTCAGAACCCTGAAATGTAAACATCGTCTCTCTTCCGGGAATAAGACCGCTCAACGCAATTTTGAAGTTCTTATCAGTCTGAAGAGGGAAGAAGATAAACCCCTGCACCAGGCCGGACATAGGCCCGTCCAAACGCTTTTCAAACGCGATAGGGGCTGCTCTATTCCCTGAGGAGTCTATCAGAACGATGTTCTTAGACAACGGCGCGATATTGAGAGGGGTCGGCCCCATTGCCTGCACTGAAAGCATAACGGTGGTGGCTGAGCCTATTTTAAGTTCGTCCGTGAAGGATTTACGATACGCCTCTATCTGCTCCGGTCTCAACCTCTGCTTCTCAGCTTCAGAGTTGACCCAGGGGTCAACCAACTCCTCGGGGTAGTAGACTATCCAAGCCAGGTTGTCCACACCCCATCTGATGCTGGTCCAATTATCCAGGATTTCAAGCGCCGTGTCGCGATCATCCGCATTAGACGTCAGGACACAAACATTGAACGATAAAACGCAATAGATCAGAGCAAATGCAAATATATTCCGTCTGGACAAACTCATTTTACAATTCCTAAAACTCATACAATTTCAAAGTGTCATTTTTTTTGACATTAATAAGTATCAGTTGGAGGCCCATCCAGAACAGGATTTTCCGTTGGCGCCAATTCGACGGCAGTTGAATCGGGAATAGTCAATACCTGATAACCGCCAACACTCGACGCCTCGGTTGTCTCGACGTAGACAGTGGTACCCTCCGGTATCTTTTTGTCGCTGCCTCTGATCAAGAAACCTCCGGCAAGTCCGATCGGTCCAACCAAAACAGCACCGACAAAGCTCGTCCCCACAGCTCCTATTGTACCCGCATCTATCTCCATAGCTTTTTTAGCCTCAGGGCCTATCAGAACAGGGGTGAGCTGTCCGCCAATCGACTCCATATTCTTGAATTCGACGCTTATCTCAGATGGGCGTCCGAAACTTCGGGGCATCTTGACCTTTGTCACCTCGGCAAAGATACGATTTCCCTTAGCTGACGCCAAGGTGCCGCTTATGATACAGTCCTCCTCTATGTTCAGCTCCACGATATCTCCAACTGCCACATTTCGAACCGTCAAAGTTTTAGCGAAGGACGCCTTGAAGACCGTGCTCGGAGGAATTTGAATCGGCGTGGAGAACACTCCGCTGGGCAGAAGTTTTGTCAGTATTCTCTCAAGTCTCGCTGACAGAGCTCCCTCCTGCACGCTCTCCTCGAGTATTCCCTCGAGGTTGGCAATTCTCTCAGCCAGCGAAATGGACGGGTTTACCCTGTTGAGCGTTACCCACTCCGCCACTCCTATCTTAAAAACGAGTGACGCCTGCGTTCCGCTGCCCTCCTCAACAAACGTTAACAGCGCCTGCTGTCTTTCTGTCAAACTTCCAGGGAGTTCCATGCCGAATAGATCCCTCTCAACCTTGGCAAGTCTGAGAAACATACCACCGGTTCCGGCAGAACCATATATTACACTCTCAACCTTTTCGAGCGCTGTCAGCGGAGTTTTTTCGGAGGAGACTTCATCTGCGGCCATTGCCTGGTTGGCAAACGCAAACAGTAGCAGAGTTGTTATTGATAAAAACACAAGGCGTTTCATTAACATTAAATTATTCCTCCTTCATGGTAAAATATAAACAATTATACAGCTTAAGTCAGCGACTGGCATACTCCTTAGCGGCAGCGATAAAATCCCTGAAAAGCGGATGCGGACGCATCGGGCGCGATAGGAACTCAGGATGAAACTGCACACCTACGAACCACGGGTGCGATGGGATCTCCATAATTTCGGCTAGATTTTTCTCCAAATACAGCCCGGTGACAACCATGCCCGCAACGTCAAGCCTCTCCCTGTAGCTATTGTTGAACTCATAGCGATGACGATGGCGCTCGCTTATATCACTCTGTCCATATGCCCTGCGTGATCTGCTGCCATCCTCGAGCCTGCATGGATAAGCTCCAAGCCGCATTGTACCGCCGAGTTTATCGACTGTCTTCTGCTCCTCCATGATATGAACGACTGGATTCGGCGTTCCTGGGTCCATTTCGGAGCTATTGGCAAGCGCCAGCTGCGCAACATTTCTTGAAAAATCTATGATAGCGGCGTGCAAACCAAGACAGAGCCCAAAATATGGAATATTGTTCTCTCGGGCGTAGCCGGCAGATGCGATCTTGCCCTCCATGCCTCTCGAGCCAAAACCGCCCGGAACCAGTATGCCGTGTACCCCCTTGAGGACATTGTCCGCGCCAAGTTTTTCGATCTCCTCGGTTTCGATGGGCCTTATGACAGCATTGACCTGATTATGAATCGCAGCGTGCAGTAAAGCTTCGTTCACGCTCATATACGCGTCCTTAATCCCCGTATACTTGCCGACCAAGGCTATTTCGAGCTCTCTCTCAGGGTGAACGCGCTTCTCCAGGAACTCGAACCAATCCTCCAGGTCGATCTCCTCACTGTACTGCAGCCCAAGTCTGGCTATGACCAGTTTATCGAGGCCCTGTTTCTGCAGTGAAAGAGGAACGCTGTATATCGTATCGGCATCGATCGCCTCGAATATACTGTCGTTGGCGACGCTGCAAAAGAGCGCGATCTTGTCCTTGAGCTCCTGCAGCAGAGGAAGCTGCGAGCGGCACACTATGATGTCCGGCTGTATCCCTATTCTACGCAGTTCATTCACGCTGTGCTGAGTTGGCTTGGTCTTGAGCTCTCCGGCTGCGGAGATATATGGTATGAGTGTCACATGGCAGTACAGAACATTTCCTCTGCCAACCCGTCCGGATATCTGACGAATAGCCTCCAGGAAAGGCAGCCCTTCGATATCGCCCACGGTTCCGCCTATCTCCGCTATCACCACATCGTAATCCTTGGCCACCCTCAATATATTCTCCTGTATCTCGTTGGTTACGTGTGGGATCACCTGGACGGTTCCTCCGTTATAGCGCCCCGCACGCTCCTTTCTGACCACTTCCTGATATATTTTACCCGCCGTTACACTGTTGTCGCAGTTGAGCCTCTCATCTATGAAGCGCTCGTAGTGACCAAGATCGAGATCTGTCTCGGAGCCGTCGTCAGTGACAAAGACCTCCCCATGCTGAAATGGATTCATGGTGCCGGCGTCAACGTTCAGGTATGGATCCATTTTGATGATGGATACGCGAAATCCTCTGCGTTTCAGCAACGTGCCAAGCGAGGCCGCCGTTATGCCTTTACCAAGCGAGGATACAACTCCACCCGTAATAAAGATAAATTTTGTCATCGTTCAGATCACTCCTATACAACCGATAAAATGGATCATTTCAAATATTTAATAGGATTCATCGGCCTTCCACTTGAACGCACCTCAAAGTGGACATGGTTTCCAGTCGAACGGCCTGTACTGCCAATCTGCGCAATCGGCTGTCCGCGCTTGACAGTGGCGCCGACGCCTACCAACAGTTTGCTGCAGTGCCCATAAAGGGTAGTCATATTGCCTCCATGAGATATAACTATAGTTCTGCCATATCCGCCCATCCACCCCGAGTGTACGACCTTGCCCGCCGCTGCGGCGGTAATAGTCCTGCCGCGCGGAGCTCTTATATCCAGCCCGGTGTGAAAATCCCTGCCCCCTCGAACAGGGTCCTTCCGCCATCCAAATTTACTCGATATTTTGCCGACTACGGGCCACCCAAACCCGCGTCTTCCGCTGTCACTGGCATTTTTAGAGACAGCGCGTTTATTGCCGTTGCTCTCTACAAAAGCGACAACCTTAGCGCCCGGCAGAAATAGCTCTTTGCCGTTAACGATGGCTGACTCCGACGTCATCTCATTTGCGGCCATTATGGCCTCCGGGAAAATACTGTACTCCTTCGAGAGCTTTTCTATGGTCTGGCCTTTTTTGACGGTTATGAATATCCCGTCCTGGTTTGGAACTCGTATGACAGCCCCTACCTTCAGGATATCTCCGTCTGAAAGTTTATTGCTGCCGAAGAGGGAGTTTACGTCAAGGTCGAAGGTGTTTGCGACGCTCCACAGCGTGTCGCCGTTGTTGACAACATACTCGGTTACTTTGATCGGCTCGGCTTTTTTTCTCTTTGCAAGCGCTTCATTCTTGAGCTGGGTGACATAGTCAAGTGTGGACTGCACGCTCTCTGAGTTCTTCGGTACGTAGAGAATCTGCCCCTCCCTGAGCTTATGCTGGTCAGTCAGCTCGTTTGCCTGCATGATATCATTTATCGTGACGCTGTGAGTTTCCGCAAGTTTGGAGAGCGTGCTGCCCGCCTCCACCTTAATCTCAGTCCAATCGCGGGAGGTCTCTGGAGCAGCGGGAGGCAAATCGCCGGAAACAGAATCGGCATATTCCTCTTCCTCCTCGTACATCTCCACCTCAGGGTTCGTGAACGACGGCCCGAGGACCTTAAACGGCCCGATTCCCCCATCATCGGCATTGAGGGATCTTGTGTCGATGGCGTCGACCACCACGTATTCCGAGGATATGCGAGAGTCGGATATTTCAGAATTTTCGAATGAATACCAGTACATTCCCGCATTTTTTGCCGCATAACTTATACAGCTGTATGAGAGTAAAGCAGCGGATAAAAACATCACGAGAAATATTATTCTTTTTGAGTTCTTTCCTTTATTCATCTAAACAAAACCTCCTCACATCACAAAAAAAGAGAGGGGGCATACAACGTACACGCATTAGCCCACCTTTATTGTGCCAAGGAATTCTCTGTTTGACGCCGTAGACTTCAATTTGTCTATTATAAGGGCCAAAACCTCGGCTTCGTCCATGTTGGCGATCTTCCTCCGCAGGGACCAGAGGCGCTGAAGCTCCTCCTCTCCCATCAACAGATCTTCCCGCCTCGTGCCTGAGCGCGTGATGTCTATGGCCGGGAATATTCTCTGCTCAGATATCTTTCTCGAAAGGTGTATCTCCATGTTTCCCGTTCCCTTGAACTCCTCGTATATCACGTCGTCCATTCTGCTGCCGGTCTCGACAAGTGATGTTCCTACAATCGTAAGGCTGCCTCCCTTTTCAATATTTCTGGCCGCTCCGAAGAACTTCTTCGGGAAATAAAGAGCGGCCGGATCCATACCGCCCGACAGCGTGCGCCCGGATGGAGGGACTATCAGGTTGGAAGCGCGGGCGAGACGCGTTATCGAGTCGAGAAGAAGCACCACATCTTTGCCAACCTCCACGAGGCGTTTGGCCTTCTCCAGAGAGAGCGACGCAACCCTCATGTGCTCTTCAGCAGGACGGTCAAATGTGGAGGCTATTATCTCCCCGTCCACCGACCGGCTCATATCCGTGACCTCCTCCGGACGTTCGTCAATCAGAAGCACCATCATTATTATCTCTGGATGATTTGAAGTTATGGCATTCGCCAGATGTTTCAGGAGAGTTGTTTTGCCGGCTTTAGGTGGCGATACAATGAGTGCTCTCTGTCCTTTTCCAATGGGGACAAACAGATCGACCAGGCGTGTTGAAAGTCTGCGCTGTTCAGTCTCTAAGGATATTTTTTCATCAGGGAAGATTGGAACGAGAGACTCGAAATGAGGTCGTTTGCGGGCCTCCTCAGGATCGGAGAAGTTTACAGTCTCCACTCTTATGAGAGCCTCGTAGTGTTCCGGATCACGCGGAGGACGCACCATCCCCCACACAACGTCTCCGTTTCTAAGTCCAAAGCGCCTTATCTGCGACGCCGAAACATATATATCATTGTTGCTAGGCAGGAGCCCTGACGGTCTCAGAAAACCGTATCCCTCAGGCAGACATTCCAAAGTCCCCCCGCCGAAACGAAATCCCATTTGGAGCGCTTGAGCGCCCAGTATGCTGATTACAAGATCATCCTTACGCTGAGTGGTAGGACTGACTACGCTGAGTTCTCGGGCTACTTTGCGCAGTTCCGTTATCGGCATCGCCGCCAGCTTGTTGAAATCAATGCGTGGCGCCGGAGAGTTTTTTTGTTCCACAGATTCGACTGCCGCGACAGGTACGCTTCCTTCGTTTGTCTCCTGCAGTGCGACGTCGTCTGAATCGATAGTATTATTCATAATTTTAAATAGGCCTCCCAATCGGCTTTGAATCTTGATATTTTTAAACTATGTGAATGAATGCGAAGTACGTGCGAGAACCCCTATGTAATAGTGGTAAATCCTGCATATCGGCGAGGTCGGGTATTAAAAACACGCAGATTTCTCCCAAGTTGACCGCTATGATTTTAGCTACAATGTTCTGAATTGCAAGTAGCGTTTTATATATTTCTTCTAATTTCACGTCAAGAATATATTAACATCATCTAATCCATCCCAACAGTCATTCAGTAATTAAGCTTAAACAAATTCAGTAATCCAGGTAATCGTCCCCCTGGTAAAAATAATCGTCACTCAGAGCGGAGACGGTAAAATTTTCAAGGCCCTTTTCACTGCCGTTACACGTTAATAGAATTGAGTAAAAACCAGTATCTAAAGGAGATCCATCCTCTTTGAGAAGATAAAAAGCTCTGACCCCGCTTGGGCTTGAAAGCCGCAGTTTTTCCCTCTGTATGAGTTTTTCGTCAAGATACCATGAAATTTCAAGTGAATCGCCGTCCCTGGCTCTTGAATAACTGAACCACAGACAAACCTGCTGAACATCTCCGGGCATATTTCTCTCGTTTTTTATGGGTTTGAGGTCGTCGTCAAGCTCTTCACAGATTTGTATCTCATCCAATTGGAATGAGCCGACCATGACATCATCAATGCTGAAGCGCCACATAGTACCCATGAGCAGCACTATAACCAGGATTCCCAATAAAGCCAGAGAATCAGTTTGATTTCGCTTATGCCTCGTGGCCATTATAAACCACCCTCCATCTGAGGCATATAGAAAAAATACTTTATCATCAATCCACCAAATTAACCAGAGCCTCCAGCTTGGAACGGATATTCAAATGAACATCCGCACTCAGCCCGTCGACAGACCTTTCTCTTCTTCCGGTAACTCCATCCACTGCGCCGCACTCCAGCAGGGCATCCATCATTCCGGTCTCCTCGGCCTCGCTCTGCCCCAGCCACTCGCCCCTCGACAACGATATCGCGGCTGTAAGGGCATACGCTCCCCAGTTCGAGACGTCGACAGGAATACAGATGTCAGAGGTCAATATGCATAGGCGCCTCGAATAGTCCGGCATGAGCTCTGATAATGCCGCGTTTAAGCTTCCCATTCCAACCTCGTTGCCGCCATCGCCTATTCCTATTACCGGAGAAGAGAGTAGAGCGTACTCATCGAGCGGCTCAGTCCAGCGTGAAATATCCACGCTCCTCATATTATAGTAAGCCCCGTCCTCCGCGCGTCCCACGCGCTCGATATATATGAACAGGTCCGCGCTGCGAGCCGCCCCGGTTCCACCGGACACATCGAGCAGACGGTCACATGGGAAATTCACTGCGGATGCGCACGCCTTAAACACGTCGACGCAGAGGGAATCAGTCCAAATCTCAACGTCTAGCCCTATTTCACGAAGAGCCCGCCCCAGAACGCAGCTGCCAGCGACCCCATCGGTTTCGGGAGCCATGACAGACGGTATGTAGAATCCGGATATTATAACGATTTTTTTGCATTTTTCAATGAGGTCAACCGACCTCTGCCACACGTCGTCCGAACATAAACATGACGGCCCTCGGGAGGTGATTCCGGACGCTACTATTTCCGTAAGCTTACGCAAAGCGACGGGAGGTATTTTGCCATTATTCACTCCAGCCGCAAAAGACATTATATGCCCAGAATGTCAACGAGCGAGAGCATATCTTCATCGAGACCCTTAGTCTGCTCCCACGCTATTTGTAACGGGCATGTCGTGATTTTTCCGGCTGTGCGGCCCACCATAACGCCAAACTCCCCGCGTATTATGGCCTCTATGGCTCCGCCTCCCAAGCGAGACGCAAGCACCGCGTCAAAGGAGGACGGACTGCCTCCCCGCTGTATGTGCCCCAGAACTATAATCCTTGCGTCATAGCCGCCCGTGTCCTTAAGCTGTGCCGACAACTCGGAAACCGACATGACGCCCTCCGCCACTATTATAAGAGAGTGGCTTTTTCCCCGCTCCTTCGCGTAGTGGAGTTTCTTGCAGAGTAGATCTATATCAAATTTTCTCTCCGGAATCAGAACGAATTCCGCTCCGGCCGCAACTGCCGCTTCTATGGCGAGAAAACCCGCGTTACGCCCCATCACCTCGACAAGGAAGAGCCTTTCGTGGCTGGAGGCGGTATCCCGCAGCTTCTCTATACATTGAAGAGCCGTATTGCATGCCGTGTCGAAGCCTATGGTGCAGTCGGTGCCGGCCATATCGTTATCTATAGTGCCTGGAATGCCGACCACAGGGTATCCCAGTTTATGCAGTTCATGAGCGCCGCGGAAAGAGCCGTCGCCGCCTATCACCACAAGAGCGTCTATATCGTACTCCCTGAGGCGCTGCAGACCCTCGCGGACTCCTTCCGGTTTAGTGAAACGCTCGCATCTGGCAGTCCTCAATATGGTTCCGCCGCGGTGTATTATGCCGCCCACAGAACTCACGGACAGGGGGATAACATCTCCTTCGAGCAAACCTTCATACCCTCTGCGAAAACCTATCACCTCAAAACCATTATATATGGCTGTGCGTGTAACCGCCCTGATAGCGGCGTTCATCCCGGGAGCATCTCCGCCGCTTGTGAGTACGCCTATACGTTTCAATATTAAACCCTCCTCACTTCTTCTGAAGTTCCTCTATTCTGGCTGCAATGCTGTCTATTTCCTTATTTTTGGCATCGAGCTGGGACTGGAGATCGGCCTTCTCGGCGGCTAGCTTTTCCATTCTTCTGAGAAGTCTGTCAACTTCGAGCCTGTCTGCCGCAGTTCCTGACATAGCGCCTTCCGCGTTTTCCGCCTTCACGTCCCATGTAAAACGAATCTCCCTGTTTCCCAAAACCGGACTGATCGCGCCGTTAAATACCAATCTGAGAGTAGTGTCGCGCTTGAGCAGTGGCTCTCCTGTTTTTTCGTTATATCGCGGAAAGTAGAGCATCCCGTCTCTTTTGCCCATAAGAGGCAAATTAAAACGCTGGTCGTAGTCTACCGGCGCATATTTGTTACTACCTATCCAAAGATACGCCATCTCGTTAAACGGAGCCATATGGGCAGTTGCGCCCAATTCTTCGAATTCAACATGAATAGCAATGTTGTCGTCCATGTTGAGGCCCCTCAGAAAATTATATTTGTAGTCCTCCAGTTCGCTTGCAGTCCAGAGATTTTTTTCCGCCTCGCTCTGCATGAGGGACTCTATATACTCCGCTGTATAGAGCGTCACATTCACGTTGAAACGACCGCCCATATCATCTTTATACTCCTCTTTTTTGGTCCATCTGGCAAGCACCGCGTCGTACCTGGACGCGGACTCAACGGAGACGGTAAATAAATGCGACAGCAGAAGAGTAAACAGAAACACTATTACCAACATTTTATTTTTTTTCATTTTCAACAACCTCCAAAGATATTTGACCGGTTCCAATAGACTTGAGAAGTGTATCACAAGAGTCATAAGTTGAGCGAGAAAAATTTATATGATTTTGCGTTGACAGTGTGCAACTATAGTTTACAGTCACTTGGAGTCAGGGGAAACGAACGGGGTGATTCCGCCAATATTGAAATCCTCTATCACTTTACGTCCATCATCGCTCTTCAGCCAAGCCACATACTTGTCAGCTGCGGCAGTCCTCTCTTTCCTAAAACCAAACGTCGATATGAGACATACATAACTGGTACGGTAGTACTCTGTGTCAGCCAGTTTCACAATTGGCGCGCTCGTGCGCGCGGAATCAACGTATTGCGCAAAAGACGCCTCCCCAACAAGCATAAATCCCCCCTCGTCGCCCACCAGGTAGAGAGCGTCCACGTCATCCCTGCCAGTCTCCACATACTGCCTGTTGTCAGCGGGATTCTTCACTCCAAGTCCTGACCACATTGCGCTTTCCGACTCAACTATCCATTTATTTTTTATAGGAGAAAAAAAGAGCCGTTGATCTGTGAAAATTTTTTTCATTATATCGCCTGCGCCAAGTCCCATCGGAGACGGCGCAAAATCATCAGGACCCACTAAAATCAGGCGTTCTCTGAATACAGGATATACTCCACGCAACATGCCCATCTCATCGAGTTTTTTGGTGTATTCCACGTCGCCTGTAAATATCATATCATACGCGCCGATCACCAACCCGTCGAATAGCGCCTTCCGATCCTCGAGCGACTCCGACGGCAGAGTCTGCCACGCAGGTGAAACCGGCGCAAGTTCTTTGAACGAGTTTGCGAACACCATCAACAGGAACTGCGCAGGAGGGGAATTCATGCACTCAGCTATTTTTACCCTCCGATAACCATCAGGTTCCAGTAAACTGGCATCGGAAACTCCGCGCAAGCACATCGTAAGAATAGCGATTAAAAGACAGCGAATCACCTTTTTCACAACATGTCCCCCCGCAGAGCTCTGGCCTTGTTTCGAATTCTCTGGAGCGCGTTGTCGACCTTCTTCCTGTCACACCTCATTATCATAACCGCGCCGGATACTCCACCCCCCCTGAGATACGCGTCAAGAACCTCTTCCTCGAATGGGCTGAGGTTCTGAAGCAGGGAGGCAAGAGCTTCTCTTATCTCTATGACTTCCTGCTGTTCGTCGGCATTGGTTTCCTGTTCTGAGGTGGAATCACGAACTCTGGCCTCCAGAACATCCTCATCCATCGAGCACTCGTGTCTGTTGCGCCTCAAATAAGAGATCATCCCATTCCTCGCACATGTGCGTATATATCCATTTTCACTGCCTCTTGCCGGATCATAAGAATCTAGCGCGCGGAGGACGGCCATGACTCCCTCCTGGACTAGATCATCGGCAATAAATCCGTCACCCCAGGCAAGTTTACGCGCCTCCTGCAGTATTACAGGCATAAACGAGGCAATTCGAGCGCCAATGCTCCTATCGGTCGTAAGACGTCACCCTATCCAAAATCAAAGGTCTTTTCTCCGCAAATTCCGCTACAGAAAAAGCTGATATCAAGTGAGGAAGCGCGGAGTTCAACTGTTCATCCCGATTATATCGAATCTCAAAAATGGGTTCTCCATTCGAGACCGCGTCCCCAATTTTTTTCAACACGCCAATGCCGACGGACTGATCGATCTTATCGTCTCCGCGCGTGCGTCCTCCGCCAAGGGCTCGCGCCGCAATACCTATCGTCAGGGCATCCATACGACCGATAACCCCCTCACGCGGCGCGGTGACTATTTTTTCATGAGCCGCGCGCGGCAGAATGGACTCGGGATCTCCGCACACTGATGGGTCGCCGCCCTGGCATGAGATCATCTCGGCAAACTTCCGCAACGCGCTCTTATCGTCAAGTTTTCCCGCAACAATCATGGAAGCGGAATCGATGTTATCCGTTATGCCCCCTGCCATAAGCATCTCAGCCGCTATAGTCGCCGACAGCTCCCTCGTGTCGCTCGGTCCGGCGCCGGATAGGACTTGCAATGCTTCAAGGACCTCTACGGAATTGCCAACCCATCGTCCCAGCGGCTGCTCCATGTCGGATATCACGCACATGCTCCTCTTAGCCATTGCCGCTGAGAGTGAAATAAGGGCTGCACAAAGGGCTCTGGCTTGTCCTTCGGTCTTCATAAAAGCCCCGTTGCCGCATTTTACGTCGAAGACAAACGCGTCGGCTCCACCCGCGATTTTTTTGGACACTATGCTGCTCGCTATCAGCGGCAGCGACGGAACTGTACCGGTGACATCCCGCAGCGCGTAAAATTTCCCCTCTGCAGGCGCCAGATGAAGGGAGTGTCCGCTTATAGCTATGCCTATTTCATCGATCTGCCTTATGAACTGATCGGTATCCAGATGCATATTCATTCCGGGTATGGACTTCAGCTTATCTACAGTACCACCTGTGAAGCCCAGAGCGCAACCGCTGAGCTTTGCCACCGGCAAGCCGCATGACGCAGCAAGAGGAGCGGCAATGAGGGTGGTCTTATCCCCCACCCCTCCGGTACTGTGTTTATCTACCGCTCTCTTTCCTGCCGACAGTCTGAACACGTCCCCGGAGAAAGCGAGAGCGGACGTGAAGTCTCTCAGCTCCTCATCGTCCATTCCACGAATAAAAGCGGCCATCAACCACGCGGATATCTGATAGTCCGGTATCTGGCCGCTCAGCACAGATTTCACGAAATAGTGAAGATCCTCACTGGAATGTCTGTGGCCGTCTCGTTTAAGTTCTATGAAATCGAGTATGTTAAACATCGCGAGCGGCTAAACCGCGCAAGAACGCTCTAATCAGCCTCACCATCGAGTTTGCGGCGCGCGCCATTCCATCCAATACCTCCTGATGATGAAGTTTTTCGGACGTAACACCGGCCGCGTAATTTGAAACACAGGAGATTCCCGCCACCCTCATACCCATGTGGTTTGCGGCTATAACTTCAGGCACCGTCGACATACCGACGAGATCGGCGCCAAGCACCCTCGACATCCTTATCTCCGCCGGAGTCTCGTAGGATGGACCGGTAAAGGCGATGTACACTCCTTTGCGCAGCTGTATTCTCTCCTCTTTCGCGGCGTTCTCGAGCAGTGTAATATAGTCTCGGTCGTAGGCATAGGTCATGTCGGGAAATCTGGGCCCCCAATGCTCGTTGTTCGCTCCTATCAGCGGATTGATCCCCATGAAGTTGATGTGATCGTATATCGCCACTAGATCACCCGGCTTATATCCAAGGTTTATCCCGCCGGAGGCATTTGTGGCAATGAGTGTCCTGACCCCCAGTTCTCCGAATATCCTGACGGGAAATGTCACCTCGTCCATGGAGTAACCCTCGTAATAATGTACGCGGCCCTGCATCGCCACCACAGATATTCCCTCCAAAGACCCCATCACCAAGCGCCCGGCATGACCTGTCGCGGTCGTGCGGGGCCAGTATGGAATCTCCTCGTAAGGTATCGCTACGGCATCCTCGATCGCCTCGGCGACACTGCCGAGTCCGCTGCCCAAGATTATCCCGGCGATCGGACGATGCGAGGTCTTTCTGTTGATAGCGGCCATTGCCTCTGTGGTCTTCTCGGTATTGATCATACCTATCCCCTCTTCGGTGACCTCTCTGATGGTTTTTATGAATTCATGCGCGTGGGTGAAAACTGTCATAGATATCCCTCAGCTCTGTATCAAGATGAGCGTACTTTTCAGTTGTAGCTATGGACGAGTGTCCCAGCAGCTCCTGTAATGTACGCAGGTCCATGCCTCTTCTTTGCAGATGCGTCGCGAAAGAGTGTCTTAAAACATGAGGA
This sequence comes from Synergistaceae bacterium, assembly GCA_031273805.1. Classification (GTDB taxonomy): domain Bacteria; phylum Synergistota; class Synergistia; order Synergistales; family Synergistaceae; genus JAIRKI01. The sequence goes on along the minus strand of JAISRE010000103.1, from coordinate 11,769 downwards.
TGCAGACGTGATTTTGCGATCGCAGCTCGCCTGCCCCTTCTTTGAATTATACTCCACAGCTCCTGGCGCGACATCTGCCTGCCGTTTTTTGTCAGAAACAGAAAATCAGCTCCGTCTCCCTTTCCTTCATCTGTTCCGGTGCGCAGTTCCTCCCTTGCTGCGGCAATATACCTTCGCACGGAGGACTTTAGAGTACCAACGTACGGAACAATCCTCTCCTTGCCGCCCTTTCCCTTTACATATATTATGCCTCCGGTCTCATCTATGTCGGATACTTTTATTGAGACCAGCTCGCTGGCGCGAAGTCCACAGCCATACGCCATCTCTATTATCGTTTTGTCCCGGACAGCTATACATTGATTTCCTCCGACACAGCTGTCAATGAGACGTTCGATCTCCCCCTCCGTCATTACCTGCGGCAATCTCTTCCCAAGCTTGGGCAGAGATGGCAGAGTTACAGCGGACTCTATTTTTCCGTCGTATATCAGATATTTTGTAAAAGCGGAGAGAGTAGCGGCGCGTCTCATCCTCGTCCCAGCGGACATGCCGGCAAGCTCCAGACTTTGCAAATACCTCGCAAGGATTTCAAGTCTTACGGGGTAGATCTGCGCTCCGCAAGATACGCAAAAATTTTTCCACGAGATAAGATCAGTCGAGTAAGCCTGTACCGTGTTTGGGCTGGCGCTGCGCTCATAACGCATATACTCGACAAAACCGTTTATCACATCGTCAATTTCTCCGTGTTTGTCAAAGTTATCCGGAGTTCTCTCAAGTCGTCTCCCCATCACTGCTCGCCTCCGGAGATTTTTATTTTTTCACGAATTTATGATACAGCCACCAATAGACGCCGTACAGGGTTTTTGCGTCACGTATCCCCCCATCCTCGGCAAGCCTGAGAACGTCCTTAGGGGTAAGAAATCGAGAGATTATGAACTCGTCGTCGTCAGGTTTCAGTTTATTAGGAGAAAGGGCGGTCGCATAGTAAAGCTTCAGCAACTCACTGGAGAAACCAGGTGATGTGTAAAATTCCGAAACCTTGCGAATCTTGCCCGGTTTCCATCCCGTCTCCTCCTGAAGCTCCCTCACTGCCGCATCCTCACAGTCCTCACCGGGTTCTACTATGCCTGCCGGCAGCTCAGTAACGACTTCCCCCGCCGGATATCTGAACTGGTTTATCATCAGCAGCTCGCCCCGTTCATTCTCCGCCAATACAACCACTGCTTCCTTGTGCTCGACAACCTCCCTCGACGCTTTGCGTCCATCAGGCAGCCTGACGCTGTCGACTTTCAAATTCACTATTTTCCCCTCATAAAGCAAACGGCTCTCAAGCTGTGTTTCCGTCATCTCTTCCCACTGGTTAAGAGATCTAATTCTATTATCGGCATCAATCACGCAAAGCACTCTCCCATCCTCGCTCTGAGCCCGTTCTTCCAATCAACGGCGCTTTGAATTTTTTTCCCCTCCATCTGAATGGTCCTCAATTCGAGAACTCCGTCGCCTGTTGTAATTCTTGGATATAAGCCGCTCATATCCAACTCCCCGCAGGACATATCCCCTAAGCACGAACAACAGGACATGCGGTTTGCGGTCAATATTCTGAGACGTTTACCTCGTATGGTCGTCCACGCTCCCGGTTTCGGAGAGAGCGCGCGGATCTTGTCGAATATTTTCCCGGCGGGCATATTCCAGTCTATACGCTCTTCCTCCGGCTTTATTTTAGGCGCATACGTCGCGCGCGCGTCATCTTGCGGGGTAAATGTCCACTCTCCTATGGGATGATTATCAGCATATTCGATGAACATACTGGCTCCAGTCCAAGCAGCGCGCTCCAGCATGGAGGCATAGTTATCGTCCTCCTTGATTTCGACGCGTTTTTGCAACAGAACAGGCCCCGAATCCATTCCACGGGCAAGTTTGAATACCGTTACCCCTGTTTCGGCGGCTCCATCCATCAGAGCCCTCTGTACAGGCGCAGCGCCTCTGTAAAGAGGAAGCATAGACGGATGAATGTTCAGACATCCGATGGACTCATCCCAGCCAAGGATTGGTTCTCTTATAATTTGTCCAAAGTCAACCACAAATATGAAGTCGACATAAATATCCTTTTTCATGTCCATGATCTCGACGCACGACGAAACATCCCCTGTTTCGATGAGAGGCGTCTGTCCGCAGACTCCCCTCCTCATCATATCTCCCACAGGCGTACAGGTAAGCCTTCCACCGCGTCCCGACGACCTTGGAGGGGCGGTGACAACCCAGGAGGGCGCTTTCCAAACGCCTAGGAGTTCAAGACATCTGGCCGCAAAAAGCCCTGAGCCAAAGTACGCGTAGCTCAAAGATCCCCTGTTGATCATCAGGATATACGCGCCTTCCTCCCAAATTTCTTCTTCAAAAAAGCCCGTTTGAGAAGTGACACGTGATCGATGAGCAGTTTCCCGTTGAGATGATCGGTCTCATGAGAGAAAATTCTAGCGAGATACCCCTCAACTATTTCATCATGACTTTCCCCTTTTTCATCCTGATACAGTATGCGGATTCGTTCCGGTCTCTCCACTTCCTCATAAATTCCCGGAAAACTAAGGCATCCCTCCTCTCGTTTTTCAGAACCACTTTTCTCTATGATGCTGGGATTAATCAGCACTTGACGCCGCTCTTCCCACTCCGCAACCAGAAGTTTGATTGGAACCCCCACCTGAGGCGCCGCAAGACCGACCCCCTTTGCAACATACATTGTTTCCCACATATCCGCTATTAATTTTTTGAGTTTACCGTCGAAGGTCGTCACCAAATCAGTCTCCTGGCGAAGAAGTGGATTTGGGTAGACCAAAATATCAAGTATTGCCATCTATGCGCAGCCTCTCCTAAACTTAAATTTTACTATTTTTCCATTTTAGCAGTTCCGGCATTTGACGCAACAGCTTCATTTCTTATATATTTCCTCATGTATTTTAACAATTTATCCAGTTTTGCTCTTGAGGAGATATCTATTGGAATATCCCGAAAGTAAAATTTTTCGAACTCATAAACAAACTCACTCGCAAGTTCGAATAGCAAATTTCCATGACGCGCATCTCCTTTTATCGACTCGACAAATTCCTCCAAGCCCTCATTCGCGCATTTTTCATACCCAAGAGTTTTCATAAGGGAGAGGAATTTTCCTCGCACTGCAGCTTCATTGGCGCCCATATCCCCGCTACGGCGGCGCCGATAAAATTTCAAAGCAGTGAATGAAAGTGACGCCAGTGAAATACTTATGAAGGCCAACATTATCACTCGCGGCCCAATGTGGATTTTGTCGAAGGTGGAGAATATCCGGGCCGACGGATTAGCCATAAAACCTCTCAGATTATCAAGCAGCCTGGACTGAGACTCCTGTCCATATCCGATGAAGAGACGGGACGTCATATGGTTCAGCAAGTCCAGATACATTTGGAGCCGGCCATATCCCGCCGCAGTTCTCTCATTAATAGATCCTCCTCCGGCCGGCGTCGGATCATATCTTCGCCATAACTTTTCCCCGTCGTCCCAGGCCTCCACCCACACGTGAGCGCTCGACTGGTTCACCATGTAGTAAGCGCCGCTGTCGTTATAGACGCCGCCGTGGTAGCCGGCAACAAGCCTCGACGGGATTCCTGTCATTCTCAGCATAACGGCCATCGCGGAGGCAAAGTATTCGCAGTTGCCCTTCTTGTGTGAAAATAAAAAATCCTGGAGGGGGGTTTCTGAGATCGTCAGATCATCCAATGAGTAATTGAAATTCGGAGGCGACAACCAGGCCATTATCGCTCCCGGTTTTTGGTCGTCAGAGAGACCATCGGTTAAATTATCCACAACTTCGCGCAGCTGCGGCATAAAATCCGCAGGCAGTCTGAGATATCGCGTACGCCCTATATCAGCGGATATCGGGCGCATAGTCGAGGAGAGCGACGAGTAAGCTGTGTAGCTGAAACTGCCGGTCGACCAATGGCGGCCGTTCATAAAGACGGCGTCTCCTATTGGAACCACGCGCGGGCCGTTTATATGCACAGGTATGTCCAGCGCAAAGAGAATGTTATGATAACCGGGCTCCATGAATATCTCCTGTCTAACGCCGATTCCATCCAAAAGAAACATCGTCCTCGCGCTGGAGCTCCGGCTGGATTTCCACGCGCGCCCGTCAAAGGTGTCGAGGACTATCCCCCGCCAGTAGAGGACATCACGGCCCTGCTCCGGCATCTCAGCCCTGAAAGCCATGGCGTTGTTTGACTGAATGCTTTTGACCGAACCCAAAACAACCTCATCTGAAAAACCTGTAAAACTCTCCGCTCCTCCTGGAACCCTCTGGAGCTGACCAAGCGACGTCATGGCTCTTGGCGCCGAGAAAAACAGCAGGAGACAGAGGGGAAGCATCATCATCCAGATGACTCCGGCTCTTCTCGCGACCTGCCCCGTCTCCTTAAAGGTCAGCGTGTAGTTCGGGTCGTTCTTGTACCACGTTGCCAAAAGCATCTGAAAACCCGAACATATGCTGATGAGTATGCAGTAGTAGAGAAATGTGCCGTCTACAGCTATGACGGCAGCGCTGATGACGGTGAACACGGAGAGCGCCGCAATCTGGCAATAGTCTCGAGCGCTCTTCTCCTCCAGCATCTTGATTGCCATCATCAGGAGTACAGCCTCCGTGAAGATCTCAACGAGCATATCCATTTGCAATCTGGCCCAAGCGACAGCAAGTATGGCAAATGACATGATGTTTATAATCATCCGGGGCAGGTGTTTCCGGCCAAACAGTTCCATAGCGGTGGAGACTCCGAGTATCGCGGAATAAAGCGCGACGTATACCACATTTATCGATCTCCAGCACGACATGAGCGCCACTAACTCACAGAGCAGCGTGTTGAATATTATAAGATTTTTTATCGACAGATACGCCCTGTCAATCATAAAAAGCGAGCCTTGTAAGCATTGCCAGTTTATCGTAACGCATGGACGACGGGGGATAAATAGTTTCCCCGTCCTTCATGCCGATCGGATCTCCGGACAGGATGGCAAGACGAATGATATAGCTCGCGGCGGACAACCCGGACTCCAATCCCCTGGAAATGAGCGCGTCGAGGTCTATCATCCTCTCCCTGCCGCTTCCCTGTTCATCGTAGACTCTGGTATTCAGTCTTCCGGTGCGCGCAGTCGACTTCCAGTGAATCAGCTTCATGGGATCGCCCTCAACATAAGGCCTGACGCCAACTATGTCCAGATCCGCGCATAACCTCTGACGATACGCTGTTTCATCCTCCGGATTTTCCATGTCGAATACTTCACAGTTGGTCATACCCTCGACTGGTTTCGGAAATACGGCAGCTCTTCCCTTGAACGGCGTCGGCCAATAGCGCGTAAACAGATCGAACGGATAAACGGACGAAAGCTCGATATCGCTGATTACCCCCTCCCCTCTGGATGTGAATGAGTACATTACGCTTCTTCTCTGTACTTCGCCGGGCTGCACCATATGAAACAATACGCTCGAATCGCCCGCCTTGACATTTAAGAGCAATATTGGAACGCGGGAGCTTTTGTTTCGAAGCTCAACAGTTAGCATAAATGGAGTCATTGCGTATATTTCATCGGGAAACGACAGGGACACCTCTGCGTTTCGTATATTACGCCTTCCTGCCACGCCAGACGCCAGCATATACCCGAGAATCACCGATGCCGCCAGATAATGAAAGTTATTGCCGCCATTTATCGCAAGAATCCCCATTATGATGGATACGGCTATATAGATCATGCCCGATCGATGTATGGATATCACCTTCATGGCACTGGTATCTCGCTGATTATAGAATTCAAAATATCCGCCCCCTCCGATTTGGAGCTGACGTTCAGCTGTATTCTGTGCTGCAGGATATCTGACGCGAAATGTTTGACGTCTTCAGGCACTACATAATCACGCCCCCTCATCCACGCGACGCACTTCGCGCAGCGCAGCATTACCATCGCTCCGCGGGTTGATATTCCGACCGACACCATTGGATGCCGCCTTGTTTTCTCCGTGATTGCCATAATATAATCCAGAATCTTCTCCGACACCGTAATGTCGCTCTCTATCCTTACCTGAAGGGATACCACCTCATCCGGGGAGAGGGCCGGAGGAAGGTTTTCTATGGAAAATTTCTGGCTGCCGGCGCGAAGTATGCCTCTCTCCGATATCCTGTCGGGATATCCTATCGACGTCCTCATCATGAAGCGATCCATCTGAGACTCCGGCAGCGGAAATGTCCCGGAGTGCTCGACAGGGTTCTGAGTCGCGATAACCAGAAACGGGCGGGATAGTTTGTACGTAGTTCCGTCGATGGTCGCCTGCTCCTCTCCCATAGCTTCGAGAAGGGCGCTCTGAGTCTTAGGAGTGGCCCTGTTGATCTCGTCTACCAGAATCAGGTTGTTGAATATGGGGCCAGGGTGAAACTCAAACTCCCCCCTGTCCGATTTAAAGATATTGAGCCCGGTAACGTCAGTAGGCAGAAGGTCGTTGGTGCACTGCAAACGTCCAAAGCTCAATCCAAGCACACGCGCCACCGCAATAGCGACCGTGGTCTTGCCGAGGCCAGGCAGATCTTCGAGCAGTATGTGTCCGCCTGAAAAAACACATGTCAGCATCCGAAGGAGAACCTCTCTCTTGCCGTGCAAAACTTCTTCCAGCGCTTTTATAATATTGTCAATCATTGTATTTTTTATTTCCAGCGGTCTCATCGTGACGGAACACCTCATCTTTATTAACATTATTATAATAATATTTGGATTTATGGCAATCGCAGAAATACGTGGGATTCATAAAGTATTTTTCTTGGACAATAAACATGTTGATGGTGATATGTGACACGCCGCGAAGCTCTGAGCGCCGGGTTTTAGCGGAGACGTCAAGCCACAGGGTGCAACCCAAATCCGCAGGAAGCAGCATGACGATGGTCAATCGAAGCACGAATGAGGCCTTTTTTATGTAAAGATCCATTTTATCGGCTCATTGCGGATAGCACTGAAACATCCTGATACTCATGTCGTAATTTAGGAGAGGCTCGCGCGAGTGACAGGGGGAGTGTTTTCGCGCTTTCAAAACATCAGGATCCCGTCGCGGGATCCTGATGTTTAAACTTTCTCAATAGAATCGCTGTCCTTCAGTTAAAACTCCCACTCAAACCTTATTCCGGCGGAAAATCCGCTGTATTTGCCGACGTACCCCTGGATTCCGGTTTCGAGTGAAAAATTGCTGTCCTCGTTGGGGCGGAGGATGAAGCCGATTTCCCCCACACCGGTTGTGCCCTGCAGGTCATAGGCCGGGAGCGTGAACTGGCTGTTTCTGGCGTGGATGTCGCCTGCAAATTCATGTTCCAATGCGGCGCCGATATACCACGAGCGGCGGCTGCCGCGCTCTCTGGAATACCGCGCGCCCAACCTCACCCTGTGAGAGTCGTCGTGGCCGAAATCCACCCATTCCCCGTTCGGCAGCTCCACGAAATCTCCATCCTGTCTGTTCCAATAATAGCGGAACATGATATCCAACCTGTCGCGCGGGTCTTTCAGCTTCATGATGCGCCCTATTCCAAGATGAGCCCCGTAATACGGCGCGTCTGTGGTATACGACGCGGCAACGCCGTCCTCGTCAAGGTAATTGGACGCGGTGTACTCGTTTTTCAGTTTTCCGGCGCGAAGCGATCCTTCCAGCCTGAGTCCGTTCGCCCACTCCTTCCGCGCCATTATGCCGACGCCGTAGCTGCGGAGCGAACCGCTGGCGTAAATGTCGTCAATGGCGTTTATCACGCTGTTCGTGACGAAGCCAAAGTTGTCGTAAGTGTTGTAGCTAGCGTGCCCGACATCGATGAAAGCCGCCCAGAGCAACGAGCTGTCCTGGTGGTTCTCGTCACCCTGCTTCCTCTTTTTGCTCGCAAAACCGATCATCATGTTCGTGCCGTCGATGTCGATATGCGAATTGTCGTTATGAACGCGCAGCCACGCGCCGTCTATGCCGGCGAAAGGCGCGGAGATCCGTCCATAGGGGTCTTCGCTCAGAATGTCGTTGCTCAGCACTATGCTCGCCGATTCATAGCTGTGATCCGGAAGCCAGGTCCCGCGCGCCCCTATAAAAGCCAGCCCGGCCATTCGCCCGTTCGTCAGTGATACTGACTGGTGAGCGGCGGCAGCGATTGGCGGCAAGTCTCCTCCCGGCTCTGGCTCTGGCTCAGGCTCTGGCTCCGGCTCCGGCTCCGGCTCAGGCTCAGGCTCCGGTTCAGGCTCTGGCTCTGGCTCTGGCTCCGGTTCTGGCTCTGGCTCTGGCTCCGGTTCAGGCTCCGGTTCAGGCTCTGGCTCCGGCTCAGGCTCCGGCTCTGGCTCCGGCTCCGGATCAGGCTCTGGCTCCGGTTCAGGCTCTGGCTCTGGCTCCGGTTCAGGCTCCGGCTCTGGCTCTGGCTCCGGTTCAGGCTCCGGCTCTGGCTCTGGCTCCGGCGTCGGCTCCGGCGCTGGCGCTGGCGTCGGATCAGGCGTAGGTCCCGGCGTCGGCGTCGGCTCATCTCCAGGCGTCGGCTCATCTCCAGGCGTCGGGGGAACAGGCACAACCGGACTCTTCGGATCCGTGGGACGATTCGGATCGTCAGTGATAGGTGTGACGGGCAGCGGCTCAGGCTCGGGCTCAGGCTCCGGCTCGGGCTCGGGCTCGGGCTCGGGCTCCGGCTCAGGCTCAGGCTCCGGCTCGGGCTCGGGCTCGGGCTCGGGCTCCGGCTCAGGCTCAGGCTCAGGCTCCGGCTCGGGCTCGGGCTCCGGCTCCGCAGGCGGGTCGACTGGGACATCCGGAATCAGAATCGGAGGAGTCGGCGGAGTCGGGAGATCCGGAACGAACGGGTTCACGGGCGTGGGCGGCTCAGGCTCCGGCTCCGGCTCCGGCTCCGGCTCAGGCTCCGGCTCCGGCTCAGGCTCAGGCTCCGGTTCCGGCTCAGGCTCCGGTTCCGGCTCAGGCTCAGGTTCCGGCTCAGGTTCCGGCTCCGGCTCAGGCTCAGGCTCAGGCTCCGCCGGAACCACAGGGCTGGGCGGATCTTCCTTCGAAGGCTCCACCACAGGCGCGTCCGGGAATGGCAGGCGGGCCACGAGATACTGGTACGTCGCCGCCTCATCATCTATGTTACTGGCGCCATTGATCAAGTCCTTTGGCACGGAGGTGTCGATGATGAGGTTGTACGCAGTTGTGTAACCGCTTCTGACGTAGGCGTAAGTGGAAGCCCATCCGTTGTGACTGCCCTCAAAGATGCCGTTTGCTCTGTCCGTGGCTATCAGATAGAAGCGATCGCCGGGTTGCAGATCGATGCCGTAGGCTATCGGCGTCAGACGTATCGTGCTTCCGTCGAGATTGACGTAATTATCTGCGCCATCCGGCCCGTGAATTTTCAGCAATGCCTTGTCCGCGTCGTTGGGTTCCGTGTCAATCAGCCTGAAGATCAGCTCGCCGTTCAAATTTGCCTTGGTGAGGGTCATTTCATTGTCGCCCATCACGGTCAAATGCCCGCCTGAATTCAGATTGAACGTATGGTTGGGGGCGTACAGGGTCATTCCGGGCATTATCTGCGTGTAACTCCCGGACAAAAGGTCGACATTGCCGGGTCGTTCCACAGTGAATTTGTTTTCGCCGTCCCAGATGAAATACCCGGCCGTGCCACCGTTGAGGGGACCCACTTCCATGTCGAAGGTTTTTTCGTTGTCCTGGTTCACCTCTATCGGGTCTAAGAGGAATACATAGCCGCCGGGATCGGTTTTGATCTCAAGTTTCGCGTCGGCGTCAGCGACGTCTGGCGTGGTCTCGATTTTGCCGTCCGGAGCGGTCGTATACCCATCGACCGTCCCAAAATAGAGCGAGTTATAGCGTTCCTTGTCGCCTTCTATAATCTTGTTGTCGCCGAAGTACGTATAGTTGCCGCCCGTTGCCTCCAACGTCAGAGTGTAAGGGGCGTCACCGCCATGGGGATGCCCGGTGTCGACCGTGACGGTTCCGTACACTTTGGGCGCTGGAGCGTCGCCATTATATTTGCCTGAATCGCCAATTTTCGACGTGAACGTGTTTTCGCCGAAATAGCTGTTTTTGATAGTCATGCCGCCGACGGTACCGTAACTGTAGATGAGGCCGCCGCCGATCGTGCCGTTGTTCGCCGTAACCTTGTTGCCTGTGAACAGGCTGTCTTCGACATTCACGATGCCGAGCGTGGGCGCGTCCGAGGCAGAGTCTGAACTCGGCTGCCCGCTCGTCGCTCCTATTATGCCGCCGCCGTCTATGTAAGTACCGGCGGTCACTTCCGAATCAAAGAAGTAGTTGTTGACCACATTGTTGATTACGCCGAGGCCGTTCGTGCGGACGCCGATCAGCCCGCCGCCTTCGATGTATGTTTTCGCCGATACCTTCATTCCGTTGAAAACGTTATGGTTAACGTCGTACATGGTGGCGGTTCCCTCGTTGGAATATACCCCGAAGATGCCGCCGCCGGATATGTACGAGTCGGTTGCCTCGACGGTGATTCCGCTCAGGCGGTTCCCGCTTATTCCATCGTCGTCAACCCCGGAATTGCCGCCAAATCCGCCGAAGCCATTTTCGCCCCGCGCTCCGACGACGCCGCCGCCCTCTATTGCCCCCGCCTTTATGTTGAGATTAGTGAAGCTGTTATGCACTATATCCCCGCCTGCGGAGAGATCGAGCTCGCCCGAGTCGGATTGAATTCCGACGACGCCGCCGCCGGCAAGTTTTCCACTGACCGTGACGTCGATTTGGTCGAAATAATTTCCCTTCACCGTGCCGATGAGCCCCGACCTCTTCGACGAGACGCCGACAATGCCGCCGCCCTTCAAACCGTAGCCGGTTGCCGGGTCGTCGACTCCGCTTACCGTCACATTCAGGTTTTGGAACAGGTTGTTCTCGACCGTCCCCAGATACGCCGTCGCTTCGGATGAATGCAGCCCGACAATGCCGCCGCCGTAGAGGTACGTCGCGGCGGTGACATTCGAGTCGATGAACAGGTTGCCGGACGCGCGGTAGAGAAGCGTCCACGGGTTGCCAGCGACATTATCGTAAATGTCCGTAAAATCCACGCCCCCCGGATATTCTCCTGATTCTTCGTCTCGCCCTTCTAATTTTGTGTCTTTGCCGGAGTCCACGTAATTCGTCTGAAGGCCGACGATGCCGCCGCCCTTGAGGTACGAGCCTGTTTCCACATTTACGCCGCTGAAAATATTGTCGTCGAGGTACCACAGGCGGGTGCCCGCGGTCGACAGGCCGTTCAGCCCTATTACCCCGCCGCCCCTTATGGAGTAACGCGCGTACACGTCAATGTCGCCGGCGAACACGTTGCCGCTGGCTTCCGTCAGTTCAGCGTACGCGCTTCCCTGATAGAGGGTGCTGCCGACGCTGTCCAGATGTTTGCTGTTGTTGTTAAGGCCGACGAGGCCGCCTCCGATGATAATGTCGCCGGTATGTACATTTATCTCAGTGAAGATATTGTCCTTGAGCTCTTCGATTTTGGCGACGCCCTTCCTGTCCGCCGGCGAGGACGCGGCGTCAACGCCGATCAGCCCGCCGCCCTCAATGTAAGCGCTCTCCGCGTCAGTCTTCCACTTGCCGTTTGCGTCCGTCGCCTCAACGGTGACGCCTTTGAAATAATTGCCCGAGACGCTGTCGATCGTGGCGTCAGCGGTGTCGTCAGCGGGTGTTCCGGTCCACTCTCCGGTGGCGCGTACTCCGATAATCCCACCCCCAGCCAGATACTGGTT
>JAISRE010000084.1 GCA_031273805.1 Synergistaceae bacterium | reverse complement strand
ATATACCATTGAAATTAGCTGATAATTTTCTTGATCGTTGATCTGAATAATCTTTCTGTGGAGGTGCTGTTATGGGAAGTACCGATAAAACGCTGGATGAATTTTCAAAATATGTAAATAACTCAAACTTCGCACATTAAATAATGGCCTCGCACCTTGAAAAATCAATAACAAGTGGCAAATAAGAAGCGACATGGGCTCTTTTTTGGTAAAATTTATTCACCATAAACAAACTACCAAGGAGGACCATGCCATGATAAGAGTAACACGGACTCAGGATTTTGAAAATAAACTTTCTTCGATTCATGGCCTATAGTCTATGTTATCGCTGATAATCCACCATCTCCAACAGCCGTTTTTCAGCTTCTCTCGAAAGATACCTGCGGTATGGGCGGGTTGGATGAAAAATTTTTTAGCAGTTACTTCCCAAAGCAAATCAGTATTCGCGATAATAATACTTGCGCTGATTCGCAATTCATCTTGTTTGATTTTGGTGAGTCCATAGGAGTCAACGGGCGGAAATGGATCCTCCTCCGTGGACGGCGGCGAAATTATCACTTTGAAATATTCGCCTACAGGGTAATCATCGGTCGTCTCAATGGCAATGAGATACTTTTCCCAGGGAACTATGGCCTGTATCCCCATCCATGGCGATATTGGAAAGTAGGCGTACTGATCTTTAAATTGCTCCCGTTTTTCCTTATATATCGCCACTTTTAGCCCAGGCGCAACGTCGGAAGAGATCAGGAGTTCAAGCTGTCCCTGTTTGGCTCTCGAAACATACTTGGCTGCCTCGCTTTGCGTCATGGCCAACAGCTCACCAGCCATGAAAACCGGGGTTATAAATGCAAAAAAAACTATCCAAGATAATTTCCTCATTTTTTGCACCATTCCTTACCTTAGCTAGCTATCAAGCCGCATATTAAGAAAATGCCTCACTGTTTGTGAGAACGAAAGCCTTCACAGGAAAAGCGTACTTATTATGTCGGAAACAAAGAAAAAAATCAACGTCGAGGCGACAGAAGGCATGAGCAATGCGGCTCATACCTGTTCAAAAACGCCAATGTAGAATAGGAGTCAGAGATTAGAAAGCTACTTGGAATTGCGATTGAGGCGTGTTTTCAGGAGGAGAGGAGCTATGCAGGCGCCGGAAGCTATGAGCCCCACGAATAGAGGTTCTTTATCTGGAAAGAATATCAGCGTTACGAGCATTCCGCCGAATCCGGCTATCGAGGATGCGCATGCAAGTTTTGGGGACATGATTTTGGGTTTGAATATGGCCAGTGTGAGAGGAATGATCATTCCGGCGACCCTCAAGCCCATTGAAAGATAGCTGAGCTGCAGGATGGGGCTTTCAAGGAAGATGTTCGCAAGCCACGCGGAGACTGCGACTGTCAGGAGCACCGCGAACCTGCTGAAGCGCAGCATAGCCCTGTCATCCCGATTCACGCCGGGAATTCTGGCGTATATATCCCTGGACAGATTTGTGGCGATACCCAGGCACAGTCCCGACGCCCCTCCGATCGCGGTGATGACGAGGCCGGCCCAGAACGCGCCGCCAAGTGACGGATGAAAATAGGTCTTTAGAAAATATGGCAAAGCCTGAGCCGGTTCGACTACTATTCCCATGTTTCGCATGGCCAGCCCGATCCAGACACAGGAGAGGCCGAGGGGAGGAATGAGGATTGCGGCCAGTATGCATCCTTTTTTTGCCGTCCTGTCGTCAGACGCGGCAAAGATCCCCTGGACATAGATTTGAGTGCACAGTATCCCGAGCATTACAGAGAGCCCGGCGCCGGCGTCTTGCTGTCCTCGAGCAAAGAGATTCCACCAGGGGGAGAACGGGAGCTCACGAATCAGCCTGAGCGGCCCCTGTCCGAGGTAAGCTGCTCGCGCTGTGCATAACGCCACCATCAGATATAAAATAGCCGTCTTCACGTTGCCGACGACGCTGAAGCTCTTCAATCCCCCAAAGAAGATGAAAAATACAATCATCATTGAGAGAGACAGAATTGCCGCCCCGGGAGTCAGAGGCAACACCGAGCGAATTAGCGCGGTTCCCGCAATGAATTGAGCTATTACGGCAAATAGAGTTCCTGAGATGGAACCTGTCAGGGTGAGAATCGTGACGGGCAATCCGTAGTTGCGCTCTATCAGCTCAGGCAGGGTGACGGTCCCGCCGCGTCTCATGGGGACAGCGAAGCGAAATGCCAAAATGGCGCAGCCTATACCGCTTCCCAGTGTAAACCACCATGCCGAAAGTCCCCATTGATAGGACATTTGGACGGTTCCGACTGTGGATCCCCCGCCGACAAGCGCTCCCATAATAACGCCCACTACTGTGCCCGCTCCTGCTTTGCGGCCCGCAATCGCGTAGTCTGAGGTGTTTTTCACCTTTCCTGAGGAAATGACCCCCAGCAGGCAAAAAACTGTTATCACGAGAAAAGCGGAAAGCATAAAATAAAACAAAAATTCACCCTCTTCAGCATTAGACGCGCATGTGTAAGTATAGCGCAGTAGGGGCGCGGAGGGTTTAATATAACGTAATTTAATTCAGTATCCCCATGTTGGTGGCTATGCGCACCGCATCAGCCCTGTTGACCGCGCCGAGCTTATTGTACAGGCTCTTGATAGTGCTCTTGACCGTGTTGACTGATATATAATTTGTATCGGCTATCTCCTCGCGCGTCAACCCCTGTGATAGTTTACGCAGCACATCCGTTTCGCGTTTCGAGAGCTTCAAGGGAGTTTCCGCGACAGGCGACTTGATCCTTCGATATTCATTTATGATGAGAGAGAGTCTCTTTACATACGTGGAGGATTTGCCATAGATATCATCCACCCAATCCTTGTCGAAGTCGTACTCGCTTGATTTCCTGGCGGCCTCCATCAGATTACGCATATTTCCAGCCTCTTCTATAAAAGGAACAATGATATTGTTTTGCCATGACATGTCGTATGCCTGCCACAGAGATGAAAGCGCGCCTGACGTTTCACCCAGTCTCAGGAGGGTGACGGCGTGCATGATGAGCGCGTTCAGCACGTCTATCCACCGGCCCTGTAGTTTGTAGCGCGTTATCAGATGCTCCAGGAGCGGCAGCGTTTCATCGTACTTTCCCATGCTCGAAAGATACTTGGCATAGATTATCTGGTCGCATCCCCGAAGGATTGGCGAGATGTTCTGTGTGTTGTCGCTGGAGGAGACAATCCACGGAGCTATTTTGTTATAGTCGCCCACTGCGAGATACAGCCTTGCAAGCGCGCAGTCCCTCAAATCGTAGAGCGAGGATATTTCGCGTTTGTCTATATAATCCCTCACGAATTCAATCTGTCCGACGAACTCGTGATAATTTCCCTGCAAGAGCGCTGTCCTGGCGAGAATGATGCGCGCGTTGCACAGGATATCGTGCTGCTCGGAGTCAGACGCGGCGTAGATGGCCTTCAAGGCATTTCTTTTGGCGGCATTGAGGTCGAAGGTAAAGTAGCCGGCCTCGGCTGAGAACAGATGCTCTATTCCGTTTCCGCCCCCCTTTGCGACCTTGACGAAATAGGGCATGGTTTCATGGACGACATTTTCCAGCTGCTCTATTGCGCCGGGGAGATTGCTTCCTATTCTGAATATATTGTAATTTCCAATGTGGAGATACCTCGGCTTTAATGTGGAGCCGTTGGGGAGGCATTCGCTGGATCGCTTGAAATATTCCAGAAAATTCGTGTTGCCTGAGAACATGTTCATGCCGCCTAACATCCAGTATACTTCACCGAGAACCTCCACTGCCTCTGTGTCGCTCCTCTCCGGTAAGGTCTTTTCGAGGTCGCGGAAAATTTCCATCGCCCTGTCGATATCGAGATTGTTGACCATCGTGACTGCCTTCAAGTAGGCCGCTAATGGATGCTGTTTTATAAAATCATCCGGCAGAGCTTCGAGTTTCCTCAGAAAAAAATTGCCCCTCTCTTTGCTGTACCCGATGTACTTGCCGGCATAATTTGCTATTGCGGTCAGCATCATATCGTGTTTCCCGCAATTTTCGAAACAATCTATCGCCTCCAGATTGTATCCCAGCGAGAGAAATGTCTCGCCGGCGGCAAGCCAGAGTTCGTGTTTCTCATCATTACTCAGCATGAAATGCTTGTCAGCCAGAAAAGCACGGTACATGTTCTGAAATGTGTAGAGCTTGGACGAATAGTCAAGGGCTACGAATATGTTTGACTTGAGGTTTTTTGCAGCCTCATCAATATCACATACGCCGATTTTCTTCACGATATCGAAGGAGAAACTGTGAATGAGAGATAATTTGATCAGCAGCTTCTTCATATCGATGCTGTATGCGGAGAAGAACTCTTTCTCAAACAGCGCGTCAATTATATTGAGCTTTCCTGGGATCTCGCTGTCGGATCTTTCCGCGTGAATCCGCTGAGACAGCAGATATAGCGGCATGGGCCAGCCGCCTACTTCTCTTTCTATCTCGTTCAGCTTATCCTGGGAGAGTTCGAGCCCGTACATCCTGAATAGGGATTTTGTTTCCTCTGCTGTGAATTTAAGATCTGCCGCAGTTATCTGGTATAGACTGCCGTTCCTCAACGCGGCCAGACCGATGTCAGTCTTTGCAGCGCTGATTAATATCAGGGAAAAATTTTCGAGGTTGGCGGCAATTATATACTCGAAGAAGGATACTATCTCATCGCTTGTGATGTTTCCGTAGTCATCCACCACGAAGATCAATTGCTTGCTGTTGTAAATGGCATCGGCGAATTTATGCAGAAATGAATCCAACCTTGAGGGATTGTCCGGAAATCCCATGCTCCTGAACTGCCCTGCCAGATCAGGAAGTTCCTCTTCGAGAGCATGGACAAAAGTGTCCCAAAAATGATCAAAGAGATTGTCTAGTCTGCTGATATGCATCCATATGAGTCTGACGCGCGCGTTTTTGGCAAATCTCGCCACCTCGTTGGTCTTGCCGTATCCAGGGCCGGCCACAACTGTGACAAGCGCGTTGTGCGTCGCTTGTTCCAGCAATCGGTGAACGCGCGGTCTGTCCAGCAGCCCTTCTTTGAATGGAAGTGACGATCTTATGGTATTCATCGCTTATTCGCCTTTCTCATTAAGACTTACCCGCGCTATTTTTTGTTGCAAAAAAATAGCCGTTTGGGTGTATTTTGTGTCTTTCTCCTTCTTATAGAATACCATAAAATCTTTTTTTCTGGTATTTGAGGATGTTTTGCATGGAAAGGAGGAAGCTATGGCTTACTTCGAAAAAGTCAGGATAGAACTTGACAGAGCGACATTAGGCTACTCATCCATCAATTTTGCGCTTGCACTGGTGTATATGTCAATAGCCTCATTTTTAATATACTATTATACAGATATTTTAAAGTTTTCAACTGAAGTGGTAACTGTAATATTGCTTTTAGCGCGTTTTTTTGATGGCGCCGTAGATCCTTTTATCGGCTACTATATGGACAGCCGCTCGCCCAAAGCCGGCAAATACAAGGGGTATATTTATTATTGGGCGATTCCGTCATCCGTGCTTTTTGTAGTTCTTTTTTTGCCGCCGCCTGTTTCAGGACAGCTGACAGCGCTCTGGTGTTTCTTTATTTATATTGTGTGGAGCTTTTGTTTCAGCATGATGGAGGTGGCAAATCTGCCTCTGCTCGCGGTTATCTGTGGAGCGGAGAAACGCAAACTTCTCAATACACTCAAGATCGCGTCCAGCATAGCTGCCGCAATGATATCAGCGTATCTCACGTTTAAGCTCGTGAATTTACTTGGACGCGGGTCCGAGAAGATGGGGTTTTTTCTGACCACGTTGATCTTTGCGGTCATCGTTCTTATTACCTCCATGCTTGGCGCTAAGAACGTCACGGAAAAATATTTGACAAGCGAGAATACCCTATCGTTTAAAGAAACCATGTATGCAATATTTAAGAATAAACAACTTATGTTTCTGTATTGTATGCTGATATTTGAACAGATGTCGGCGTCTGTAAAATTGCAGTCGACAGTGTACTATTTTAAGTATTACATAGGCAGGATGGACGTCCTCCCTGTTTTTTTTCTTGTCGGTGTTTTGAGCTCATTTCTGGCACAGCCCATCATATATTGGACTTCCAAACGCTTCAGACTATCGTGTCTGATGGTCGGAGGGTATCTTTGCGCCGCGTTCAGCATGTTGATAATATGGTTCTCCGGGAGGAATCTCATACCGATATTTGCCGGCAATCTGCTGTATGGTATGGCAAGCGCGTTTCCGTCAAATCTTGTGTTCGTGTACGCTTCTGAGCTATCAGACAAACTCTCGGAGGACGAGCGGGGAAGTTTCGGAGGGGTGGTAAATTCACTGCTGCATGTCTCCTCTAAGATCGGTTATGCTCTGGCCGGCTCCAGCGTCGCGTTTATACTGTACTTGACCTCATATGTCCCCGACGTCGAACAATCTCCAACGTCCATCATGGGGATAAGGATTGGTTCAGTGGCTCTGACGCATGTTATATTGCTTCTCAGCGGGTTGTTTGCATATCTCTCCTTTCGCAGCGCGCCCCAAAAAGAAGCGGCTCCGAATGAAACCTCATCGAAACTCCCCCGGGTGTCGACGGACGAAGCAAAAGTATACGGTTCTGACAGATCCTACATTAAGCCTAATTAAAATTACATCCCCCCTGAACCTGAAGTCAGAGGAGGCGCGATACGCTGTTGTGCGGGTGACTATGAATCTCGTGTCAGAGCCTCGATCAACACCTCCATTATGCCTCCGCAGACCATTCCGTCATCCTCCGCCGAGTCGGTCATGTCTATTTTCCGGAAGAGATAACCGCCCTTTTGGATGATATCCATGCAGTCGCGGATGACGTCCGCCTCCGCGCATCCGCCTCCGATACTGCCTATCGTCCGCCCGTCGGACGTGACGGCCATTTTTGCGCCGCTCTCTCTCGGCGTCGATCCCTCTGCCGACAACACCGTGACCAATGACGCCGGGGGGCGTTCCCCGTTCGCCAGCCACCCCATGAGCTCCATATCGGCGTAACACTCGCGATATCGCCATGAGGGGAGGGGCGTCTCTCCTCTGAGCCCGCCATTTCGCTTTTCCCGCACCACTTCGGCGAGTATGGAGACGGCTATCTCCTCGGGGGTAATAGCCCCTATTTCGAGCCCAATGGGGGAGTGGAGCTGATCTGCAAGGGATTGCGCGTATCCCTCCTCCAACATCCGCCCGCGCACAATGGCGACCCTGCGGCGCGACCCTATCATGCCCATGTAATAGGGTGCTTCGCCGTTTAACGCGAATCGCAGGCACTCCTGATCGTGTCTGTGCCCTCTCGTTACGATGACCACATAATCGCTGCGGCGAATCGAGATGTTATTCCCTATTTTTTGGAAATCGTCGCATATGACGCGGTCCGCGTCGGGAAATCTCGCGTCGTTGGCGAACATCGGTCTGTCATCGTATACGACGACTTCGAACTTGAGCATGGAAGCCATGCGGGAGATGGGCAGGGCGATGTGCCCTCCGCCGAATATGATCATTCTCGGACGCGGCAGGAAATACTCCGTTATGGAGGTGATGCCGCCTACACGCTCGACGTGAAGCGAGTTGTCGTCGCCAAGTTTTTCCTCCCAATCCGCAAATGAGAACGATGCGTGTAGTTCCTTTGAAACGCCCGTGGGACCGCAGGTTGTCACAAGGATAGCCTCTCGCCCGCACGTGAGCGTGTCGTGAAGCTGAGAGTATATATCCTTTGAGTTATCGGTTTCTTTCAATGTCATTTCGTTCATCTGTAATATTATATTCAACGATTCTTTTGCTTTCTCCCGATCACTCATGTGTGAGCCTCCCTTATGATGGCCTTTTTATATTATACGGACTTCACACCGTTATTTTACAGACCCGTTTGTTTTGTACGCACATTGGTTTGACGCTTGCAGTCTTATAGGATTAACCTTCAACTGATTTTACAAATCAAATCATTTCATAAATATTCGTTCTCAGTGACATTGACAAATTAACATTAGATTCGTATTATTGTTATGCGCTCCCACATTGCCTACTTGACTAATCATTTTGTTTGGTGAGGAGAATTTGGTGATAAATGTGATAAGGAGAGCTTGATCATGATTTTGAGCAAAAGAACTAGAGTTATCATCTGGATTATATGTTGTTCGGTTACTGTTATTTCATTAACGGTATCGGCGGTTATTTCTCGGCTGGAGCAGAGACGACTGGAGCAGCGATACGTGCCTAACGTGTCTAGATCCTACATGATGTCAATTAAAAATCGACCGGACGGCTGGGCTACACTCAAGTGGGGAGATGCTCCAAGTTCGCTGGGTAATGAAGGACATGTTGTTTCACAATTTACCGACGGCATGGTAGTATATGGAAGACAAAATGAAACAGCTATTCTTGGAAACGCTGAGATAAGCGACATAAAGTACTATTTTAAGGATGAAAAATTGGTTATGATAGATTTCGTCTGCGAAGCGACGTCTGGAAACCAGCGATTATTGGATTATGCTATTGAACAGTTCGGACAGCCACAACTTATTGAAGTCAATAATGATCAATATGGCTGGTTAGACGATTATCTAAATGTATTTATCTCTATGTATTCCGGCAAACCCGCTATGATGAGGTTTTTGCTGACATCAGTCTCAAACGGCGATACAAACCCCACTTTTCATATCAAACCGCTTACCGGCAAATTAGATGGTTTTGGAGGGCTTAAATGGGGTGACTCGCCGAACAAACTTGGAGATGCTAAGTTGATCCACAATAGCGCAGAACTCAAGAGGAGTATATATACAAAAAATAACGAAATAACAAAATTTAATGGGTTTGGTGTTAAGGTGGTATGTTATATATTTTTAGAATCAAAATTGGTTTTTGTTGTAGTGACTTTTGCTGATTCTGCCACCAAAGAACAGTTAAAAAATTACACGCTCAAACTATTAGGAAATCCATATGCTATTTACAATGACGGCTACAAATATGAGTGGATCGACGATGATTTCCTGGCATCTCTTCAACTAAGTGATACAAGTGGAAATAACTTGGTATTTGGTCTGAGAAATAAGCTTTATTTGGTAAGATGATACGTATAACCTGACTTTGGCAGCAAAACAAGAGAAAACCGTTTAAACCGTAGCAGTGCAATGAATTACGCGGCTGCCTGTATTTCGGAGAGCAAAAGGAGGTTTGGTTAATGTTAAAAAACATGTCAAGAATACATAAGAACGCAATAGAAGGTAGGAATATCAAGTTTAACAAATTTATTGTCAAATTTTGCGTAATGTGGTTCTTTTTTTTCTGGTTAGTACCGTTATCAATGAGTTTTTATATAAAAATGCCTTATAATAGCAGGACTTCTGAATTCATCGTATATATATCAAAATATAATGCATATTATGGGGTAGCGGTAATTTTGATCTTAGATTTAATCCTTACACTAATATTTTTTAGGGGGCATAAGGATAAATGGTTGGCATTCTGCCTTGGGCTATGGGTTTTTATTGATTATGAGATGTACTTTAAAAAGAATTTTATTCTTACTGAATATGAATTATTGCAGAATTTTTTAGCAAGTATTGATCGAGTTAAACCCGATAATATTTATTATAATTTTTTTTATGACAAATTTACTTTGTTATGTTTATTTAGTAGCATATTTATCTCTTGTCAGTTGATATGGTTTTCATTTATAGCCACACGGCAGGGGCAAAAATTCTTGAAATTCTCGGATAGGAGAATGATAGAAAATCTAAAAGAAGATGGAAAATTATAGTTAGAGGGTGTGAAAAAAATAAACTTTACGATCAAAGGGCTTTATGTGAATTGAATATAATGCTCTGGTAGACAAGATGATTGGAGGGTTTTTGTAAAATGTTGACAACTGTTAGTTTGGCAACACGCAAAAAACGTTTTCTTGATTTGATGTTATGTGAGGCATTTTTTTTGGCATGGTTTGCTGTCTTGTGCTTGCTTTTAGGGGGAGTTTTTAACGATCAGTTTATAGGTATAATGATTAACCAAGGGTTTTATAGTACTGAATTTTTATTATTTTTATTACAATATGCACAGACAGCTGGCTGGTTGTTGTTGACTTGCATATATTGCGGAATGGACTTTTATTATCTATGCAGGGATGGGCAAAGTATTATTAAAAAGATCATAGGCGTGAAGATTATTTCTAACAATGGAGATAAGGCGTCTTTCTGGAAAACATTAATTATCCGCAGAGGGTTATTTGTTTTATGGCTTTTTATTGATTTTTTTATTGGGTATTTTCCAATAGCGATGATATTTATTGACGGATGTTTTGTTCTCTTTAGGGCTGATAAAAGGTCATTGCGTGATTTGTTTGCTGGTACGATTATTATTGAATTAAAATAAATATATTTTTTTAGATTTGGCATAAAAGGTGGAGTTGGAAAATATATTTTGCCGCCAAAGTCAGGTTTCTCTTTAGCCTCGAATAATTTCCTCAAAACTATTCACTCGTATTTGTATTTATGGTAATATAATAAAGCATTTATGTGCGTGTGTTCCGCTAAGAAAAACAGCCTCCTCTTAGTGCTGTTTCGTAGCTACGGTCCTTTTGACGGGCTAGGTTGTTCGGATTTCGGAGTTGGGTTGCCAATGAAAGTGAGTGAGTGCTATTTGCGCTTATAAGATCGCTGAATATGTAAAACCAATAGGGGGAGGCGCGCCGGGCAAATTGCGGATATTGATCTTCTCGCTTTTTGCTGTATGTCTTGCGGCAAGACTTTGCGCCGCGTCCGAAACGCTGAGCGTCGATCTGGATGAGGCCTATCAGATCGCTCTTGCAAACAGCGATGTTCTGAAAATAGCTGAGTCGGACGTAAAAATGGCGGGCGAGGGGAGGCGGCAGGCACACAGGCAGCGCGGCGTTACGGTTCAACTCAGCCACGAGTCGTCTCGTACGAACTACTATTACGAACGGGAGAACATCGGTACCTTCGGAAACCAGTTGACGGCCTCGTATCCAATCTACACAGGCGGGAGAATTTCCTCTGGAATTGCGATGGCGGAGGCGGAGATATCGTCCAAAAGGGCAATCCTCGAACGAACAAAACAGGACCTGCGCATGACGGTCGCGGAGGCTTATTTCACCGTGCTTGGAGCGGAAAATCTCGCGCATCTGAGCAGGGAGTCCGTGGAGCGCATTAGATCCCACGTCGCAAATGTCAGCGTACAGTTTGAAAATGGACGCATCGGCAAATCGGACATGCTGCGTTCGGAGGTCGAGCTGGCGGACACTGAACAGCAGATGATCACGGCCGGCAGCAATTATGAGATCGCTCTGAAAAGCCTTAATAAAGCGATGGGAATTCCGATCGACACACGGCTCGAGGTAAAGGGCAATCTGCCCTATATAAAGTACGGACACACGCTGGACGAATGTCTCACCCACGCGATGTCGCGGCACATGGATCTCGAGTCCGCTCGCTTTCTCATAGAGAAAGCCAGGGCTGGAGTCGAGTCGGCGAAAAGTGAACGCCGCCCTGTCGCCAGTCTGAACCTGACCGAGGATCTGTATTCGACCAAACACTGGCCTGGGTTCGATGCTAAGGAGTTCAAGATAGCTGTGGACATGGAGTACACGCTGATCGATTCCGGCACATCGGCCTCCAAAATAGAGGCGGCGCTGGAGCAGCAAAAACAGGCGGAGGTGAACTACGATTCGGTGGCGGATACGATCATTTTCGACGTCACGACGGCGTTCATGCAGATGGTTGCGGCAGAGAAGAGGATTATCACGACAAGCTCCGCTGTCGTCAAGGCGCGTGATGTATACGAAATTGAAGTCGCCCGCTATGAGGAGGGCGTCGGTATGAACATAGACGTAATAGACGCTGAAAATGCACTCAACCAGGCCAATTCGAACAATACTCAGGCTCTCTGCGACTATAACATGGCTCAGGCCAGGCTTGAAAATTCGATGGGAGGAGCGATTGAGCCAATCACAACGGACAAATGAAGAGATTCTACTTCGTTTCGGTAATATTCATCCTCATAGTCTGTGTAACGCTCGTGGGGTATGGGGTGTATCTCAACAGGACGAGCGACAGTTATATCGAGAACAGGATGTCCTCGAGGGTTATAAGGCTCAATGGGGTCAAGGCGTATTATGGCGATCTGAAAGCGGAGGTGTTGGTCGATTTCATAAACCTGTTTTCGGCAAACCAGGCTGACGCCATAGCGCAGATGGACGGAATGTTAAGAGAGGTCTACGTCGTTCAGGGGCAGGAGGTGAAGCGCGGCGACAAATTATTCGCGATCTCCAATGCCGAGATACCGCTCGCAATCGCGAGAGCCGACACCGATATCGCTAAGGCCGAGGCCGCCTATCTCCAGGCGAGGAACACGATGGAGAGGAACAGGAGGCTCAGCCTGAAAAACGCGATTTCAAAGAGCGAGATGGAGATGTCCGAGACGCAGCTTGCGGCGGCCAGGGCGGAACTTGACGCAGTTAAAATAGCGAGAAACCAGCTCGATTTGCAGAAAACGCTCCAGATCGTCACCGCTCCGCTAGACGGGGTAGTGATGCTCACTTACAAGCATGAGGGCAACTTCATCTCAAAGGGGACTCCGCTTGCTTTGATAGCCGACTTCGGGAAAATGTATTTCATCGATTTGGCCGACGACGACAAGCTGCAAAATCTACTTCCGATCGACGAGTTTTCACTGCATGTCAATTTGAGCAATATGACCGATAAGGCGTTCGACACCAGCTCTAAATACTCGTACAACGAGAAGACGTCCTTCGACGCCCGAGTGATGCAGGTGTCTCCGCCGCTCAGTGAATCGGCTCTCTCGCGCGCTGTGACCTGGGAGATAGACAACAGTGTCGGGGTTCTGGAGTTCGGGTTGTACACTGACGTGATAATAAGGAAGAAATTGCCGAGAAAGGCGCTGCTCATACCGAAAAATACGCTGCGTAACATGAAAGCCGAGCCGTCTGTCTACGTTCAGGACAGCGACTCGACTCTCGCGCTTCGAAAGATAGAGACCGGCGCCTATGACGGCGAGCGCATCGAAGTCGTTGCGGGACTCGAGGAGGGCGAAGTCGTCATAACATCCGGAGTCGCGGGACTGGAACTTGGGATACAGATCGAAGTCGCACTGGATCAGGAGAATGACTCATGAAAAACGATATTTTCAATCAAGACGCACTGGCCCGGCTGCGCTCGCCTGAACAGCTCGACACGCTGCTTCGGATAACCCAGCCTGTCGCGTGGATGGCTCTTTTGACGCTGTTGTTCCTGGCGGCCTCCATAGCGCTGTGGAGCGTGTTCGGGGTGATATCCGTCACTGTGCGGAGCGTCGGTATGATCACTGACCAGGCCGGCGTGGTGAACGTCTATCACGATACAGGCGGCAAGGTCGCCGAGGTGCTGATCAAGCCGGGAGACCGGATCAGCAAGGGCGACATCGTCGCTACGCTCTCGCTTCCGTCCATGCTGAACGACATCATCAAGACCCGCCAGAATATAGCGAGATCGTCGAACCAGCAGCAGGTGGAAAACGGAGTCTATGACTTCGACACGCTGGTAAACGTCTGGTACGCGTCGTTTAACATAACCAGCTCCTTCAACGGCATCGTGACCGAGGTGAAGGTCAACGAGGGCGACGTGATCAGCCCCGGCTCGACGAGTGTATGCAGCATCAGGCTCGACGAGTCGCGCGAGGACTTAGTAGCTGTGATGTACGTTCCGATGGAATCCGGAAAGAAGGTTCGCAGCGGGATGCTCGCGCAGCTCACTCCAAGCGGCGCGGATGCGCATGAGGACGGGAGTCTGCTCGGGGTAGTGAGGAGCGTATCTCTTTATCCGGCTTCAAACGCCGGGGTGATGAGGACAATCGGCAACGCCGAGATCGTAAGTTGGATAGCCCAGAAGATGGGCGGTCCCGTCATGGAGGTAAATATCGATCTCGTCCGTGATCCGCAGTCGTCATCCGGCTACCTGTGGTCATCTGTGGTCGGCAATCATCCCGAGATAACGGCTGGAACAGCCTGCACCGGAAACATAGTGACGGATCGACAGCCGCCACTGAGCAAGGTTTTTAAAAAGCTCAGCCAGTGGCTGAGGAATTTGTGATGTTCTTTTCATCCGTGAAGAAAACACCGACATTGCTGCAGATGGAGGCCGTCGAGTGCGGGGCTGCGTCGCTCGGCATGATCCTCTCCTACTACAAGCTCATAAGGCCGCTCGAGGAGCTGCGGCAGGAGTGCGGCGTAAATCGCGACGGCAGCAACGCGCTCAACATCGTGAAAGCCGCCAGGCGCTACAAGATGGAGGTGCGCGCGTTTCGGGCAAATCACGAGACACTCGCAGCGGAAACAATGCCGCTCATAATACACTGGAACTTCAACCATTTTCTTGTGTTGGAGGGATTCAAGGGAGGGAAAGCCTTCCTCAATGACCCGGCATCCGGTCACAGGCGGGTGACGATGGACGAGTTCAACAGCTCGTTTACAGGCATCGCGATCGCGATGTCTCCCGGGCCTGATTTTGTGAGGGGCGGGAAAAAATTCAGCACATCGGCTGAAGTCGCACGAAGGCTCCTGTCCGAGAAAAGGGCGCTTATCTTCATTATGGCGATCGCGCTTCTGATGATAATTCCCGGCATATCGAAGCCGGTATTCAACCAAATATTCATAGACGATATCCTGTCGATGGAGCGCGCCGACTGGATGACAAACCTTATGCTGGCGATGGGCATAGCCTGCCTGTTCGACGGATCGCTGAGTTTTCTCCGCTTTTGGTGTCTCGCGAAGTGGCAGACGAAGCTGACGATCGTCTCATCCAGCTCCTTCTTTATGCACGTGATAAAGCTGCCGATGAATTTCTTCCAGCAGCGTTTCAGCGGAGAGATCGCGACGCGGGTGGGCTTCAACGAGGAGGTCTCGGACGTACTTACCGGAGAGGCGGCGACCGCCGCGCTCGATTTTCTGGTGGTGTTGTTCTACCTGGCCCTCCTGTTGCAGTACAGCCTCTGGCTCACGGCGATCGGCCTGATGTTCAGCGCGCTGAACATACTTTTGATGATATTCGTGAGAAAGCGCCTCGTGGATCTTGCGCTCAGGAATCAGCAAAATGCCGGAAAGACGATGGGAACCATCGTCAACGGAATTCAGATAATAGAGACGCTGAAAGCCAACGGCAACGAGGACGACTTCTTCTCCAAGTGGGCCGGATACAACGCGAAATACATCCAGGGACGGCAGGAGGTATACCTCGCCTCCCAGGCCCTCGTGGTCGGCCCTGCCCTCTTGAACGGGATAAACACCGCGCTCATAATGACGATAGGCGGTTTTCAGATCATGGACGGTGTTATGTCCGCCGGTATCTTCACCGCTTTCCGTAATCTCATGTCGAACTTTCAGGAGCCACTATCCAAGATAATGAACCTCGGCAGCACGCTTCAGCAGACGGAGATGCAGATGCAGCGACTGAACGACGTCATGCGGTATGATACAGACAACGTCTTTTACCCGGAAAAACAGCCGGGGGATATAGGCAAGAACAAGCTGACAGGCCTGGTGGAGCTGCGGGATGTGTCGTTCGGGTACAGCCCTCTCGAATCGCCTCTCATAGAGGGCTTCAATCTGACCATCGAGCCGGGCCGCTGGGTCGCCTTAGTCGGCGGCAGCGGCAGCGGCAAATCTACCGTTTCGAGGCTCGTGACTGGCCTCCATCGGGAGTGGCGAGGGGAGATACTCTTCGACGGCCTCAAAAGGACGGAACTCCCAGCTGCCGTGATTTACAACTCGTTAGCCGCAGTGGATCAGGATATATATCTCTTTTCCGGAACGGTGAAGCAAAATCTGTCGCTCTTTAACCCGTCGATCTCGCATCGCGACGTCGTGAAGGCGGCTAGAGACGCGGCGATCTACGACGAAATAACCCGTCTGAACGGCGGTTTTGAGCACATGATAAGCGAAGGGGGCGCTAATTTCAGCGGAGGGCAGAGACAGAGGCTCGAAATCGCCCGCGCTCTCGCCTGCAACCCCTCGATACTTATTTTGGACGAAGCCACAAGCGCCCTCGACCCGGTCACGGAGGAGATCGTGCTGACTAACATTCGCAGGCGCGGATGCGCCTGTCTCATGGTAGCCCACAGGCTGTCGGCCTTCCGAGACTGCGACGAGATTATAGTAATGGAATACGGGAAAGTCGTCCAACGCGGAACTCATGACGAAATGACGGGGTCGGACGGCCCTTACCGTAAACTCGTCACCGACAGTACAAAAAGCGGGAGCGGACATGACGAGGACTGATCCCCCCATCATCATGAGACAGAGCCAGTATAGATCGATACCCTGCGACGAGTCTCCGAGTATGTATCTGATACGCTCCGGGCGCGTGGAGGTTTACGCGTGCTCCCCAAAAGGGGCAAAGAACTTCCATAAATTGTTCCTGATGGAGCTGGGGCCGCAGGAGAGCTTTTTCTCACCGGTAGATGTCGTCACTCCGCTCGAATTTCAGATATTCGCGCTCTCCGACGTCGAGATAGAACCGGTCTCTCCCGAAACATCGGAGCGCTATGGCCTCATGGAAGGCGCGTCTCTCTGGTTCAACAAACTGACCGACCTTCAATGGATCCGTTATCTCGTGGGCCTGAACGACGACAAAGTTCTGGCATGGGACTCCCGCACGGTCTTTGAGGGAGCGGGCGATGAATCTGAGGTTATAGGGAAACTCAAGGACAATTTGGAGATCATGTCCATATTGATAACCGGTCAGTTCAACTCGCTGGAGCAGAACGTTGAAGTAAAGATGAAAGGGAGAAAAAAACACATCGACGACGCTATGTCCTCCGCCATTCAAAGCCTTTCACGGACGGAGCGAGGCGTCTCAGAGGACGCCGATACGAAGCTCTACGGAGACGCTATGACGTTCGCGGTAAAGGCCGTAGCTCGTCACTTCGGTATGGAGACGGACGGCATCTCCATACCGTTTGATATCGCCTCGAAGCTCGACGCAGTTACCGGAATGAGGAGGCTCATAAGAAAGGGCAATATGCAAGCGAGGCTGATAGCGCTTCCCGACGGCTGGTACGAAGACGACTGCGGGGTCATGCTCGCGTACTACAGCGAGACCGGCAAAGGAGATCAACTTGCCGCGCTCATCCCAAATGGCGGGAGAGGCTACCTCCTGATGAACGAGGAATACCCTTTTGGCCGCCCTGTGGACGCGGACCTCGCCTCCAGGATAAAGCGCGACGCTTTTGTCTGTTACGCCGGTTTTGCCGCAAGAAAGCTGAACGGGGGAGATATCTTGAAGTTCATGCTGCGTCACGGTATGCAGATGGACTGGAGAATGGTCTGGATCATGAGCGTCATTGCTGGCCTGCTTCCTCTGATGCTCCCATTCATCACGGAGACCATTTTCAGCGACGTCATACCCGTAAACGACCGACAAGCGCTCGCTACGGTCACTCAGGTCATGCTGGTGTCGGGTTTCACCACGGTAATAGTCGCGTTTGTGCGGTCTATATCACTCTTTCGGATAAAGACTCGCGTCGGCAACGCCTTTGAGTCAGCCGTCTTGTCAAGACTGCTGAATTTGCCGGCAAAATTCTTCCGACAGTTCGACGCCGGAGACCTAGTCGGCAGGCTGCGCGGCGTTACCAGGCTCACGGAGCTGATCGGGGACAACATCATGTCGTCGGTGTTCAACATGATCTTCTCCTTCTGGAGCCTCATGCTGATGTTTTATTACAGCATTAAGCTGACGTTGGCGGCAATAGTAATTTGGGCGGTTTACATTTTCGTGAACTCGTTCATCTGTAAAAAGACCATCATGACAAAGCGAAAAGAGGCCGAGGCCTCCAACAAATCGTCTGCCGTCACCCTGCAGATATTGAACGGCCTCTCGAAGTTCAGGCTCCAGGGATGTGAGGTATCCGCGTTCAATATATGGGCGGAGGCGTTCGGCGAAGAGTGGAAGTGGAAGCTGAAATTGCGGTGGTACTCCAATTATACGCTCATCGTGAACGCGATTACTCCGACCGTGCTGTCTCTTGCTGTCTTTTACATGACCTTGAACATGGTGAAGTCCGGCAGCGAAACTATGAACGCGGCCAGGTTCATGGCCTTTCAGGCGGCATTCACCGGTTTCAATGCTACGCTGGTTGGTTTCATCCCAATAGTGACCACGATATTCTCCTCTATTCCCTATTTCGAGAACATCCTGCCGATACTGGAAACCGAGCCGGAAGTCACGGACGACAAAACCGACGCGAGCGAGTTATCGGGAGAGATAGAGATCAGGAACGTAAGTTTCAGCTATGGGCCGGATCTGCCTATGGTGCTGAATGGAGTTTCGCTGCACATAAAGGCCGGGGAGTGCGTCGCTTTTGTTGGCGCGTCGGGATGCGGAAAATCCACGCTGATTAGAATGCTTCTCGGGTTCGAGAAACCTGCAATTGGGGGGATTTTCTTTGACGGGCAGGATCTTTCGATGCTCAACTCCGCGTCCGTCCGCTCACAGATGGGAGTCGTCTTGCAGAATGGCCAGATACTCGCCGGTGATATCTTCACGAACATAGTGGGCAGCACTCCGCTCTCCCATGATGACGCGTGGGAAGCGGCCCGGATGGTTGGCCTCGACAAGGACATCGAAAACATGCCGATGGGGATGCACACTGTAATCAGCGAAGGCGCAGGTAATATTTCAGGCGGTCAGCGCCAGAGGATTTTGCTTGCCCGCAGTATAGTCAACAAGCCGAAGATCATCATTCTGGACGAGGCCACAAGCGCCCTCGACAACACGACTCAGGCGATTGTGACCGAGAGCATGAACAGCATGAAGGCGACGCGGTTATTGGTTGCGCACAGGCTGTCCACGATAAAGGAGGCCGACAGGATATGCGTCCTCCAGAACGGAGTTATCACTGAAGAGGGCAATTATGGGGATCTGATGAAATTGGACGGCCTCTTTGCGAAACTCGCGAAGAGACAGCTTGCGGAGGGATAGATGATAATATTCCGAACTGAACGAACCTCGCATTTGGCAGCGGCAGGATGAGCGACATGGTATGCGCGATCAGTTCAGCTCGCAGACGATTCACTCTTTTCGCGAAATTCACTCTGTTCTTTCTCGTGTTCGCGGTCGCGGTGAGCGCGCTCCTATGTCTTTTGACCTACGCGAGCTACCGCCGTTCCATGCTGGAGCATTACGGCGCGTATGCGACCGGTACAGCCCGGATAGCAGCGTCGTTTCTCGACTCCGGTAAGCTGCTCGAATACGCCGCCACTCTGGAGCCCGACCGAGAGTATGGCGATATATGGCGAGATCTGGACGGCGTCAGGCGTAGCATGGGGGTGAAGTACCTGTACGTGCAGATGCCGGTGAGCGACGAGGAGTTCATTTACCTTTTCGACGTCAACGACCAGGACGGCCTGACCATGTCGCTGGGCGTGAGCGGTCTGTACGGCGACGAGAATCTGGATGTGAAGCGCGCGATGGAGACCGGAGAGCCAACGAGAGCGCTCGAGATAACCCAAAGTGAGTACGGATTGTTGGCCTCCGCCTATGTCCCGCTGAAAGATGCGGCGGGAGTTCCCTTCGCTTATGTCGGGGTAGATATAGATATGCGGGATATACTGGCTTTTCTGAGGAGGTTTCTCGTCCAAATCATTGCTGAGACCGTGGGAATCATAGCGGTCTCCTGCGCCGGGCTCTTTTTGCTGATACGCCGCTCCATTCTGCTGCCAATAAAGACAGTGGCTCGAAAAACAGGCGATTTCGCGCGTGACGTTCATGCGGAGAGTTTCACCCCCATCGAAATTTCCGCTGATGACGAGATCGGAGACCTCGCCGATTCATCGAACAAAATGTTCGCGACAATACGCGAGTATACCGTCAGGCTGGCAGACGAGACGGCAAAGCGCGAACGGGTTCGGTGCGAGATGGATATGGCGAGGACGATTCAGTCCAGTGTGTTGCCCCGCGAATTTCCGCCCTTCGAAGGCATGATGGATCTCGACATATATGCCAGCATGAAGCCCGCAAAGGACGTTGGCGGAGACTTCTATGACTTCTTCGTTGTGGACCGGTCGAGGGTCTGTATTGTAATAGCAGACGTCTCCGGGCAGGGAGTGCCCGCTGCGCTCTTTATGATGGCAGCTCGAACTCTCATAAAAAACCAGACACTTTCCGGAGCTTCTGCTGGTGAGATATTGAAGTCGGTAAACAACCAACTCTGCGCTAACAACGACGCCGGTATGTTTGTCACGATGTTTCTCAGCCTGTACGACAGGGAGGCGAACGTTCTGCGTTACGCAAACGCCGGGCACAACCCGCCGGGGTTTGTGCCAAGAGACGGGCGCTGCCGCTGGCTGCCGGTCGAGCGAAACTTCATCCTGGCCGGCATGGAAGATATGGAGTTCGTGACGCAGGAGGTGAAGATCGAACCGGGTGATCGCATCGTCCTGTACACCGACGGGGTGACGGATGCCGTGAACGAGGAGGGTGAGATGTTCGGAGAGGACCGTCTGATGGAGCTGTTAGCCGGTATCTCAGGGCGTCGCGCCTCGTCCCGTGAGATCGTCGAGATAATGAATCGCGAGCTGGCTCTCTTTCAGGGGACGGTGGAACAGTCCGACGACGTGGCCATCCTGGTCATGCAGAGTGTCTCTCGCGGATAAACGGGGATTGACAGTGGATAGGAGTGATATATTATGGAAGTGAACGTCCAAATGAATGGCGGCGCTTATTTGCTGGATCTTTCCGGCAAGCTGGACGGAGTCGGTGAACCGGTACTGCAAAAGTATATAGACAGTATTTTCGAGGGTGAAGAGGGTAAAGAGAGTAAAATTTCAGCAGCGAGTATCTGCATCAATTTTCAGGAGGTCGATTTTGTGAGCAGCGCCGGACTCCGTGTACTGTTACGCACCGCAAAGATTGCGGAAAAAAGAGGCTGGGACCTGACGCTGAAAAACCTGAACGACTCCGTGCGCATGGTTTTAGACATGACTGGGTTCATGAGGATAATGAAAATTGAAGAATAACAGGGCAGGTTAGATGGCAGGATGATAAGAGAGATGTCCTGCGGAGAGCGCGTTTGCTGTCTCCCGTGGGTAGATATCGATTTGAACAACCCGCTTTTTTCGGAGGTAGAGTTCCTGGCGGCCTGTGACTATTTGGCGGTGGATGAATGAACGGGCGCGCGGAGACCAACGAAATATTCCAGTTCAGCGGAAATCTTCTCAAGTGCATGAACAACATCTGCAAGATGCCTATAACGCTGATGAGCGCGCCTGTCGGTTATGGCAAGACGACCGTGTTGCGCGAATTTTTCAGCAGGACCAACACGAACTATCGCCTGATAAGCATAAGCCGCAGCTGCACGACCGAGACGCTGTGGAGTGTGCTGCGCGGCGCTCTGATTTCCTGTGCTGAAAGCGGCGGGAAGAATGTCATTTCGTGGGCCGACATGCTCCCAGAGAAATTTCCGCACAACCCGGCGGCGGTTTCGGAGGCGTTTACAGCGATAAACCGGCTCGATTTCCAGAGAAAAACCGTCATCATCTTCGATGATTTTCATAATGTGGAGTTTCCCGAGGCCGCAATATTTTTGAGCGATCTCGCCAAAACAGCCGTCCCAAATCTTCATCTGCTGATCAGCTCCCGCCATGATGTGCCGTATATGCGCGACCTTCTCATCTCCGGTTGCGTCAACATAGTGACCACAAAGGCGTTTATCCTCTCGGAGGAGGAGATCGTTAAAATTTTTCAGGCGCATGACATTGCGCTTTCCGAGAAGCAGGCGCGCGCACTGTACAACTATACGGATGGTTGGCCCGCGCTGATCCACAACATACTGGTCTCTGTCACTCTCACCGGTAATATCGATGCGTCGTCGATCTCCGCATTCGAGAATAACGTCGTCCGATCGCTCATCGATGTGGTGTATCGTCCTCTTCCAGACGAATGCAAGGAACTGCTGCTTCGCATGTGCGACGAGAAGAGTTTCACATGTGAACAGGCCGAGTTCGTCCATGACGGGAACGAGGAATCCTCTCTCTTCCCTCCTTGCCCCGTCTGCTGTGTCCTGGAGAGGATCAGATCACTGAACGCGTTCGTCCTCTATGAGAACAACTGCGACCGTCCGGTGTACAAAATTCACAACTTTTTCTCGAAGGCGCTTCATTCGCAGTTTTCCCTTCTTCCGGAGGAAACTAGGATGAAATTTCAAAAGAAGATGGGCGACTGGTTTTTCCAAAATGGGAGCTATTACAGGGCGGCGATGTACTATCGCTGCGCAGATGACCCGAAATCTTTTTTCATGGCGTATGAGTGGGCGAAATTGCGCGGCGGCTCGCCGGACGTATTCTTGATGCTGCTGTCGCTCTACGCGCGCGAGGCGGAAAATTTGCCGTCGCATAGCGCGCTTGGCGTTATTACCTTTGCCGTCGAGATGTATTTTCACGGCGCGTCCTCCATATTTCAGGAAATTCATGACGCGCTCGCCGAGCGCGTTTCAGCGGATCCCCGTGCTCAGGCTGAGATGGAGATCGTCCTCTGCGCAACGGACGACTGCGATATCACGAAGAACGCGTCCAGAGTCAAACGAGCATCGCGTCTCGTTAAAGGTTGGTTGCGCGACAAGATCGACTTCGTGTACTCGAACCCCTCGATCCTTTTTCTGTATCACAAAACACCCGGTTTTCTTGACGAGACGGTCGACGCATTTGCGCAGTTGACGGACGATTATCGGGCGCTTGTCGGCGCTGGAGATTCCAGCGCTCACCTCCTGCTGAAAGCCGAGGTTCTGTACTGCCGCGGAAAATTTGAACAGGCGGATGCGGTGTTGCGTGTCGCACAGTCGAACTCGCTGAAACAGAGCGAGTTAGGTGTGTGGACAGCCTGTCGCTTTCTCATGGCGCGTATCAGGCTCGTTAAGGGCGATGTGGAGGGCGCTTTCTCCGTCATCGGCGACACCAGCGAAAAAATAGCTTCATACAGCGAGGGAGCGCTAAAAAAAACACTCGATCTGTGCGAGTGCTTCCTCGACATGATGCTGGAGCGCTCTGATAACTTCGTCCCCTGGATTTTCTCCGAGACATATGAGGATAGGCTGATACGCCCGCTCATTCCTTTTGCCTCGTCTCTGCGCGGCGTCTGTCTCGTCAAGAGCGGGCGCACAGCGGAGATCATCGGCTGCAGGTTATCGGACAAAGTGCCCCGGTCACCGTTCGGGGGCGTGATGTCATCCATTTTCGACAACCTTGCCATGTCAATGGCCTTAGCGGAGATCAGGGACTTCGACGGTTCATCGGAAGCCCTGATCTCCGCGATGAATTTGGCTATCCCCGACGGATTGTACGCGCCATTTTTTGAAGCGTGTCCTGCAAATTGGGCCATGTTCGACAAGGTCTCAAAGAACGAACAGGCGTATCGCTCCTTTGTCTGCGCCGTGAGGGAGCGCGGACGCAGACTGGGGGGTGCTAGGAATCTCTTGAAGGTTGACGCGGAGATATTCACGAAGAGGGAAAAGGAGATACTCTCCCTTCTCCAAAGCGGGCTCAGAAACAAGGATATCGCCGACGAGCTGTGTGTCAGCGAAAACACGGTCAAATCGGCCCTCAAGGGCATTTTTCGAAAAAAAGGAGTCACGTCGAGAAAAGCTCTCTTAAGGAACCGCTGATTAAATAACCTTCGGCTGCGATTGGCGTATTCGCTCGAAGAATATTTACTACGGGAATAGATTTGCCGCTTCCTCTGTCGTCCTCCGGTCTTTCTCTCCTGTCGTCCTCCGGTCTTTCTCTCCTGTCGTCCTCCGGCTTGACTCTCTTGTCGTCCTCCGGCTTGACCGGAGGACCCACGCACGTGCATGAACCACGATACGACAGAGGGGGACAAGTATTTCCATTGTTCGCTGTGGCCGCCTAAAAAAACGGGTCCCTGAAACACTCCTTTAATACCCTATAAACACCCGTTTTTCCCAATCGAGTAGTAGTTTTATAATCTTAAAATGCAAAAATATATACAGTAAGTGCCTAAAAAATAATAAGGAGGTTTTTTCAAATGGCAAAGGGTTTCAAGGAGTTCAAGGAAAGGGTTATGAGCGACAAGAGTTTCGAGGAGAAGATAAAGTCTCTCAAATCGGTAGAGGAGGCTGTGGAACTTGGCAGGGCGGAAGGGTACTCCTTCACCGTCGATGACGTCAAGAACAACAGCGAACTGACCGAGGCCGAGCTTACAGCAGTGGCTGGCGGCATTTCCTGGGTACTGACGAAGGCGTACTTAATCACAAGATGATGATCCCCATCACGGAGAGGCGGCGAATGACGGACGCAACACGACTATTAAAAATTAACTGAAACGAGGAGGTTATTTGATATGAAACGTGCAAGGTGGGGAATTTTTGTTTTATCCGCTGTTTTGATTTTCGTTGGAGGCTTGCCGGCGGCTGACGCAGCGACGGACCCGCTGGGCGGGAATTACACGGTTTTTGGCAAGGACAGAGTGGCCGCTACGGTTGTCACCGGTGTTGGCGGATCCTTCTATACCGTTACGGACTCGAACGCGTCCGTTTCAGCGGCGCAGCAGTTGGGAAGCGGGATAACGTGGAGTCAAAGCATCGCAGAGGTCGCTTCTGCGGGAGGTTTCATCGTCGCCGACCCGGACGCGCCGGATGATTTTTACGGCGCCATCCTGCCTGCCGGGAGAAAGGGCGTCGTCGCCAGCGCGTATCTGGTCAATACCTCTACTTCTGGAGCATACGACATCTACTTCACGCTGGCGGACAAGGACGGATCTTTGCTCAAGCCCGCGAACGCGTTCATCCTGGAGGAAGGCGTCCGGGTCTC
>JAISRE010000035.1 GCA_031273805.1 Synergistaceae bacterium | reverse complement strand
ATAACGAGCCTGGGCGGCACAGAGATTCCGGCGTCAGGTTCGGGCAAGCGTGTGTGGCAGTTGCTGGCGCTCCCTAAAATTTTATCTCAAATCGTATTCTACGAGGCGGACGATGAATTCCCCGCTGATATACAGATTATGTTTGACAGGATCTCCCCCAGATTTTTGGATTTTGAGTGTCTGGCCTTCATGACGGGGGCGATGATTCATGAGCTCATCAAGGCGGGAAAGAGCGTTTCCGATTGAAAATTTGTCGAGGTGAATGAGGATGAGACTTAAACTTCTGGCCTGTAAAGTGTTCTTCAGGGAGATCTCTCTGATAGCGTCGGTATGCGAGAACTACCTGGATGTGACTTATATCCGCCAGGGGCTGCACGATACGCCCAATCTGCTGAAGGAGTCGCTGCAGCGGGAAATAGATGGAATAGACAGCGGGAGTGACTTGCATTCCTCGAAGTTTGAGTACAGCAACAAGGATTTTGACGCGATTCTTCTCGGTTATGGGTTATGCGGCAATGGAGTCGTCGGATTATCTTCAAAGAAGTATACTCTCGTGGTTCCTCGCGCACACGACTGTGTAACGCTTTTCCTTGGCTCCCGTCAGGCATATAAGGATTATTTCGAAAAGCACAACGGCACATTTTGGTATAACGTTTCATTGATAGAAAATTCATCCGGACTCCCTTCGGAGGAAACAGATATCGAGAATCTGAAAATTTATACGGAGCATTTTGGCGAGGAGGACGCGCGGTACATTCTCGAAAATTGTCGGCCTGTAAACTATAATCGATGCACTTACGTCAAGTGGGATGAGCTTAATTTTCCAAAGTATGAGCAGTGCACAAAAGACGCCGCAGCGTATCTTGGCTGGGATTTCGACATTGTGCTGGGAAACAGCGGGCTGTTGAGGGATTTTATGAACGGCGACTGGGACGAGGAAAATTTTTTAGTGGTCCCTCCAGGTAAAAAAATTGAGGCTAACTACCAGGATATGGAGCTAATTGTCAAGACAGAAGATTGACCTGTGTCGCTAACCAGTGATATATTCACCTCTATAGCCAACCAGTGAATATTTCACCCCGAAGTTCGTCGTCGTGACTGAGCCGTTCGTAAAGGATCGTCAGTTTTTGACTGTCGGCCTGCCTGTCCAAAGAATAATTCCCCTTAGGCGACCGGACCCGCTTGCAGTGACTCTATTATGGCACAGCGAAGGCAATTTGACAGCGCCCTTGATGAAATTTTTTGTTTTTTCCACTTTTGCTCGTCCTCCCGGTTCAACGCCTCGCCGCGAACCAGCCGCAGGATTTTGTCGTCCAGCGTCTCGCCGCTTTCGGAACTGAAATATACTTCCACTTCGTAGATAGTGGAGTTGATACGCTTCCACATGGAAAACGGCGCGTGCAGGCAGTTGCCATTTCGCGCCCCGGATTCGTTTGCCGTTGTCCCATGCGTATGCGGCCCAGTTGAATCCGTATCTTTGATATCCGTGGCTCTTTCGGTCAACGCCCGTCACCTCGTGTTCACCTTAACACCGTGAGTTTTTCAATTAATTTTACTATAAATAAGAGGAGGGTTTGCACATGTCAAGACCAGTGGATCCGAATGCTCAATACCGAATCAAGCCACACGTTACGAATGGGTATGCATATGCCCAAAAATGCCCCCCTTCGCGTTTCTTACTGGATGGCAGTTTATTAGGATTTCTACAAACATGGAAGGTGACGGACTATTTGCCGCTTACGTTATCACGTCAATAATCTTCAACAAATAATTTGTAAAAACGCATTATCAATATGAAGAGAAAAGTAATACTTGTTTATGCATATTAAATTTGGATTTACCCGTTGTATAATGCATATATATAAAGATTTCCATGATATTCAGATAGAAATTCTTTGCGGCCATTTGTAGAGAACGTAAATCTCTGTTAGAATATGTGGAAAATGCTTATAAAGTTCTATTGAAAGGATGTGTAGAATATGTTGCGTCATCGGTAAACCAACTGTCCCCATTGAATAACGAGAGGAGGTAGGTTCATTAGCTGATATTCATCACTGCACATTCAGCAGCTTGTCGCGCGCAAAATTTAAGTATCTATAAACATGAATTGGATACTCGAGTAATGGCAGAAAATCCATCTGTGGATATTGACGAGGGAGGAACCAAAATGAAAAAAACAATAAGGATTCTGGCTGTTTTTGTAGTAATACTCTCCATTGCCGTAGCGTCAACCGCTTTCGCAGCAGAACCATCGTTTAAGCGAAGCGATTACTTCATCACAGTCCTAACCGGACCGTCGAGCGGAATATACTTCCCCATCGGCGGGGCATTTTCGACGTTCCTCGGCAGCATCGGCTACAGGACAAGCGCCACAGCGACAGGCGCAACGGCCGAGAACATCAACGCCCTTCTGACAGGGCAGGGCGAGATGGCAATAGCGATGGCCGACGCGGTCATACAGGCAGTCGAGGCGTTCGGCGCTTACGAGGGCAAACCAAAGGCAGCGGCTCTTCGCTCGCTTATGGGCCTCTGGCCAAACTACTGTCAGATCGTTACTACGGCCGACTCCGGCATCAAGACCTTCGCGGACCTGAAGGGCAAGCGCGTGGGAGTCGGCGCCCCCAACTCAGGAGTCGAGGTGAACGCGCGCATGATGTACGAGGCTCACGGGATGACCTACGCTGACTCAAAAGTGGACTACTTGAACTACGGAGAGGCCATCGACCAGATGAAGAACGGTCAGTGCGACGCCGCGTTCGTCACGTCAGGACTGGGCAACGCCACGATAATGGAACTTGGCACATCAAAGAAGGTCTCCTTCGTACCGGTAGAGGGAGATGCCCTCAAAAAACTGATCGAGAAATATCCTTTCTACATAGAGGCAACCATTCCCGCAGAGACCTACAACACCGAGAAGGATACTACGACAGCTGCAGTAATGAACATAATGCTGATCGACAACAAACTACCTGAAGACGTGGTCTACGACCTGCTCGAAAATATCTACTCGCCAAAGGGACTGGAGGAAATTCAGGCCTCTCACTCCACGGCTCTGGCAAATATCAGGCTGGAGACCGCGCTTCGTGGTATCGAAGGGACTTCCGTACCCCTCCACGACGGCGCTGTAAAGTTTTACAAGGAAAAGGGGATCTTAAAATAGCATCAGGCGTCTGGCTGTAATGTCGATAAATACGGCGTCAGGGCGAGGAGGACGGCATTATGTCCTCTTCGCTCGTTCGATTTCAGCGATTTTAACAGCGCTGCTCGTGTTTATAGCGCATGTTCCACTGTCTGCGGACAGTAAAATTTATCTGCGGGTCAGCGATTGGAGTACAGGGGCGATTTTTGCGGAGGCGCCGGTTCAGGCAGGGGACAAACTTTTTTTTGGTTGGATTCACTCACTGGAGCGTATCCCGTGGAATGAGTACTATCACATAGACGAAAATT
Organism: Synergistaceae bacterium; assembly: GCA_031273805.1. Classification (GTDB taxonomy): domain Bacteria; phylum Synergistota; class Synergistia; order Synergistales; family Synergistaceae; genus JAIRKI01. The sequence goes on along the minus strand of JAISRE010000035.1, from coordinate 27,188 downwards.
TATCCATTATACTTGACGCAATCACATTTCCGGCATTTGGCGCCGGCATACCAGAAAATAAGGGAAAAGTCTGTTATGTGAAGGATGGGTTAATCCATATGGAGCAAATAGACCAGAAGTTCAATGAACTTGTTTGGCTCAACTCTCATACTGCAACCCAGGAGATAAGGCTCAACGATAAATATATAACGAGAGGAAGCGAATTGCCTCAGCACAGGCGAGTGCGTTTAACGATCGAGAGGAGTTGCAAAAATGACAAATAATAACAAGCTGACTGATCCGGCTCAGGTAAGTCCGCAATATACTGAAGTTTCAGACGATGATATCAACCGGGCAATGGGAGGGGTCATCACGCAGCAGCAGCAGGAGCTCCTGGAGAAACTCGACAAGGAGTCCGCTGTAAGAACTTTCAAGAACAAAAATTTTGCGATGTTATTCTTCCTGTTTTGCATCGGAGTGACGCTGTATCACTTTATAACATCCTTTATAGGTACCCCGGTTGTCCTAAAGCACCGCTCGCTGCATGTCGCAATGATGCTCGTGATCGGGTTTATACTGTATCCGTTCGGCAAAAAGAGCATCCGCGATAAAGTATCATGGTGCGACTGGGTGCTGATTCTCCTATCAATCATGGTTCCTGTCTACGTCTGGTGCAACTATCAGGGGATCGTCGAGAGGGCGGGGAACCCAAATACCGCTGATATGGCGATGGCTACCATATTGGTGCTGCTTGTACTTGAGTCGTCGAGACGAATAACGGGGTGGGCGCTGCCGATATTGAGCTTTATCTTCATAGCATATGGCCTGTATGGCAGAAATCTTCCCGGTATCTTCGGACATCGCGGCTACACATGGCTGCAGCTCTCTAATCAATTTTTTGCCAATACAGAGGGCATATACGGCAGTTCAGTCAGTGTGGCCGCAAGTTATATATTCCTGTTCATACTCTTCGGGGCAGTTATGGGAAAGTCGGGAATGGGAGCGTTCTTCAACGACATGGCTATGGCTCTTGCGGGACACACAAAGGGCGGACCCGCTAAAGTTTCCGTCATAGCGTCAGGACTTCTGGGTTCCATCAATGGAAGCGCTGTCGCAAATGTCGTCACCACAGGGGCATTCACGATTCCGCTTATGAAGAAGACCGGCTACTCCAAGGAGTTCGCGGGCGCGGTCGAGGCATCGGCATCCGTTGGCGGCCAGTTGCTCCCGCCTGTTATGGGCGCCGCCGCATTTATCATGGCGGAAATTTTGAGCGTAAAGTACAGCGTCATAATAGTCCACGCCGCCATACCCGCGCTTCTCTACTACCTGGGAATTATCATACAGGTACAGCTTCGCGCCTCAAAAAACAATCTGGTGGGCCTGCCGAAGAGCGAACTCCCAAAACTCGGTAAAGTTGTGAGGGAAAAGGGGCATCTTTTGCTCCCCATCATCTTCCTTATCTACATGCTCTTCTTCTCCGGCACCACTGTCGTGTTCTCAGCCGTTTTGACTATAATGGCGACCATCATCGTCTCGTGCCTTAGAAAATCGACAAGAATGGGCATCAAGGACATCCTGGACGCGTTCGCCGAGGGCGCTCGCGCCACGGTCCCGGTGGCTGTGGCGTGCGCCTGTGTGGGCATTATCATCGGGGTCACCTCCAAGACAGGTTTCGGACTCACAATGGCAAACGCCATCATCAGTTTGGGAAGCAAGAGTCTGCTCTTTACCCTGATCTTCACCATGATAACCTGCATGATCTTAGGCATGGGTCTGCCGTCAATCCCGGCGTACATCATCACCGCAACGATCGGGGCTCAAGCTCTGGCCAAACTGGGCATCCCTCCGGTAGCGGCTCACATGTTCGCTTTCTATTTTGCGATGTTCGCCAACCTGACGCCTCCGGTGGCGCTCGCTGCTTTCGCGGCAGCGGGACTCTCTGGCGGAGACCCTATGAAGACAGGGATTGCCTCTGTCAAACTGGCAATCGCCGGGTTTATAGTCCCCTACATGTTCATCTACTCTCCTCAACTGCTGCTGATAGATACGTCGCTTGCAGAGGGGATTCGCGTCTCCGTGGGCGCCTGCCTTGGCGTGCTCCTGATAGGCATGGCCGTCGAGGGTTACATGTTTACCAAGATGAACGTGATCTTCAGGATTATCTCCGCTGCAGGAGCGCTCTGCCTCATCAGCAGCGAGTTTTATTCAGACATAATTGGCCTGGTTATCCTGGTGACTCTGCTTATAGTCCAGTACACGCTATCCAAGAGAACCACGCCTCAGCAGGCATAACACCAAAGAACAGCAGAGACAGCTCACTTCACGGCACGCCCGGCGCGTACAAAGTATACGCGCCGGGCGGTGTCATATCTGATGTTATTGCGCTATATAACTATAGCCCTGCCAGGTCTGACAGGCTGAAGATGGGAAGCAGAACCGCCATCACCACAAAGCCGACAAAGCCCCCGAGCACGATTATAATTATGGGTTCGGCAAGAGTCGACCATTTCTCCATAGAGGCCTGAGCAAACTCCCATGAATTCGTCGCTATCCTGTCCAGGCAATCTGGCAGGTTGCCTCCGACCTCCCCAATTCTGACTATGGCAATCACGTCCTCGCTGAAAGATCCATGACGCTCCAGGCTCTGCGAGAAACGATAGCCCTTTCTCACCTCATCGGCCAGAAACTTCACCCTTCCTTTTTGAGGATCCAGCGAACTGGACATTTCTAACGCCTGAACGAGAGGAACACCAGTTTTTATGAGAGTTGAGAGTTGAGAAAAGAGCATGGACGTGGTTAGAAGATTTCTAATATTCATGAAGAGCGGGATGGATATTTTTTTCCCGCGCCTCTTCATATACAGATATGCCAGTAAAACCGCAATGAGCGCCGGGATGCCTCCAACCTTTATGGCTGATGAAAACCCAAGCAGAATCCTGGTTACAAGCGGAAGCGTTTTGCCGGATTGAACGACTATGCCCGTGAGCTGCGGGACGACGTAAACTATTAAAAAAGCCACTACGAAGCAGCCAACCAGCAACATCAGTATCGGGTATGTCAGAGCTGTTTGAATGCGCCGCCTCAGTGATATTTCGCTATGAAGCAGCGCTGAAGCTCTGTCCAGCACGCCAGGGAGTGACGACGAGCGCTCCCCCGCCTCGACCATACCGACAAGTGAATCTCTGAAAACACCCTGAGTCGTCATGCTCTGCGCAAGAGATCTTCCAGACTCCACTGACTCCCGAAGTTCGGAGAAGATCGGCTGAAGCTGTTTGTCCCGCGTCTGTCTCTGCAGAAGCCTCAAGACCTCAGTCATTGACAGTCCGCTCTGCAAAAAAGCGGACAGCATCGTGCAGAACATATGTTGGTCGGTGAGTTTCAAAGTTTTGACAGTCTTTCCAGCCGTCTTCTTGGATTTTTCGGCATCGATGGAAATGGGGACGTAACCGTCAAGCGACAAGGAGCGTATAAGCTCCTCCTCGTTAGTCGCATCGCGGCGCAAATTCTTCAGGTCGCCCTTCTGATCATACGCTTTTACTCTGAAGATTGGCATTTATATCTCCCCCACTACCCTCAGCATCTCCTCCGGGGTAGTGTCTCCAGAGGAGACAGAGGCAAGCCCAAGCTCCAGAAGCGTCCGCATTCCGCCATTCTTGGCAAGCTGTTTTAGCGTGGCGAGCGTCGCTCCTGACGAAATCGCGTCGGCAACCTCCAACGTTACGTCAAACTGTTCATACAGGCCAAATCTTCCACGGTACCCGGTCTTGCCGCACCTCTCGCAGCCATCTCCGCGAAACGCGGCATCGAGTCCGTATTTTCTAATAGCGGCAGGCGGTTCGATCTGCCTCTTGCAGTGAGGACATATTCTGCGCACAAGGCGCTGAGCAACCACCCCAAGGAGTGAGCCCGCTATGAGATACGGTTCTATTCCCATGTCAATCAGCCTCGATACCGCGCTGACCGAGTCGTTAGTGTGCAGCGTGGAGAGAACGAGGTGACCTGTAAGAGAGGATTGGATGCCTATGTGCGCTGTGTCGAAGTCCCTCATCTCTCCGATCATTATGATATCGGGATCCTGGCGCAGTATGGAGCGAAGCGCGCTTGAAAATGTGACGCCCGCCTTCTCGTTCACCTGTACCTGCCCAACGCCGGGGAGATCGTATTCTATCGGGTCTTCGACAGTGATGATGTTCACCTCGGGGCGGGCCAGAGCCTGAAGTATCGCGTAAAGCGACGTGCTCTTTCCCGACCCTGTGGGACCTGTCAGAAGTATCATACCGTGAGGATTGCGGATGAGGGAGTCCATTTTTTGTCTCTCCTCAGTCGCCATGCCAAGATCTTCGAGCGTGAGGAGTCCCCTCGCCTTGTCGAGCAGTCGCATAACTATCCGCTCACCGTGTTGAGTGGGGAGCGAGCTAACCCTTATGTCCACAGCCCTTTCGCCCAAGGCAATGCCGATTCTTCCGTCCTGAGGTATGAAGCGTTCGGCTATATCCATCTTCGCCATGACCTTTATGCGGCTCGTGACAGGCGACTGATGACCCTTCGTCAGCTCGTACCGGTCGTTCAGTACACCGTCAATCCGATACCTCACCAGAAGTTTGTCCTCGAACGGCTCGAGGTGTATGTCGGTTGCGCGCTCCTTTACCGCCTCCAGCAAAACACCGTTGACGAGTTTTATTACGGGCGCGTCCACGGTGTCGCTCAGAACCTCCTGGCGCGCCAGCTGTGAGAGGTCATCGACGGACTCGATGGCGTTTAAAGTGTCCTGAGCCACTCCGCTCTTCAGGTCGTAAAGAGTCCTGATGATAAAGGTGATCTGTTCCTCCGGGAATATCTCGAGCAGAGCGGTCTTGCCGGCGCCCATGGCAAGTATCTGCGCGTCCAGCGTCGACGAAATTCCCGACGCAGCCACCACCATCGTGGAGTCATAAGCGTCTATCGGAATTATTCCCTTTTCACGAAGCGCGTCGACACTCACACCGCCAGGTATAAGCTCGAGCACTCGCTCGGCTGCAGGCAGTTTTTTTACAGCAGTTGAATTACTCATAACTCTTTATGGCGCCTCGTCAGTTTTTGTTTTATCATCAGACGCTGGAATGTCGATGCGCATTGTGTTCTGACTGACGCCGCCCTCCTTGTTCGACTTCTGGAATTCTTCGTAGTAATTCTTGATAGTGATGGTCTCACCTATGCTGAGTCCGCTGCTGCCTGTGGTTACCTCTATTGTAGCGTCCGTAGCCTGCTGCGGCGTCTCGATTATCTTCGGGGTCAGGAATACCATGAGGTCCACCTTCTCACGCTGGCGCTCACTTGACGTGAAGATGTTCCCTATTATGGGAATATAGGACAAACCAGGGACGCGATTTTTCAAAGTTTTTTCAACCTCGCGAATGAGTCCTCCAAGTATGATGGTCTCGTCATTGGCGACCAGAACGTTCGTCTTTATCATGCGCTTGGATGTAACCGGAGTAGTGGAGCCGGAAGTGCTCAGAACCTCCTCTATGGACTGCTCTATGTCGAGCGCCACAAGGTTGCCGCTCCGGATGTGCGGTGTGACTTTGAGAATGAGGCCGGTGTCCTTGTACTCGAAACTGCTCTGGACCGCTGCAGGATTGCTTATATCAGATGTCTGGCCCCTGAGCTGAGGTATCACCTGTCCAACCTGGAGGGCGCTTGGCATGTTATCTGTGCACATCAGTCGCGGCATCGAGAGAACATTGATGGCGTTAAAGCTGTTGAGCATTTTGATATACGCGTAGACAAGCCCCATACCACTGGTGCTGCTGGTGGTCACAGCGTTTCCATTTGCGTCGGTAATAACTTCCTCTTTTCTCGTCATTTCGGCGAACCACGTCATGAACTGAGACGGCACGGATGTCGCGCCCAACTGCACGTTTCCTCCTACGAGCAGGTTGTCGCTGACGTCACCGCCCCATGCAGACCAATCTATTCCCGCGCTGTTCAGTTTTGTCAGGTTCACTTCAGCGATCAACCCGCGCAGAAGAACCTGTTTCGGCTGAACATCCAGCTCCTCCAGAATATCCTTTATCGCGCCATACTGCTCCTGTGTCGCAGTAAGTATAAGGCTGTTCGTCGGCAGGTCCGGCACTACGCTGGTAGGCATTGCCTGCTGCTGCCCTCCGGCCGCCGCTCCGCCCCTTTGAGCCGGCTGCAGTCTGGCAGCGACGGAGAGAATCTGGCTGAGCTGCTCCGCTATGATCGTGGCGTCCGCGTTCTGCAGCTTGTAGACGTGGAAGTTTGTGACCGTTGCGGGGACATCCAGCTCCAGCAGAAGTCTCTCAGCCTCAATCGCCGCATCCCGCGTGCCAACCAGAATGACCTTGCCGCTTCGTTCATCTCCGATGGCGATCAGACCAGCCAGTTTCGATGTGGCGTCCTTCGCGATCGCGTTGACATGACCCTCTACGAGTTTTGCGGACGTATACTGAAGGGTGACTGTCTTTATTCCTCGCACGCTGTCAGGAATATCGAGCGCCTTTATAATGTTGACAGCCCTGCTCAGGAGAACCGCCTTCCCAGAAAGGAGAACAGATGTTCCCCCTGATATAGGAGCGATATTCACACCCTGAACCCCCAGCTTGACAGGATCGATTACAAAGCCTGACTTTACATACCGAAGCGGGACTATCTGTACCGTGAGCTGCTCACTCGGTGTAACGCTCTCAGTCCCCCTGATTACATCCTGATTCGTCGATGGGCCTGTATTTATCGGCATAATCTTGGAATACCCTCCCATGCCCTGAAGAGAAAGCCCGTTCATCTCCAGCACAGAAAGCATGACAAGGCGAGCCTCAGAGATGGAAATCACCTTGGGTGATACCACTGAGACAGTGCCCTTTACGCTGGGGTTGACCACAATATTCTCCCCCAACAATTCCGACATGAAGCGTATAAACTGTATTATCTCAAGATCTTTGAAGTTGAACTGAACTTTGCCGGAAACTCTCATGGCTCTGGCGGCAGCGACAAGGTTCCGTTCGCTCTGCTCCGGGTCAGTCGAATCGGCCTGTTCAGCTGAGAATGATGTTGGTACACAAAAAACTACAACCGTAAAAATAATAAAAAGGAAAAGTGCTGATGAAATTGCTTTCCTTATGTTCATTAAGTTCACTCCTTCAATCTGTGGCTCTTCAGGTATCACACCTGATCATCGCTTTATGGAACAATAATGGACCGCAGTTAAATTTATGGCCCGTCATCTGAAACAGCTGCTGGATCGTGCGGCAAAAACAGAGTCAGGTTTTTCCCGTTTCTTTTGACCTCAAGCTCTCTCCACCTCTGTTCCCGCCCTCTCAGCTGAGCGAGATCCTTGGATAAATTATCCCCGAATCCAAGCGCGTCTATATTTATAGTCTCGTCAAGCCAAAGCGGAGATGACATATCGTATACGTTCCAGCTGACGTCGTCGTTCGCCCCGAACAGGTTGAGCGGATCCTGAGCAATCTCAATCTGCAGCTTGGCGGCGGAGTTCAAAAATATCTCCTTCTCGCGAACTTCGGAGAGCCCCCTATGCGATAGCGCCACGAGCTTCAACGACGCTGTGACGACCAAACCAAGCACCAGAACAGCCACCAACACCTCTATCATGGTAAAACCCCTCATTTTACCGCATAGCCTAACTGACCGGGCTCACCATCGCGCGCCACCTGAAAATCCAACCTGGCCCCAGTCAAGAGTGAACTTATTACGTTTGCGAAATTACTGACATCCTTTATCTCAATTCCATTGATTCCGGTTATGACGTCATTTCTCTTAACGCCGAGCTTGGCAAAAAGCGCGTCTGAACGAAGACCGGCAATTCTCATGCCGGAATCTGTGGGAATCAGCCTCATCTTTGCTATTTCGGCATATGGGTTCATCAGAAGGCTGTTCAGCAGTTCCCTCGTTACAGTCCCCTCGTCACCGTTAAAACCAGCTAACATTATTCCTCCCTGATCTGTTTGAGCGGAAGGAGGGGGAGAGGGTTCTCCCTGATTGGCAGCCGCAGCTTCCTGCACCGGTTTGACCATTACCGGTTTTGAAGGAGGAGACGAGTACACCATATAGAGGGGAAAGTTTTCTCCGTCCCTTGTAAAAAGAACTCTCTGAGGTTCAATGCTCTCAAGAATATATCCGTTAAACTCCTGTCGTCTCAGGATCAGTTCAGTAGTCTTTTCCACCGTCACCCACGCGCCAACCGCAGGTAACGTTCCAACAAGCTTGAACGAGTCTATAGGTTTCGGAGACGCTTCGGTCTCCTTATCCTCCTCATTCTTCGCTGCCGCGGTCTCAGCAAGGTTTTTTTCAGGCACATTGAACGAGTCAAATTTCACAGCCCTGGACTTTGCTCGCTCGACTCCGCCGGAATACAACATGCTGGGTTGGCGCTTTGCGGTGAGAGCTGCCAGCTCATTTTGCACTGCCATAGTGCGAGATACGACAAAGCCCTCAATCAGAGAGCACAACAAAAAAGAACAGAACAAGCTCAACACCACGATGACGAGCAACTTCGAACTTTTGAGTGACGCGAGAAAGCGCAACGCGTCAGACCACTTTAATGTTAGATGATCGAGGTTTTTAAGGCCGGTTTTGGACAGCATTGTACCGTATTCTCCATTCTCCAGGATTTGTGGATTCCACATAACCGCTCAGCAGTGGGCTGCTCAGCAGCACGTTTATATTAGGAGGAACTTTGATCGCAACTGAACTTTCAGTGACTTTCTTCTGGACCAAATTGTAAACGATATCCCCTGTCACAGAGATCTCTCCCTCTATGTCAGTGTCGGAGACTGAGATCGCATTTCTCGTCGCGGATAGATTCAAATTTCCCCTCTGCAGATTTACGCTGTTATTGGGGATAACAAGTATGTCCGTATTGCCAAAATACGCCGAGAACGAAACGCCTCTCAACAAAAGACTGGCGAGAGTACGCATCTTGACCGTGATATCCGACACAGTTATTTTGGATACCGGACTCTCTATATCTATGCTTTCAATATGATAAATGGGAAATATCGCTCCATCTGCTCTCATATTGTTATAAGATATGTATACGCCTTTCCGCGCCGCATTCAGCCTTATCGAGTCCAGAATATAAACTCCGCCCGCGCTCCAAGGCGCAAAAAAACAGAGCCCTATAAAAAATACTATCAGCACAAAAATGAATGAGGTGAAAATCTTCAGATACTTCATCGATTCTGCTCCATCATAAATGTCGCGCTCAGGACCCTTCCTCCACCAGATGGCAAAGCCCTTATTTCCGCTGTCCTTATATGAAGTCCTCTGCTCTCCACTGTGGATAAAAATTCCTGCATCTCCTGTCCGTAGATGCGCTCGAACTGAATAAGCACTCCGGAGGCATTTGACTGAAGCTGCTGCATTCTGTCCTTGAGAGCCAGAGTGTCAACTATCTGAGTCAAGACGCCGAGAGGTTCCTCTGTACTTCTTGCGGTCTGAGCCTGTCCCGTCCTCGGATACGCCCTGTATCGCATCCCCGCGTCGATTATCCTGTCGCTCACATTGAGGTCAAGCGCAAGCCTCCTGTTGACCTCGACTATCTGAACCGCAAAGACAAAGAAAGCAGCCCATATCACAGCGGCAATCAGGAAAAGACGGAGTATTCTGCGAGATTCGGGGGTCTCCATAATTTCATTCAGGCTGATCATATGTTGGCTCCCCCTCTCGTTATATTCATGTTGAAGCGCATATCCCCACCCGGAATAGTCTGTATGTTCTCCGTCCTGGGCGAGTATCCCTGCTCCTCCAGGAGATTGCGGAGCCGCTGAATGGACTCGTTGCTCTTGGCGGTGCCGAGAATGCTGGTGGTCTCAGAACCATAGCTCAAAGTTTCGATCGTAATGTCCGCAGAAGCCCCGAGTTTGTCCCAAACATCTGTTACATCCCTCAATATGGCCTGAAGCGAGTTATCGGTCTCACTTGTACTAACGGAACGGAGCTTGGACTGAGCAGAACTGAGAGGCTGCCGTGAGCGCTCTCCAAAAGACGCCTCATATACCGACTCCGCATTTGTAGCCCCTGACGACAAGAGTGATGAGTGATAGGCATATATGCCGCACACTGCAAGAAGAAAGATAAAACCAGAGACCACTGCGGTTTTTGCGGCCCTCGACATGATTCCGACAAGGCGCTCCCTGCGTTCGAGAAGATTCGTCCCTTTACTGGAAAGGTCAAGCTGCTCATACGCGGAACATAACGAAAGCGTCTTTGCGCCGCACGCCTGGATATCATCATCGGTAATATCCTCACTATCCAGCAGCAGAATCTGTTCGACGCGCTCGCCGCTCTGCTCGATGTACTCCAGAGCTGTCAGTTTCTCGTCGTCGACACTGCTTTTGTTCTTATCTACCGCCTTATAGAACATGGGAGTCCAATCCTTGAGCCAGAGCGTGGCGATGAACTCTTCATCTGACCATATCACTAAGCCGTTGCCCCCCACCTCGGCAGCAAATGCCATCGGCGCGGGCCAAACGCTATAATCGCCTCCGACCCCGGACATAGTCTCCTCTATGGCATTCGTCTCATCACCCAAAAGCAGAAAGACACAGCCCGATGACAATTTTTTCCCGACATTGACGAAAAGAGGAATGATGGAGATATTTGAAACCGCATCCCCCAGCAGTGGCCTGAACTGAATCCTCAAGGCCTCTCTCACCTTTGACATTCCCGAGAACGGAAATGAGAAGGAGTGAGTCGATATATTCCTGAAAGAATAAAGCAACACTCTGCTTCCGCCGTAAGAGGATATCCTTCCGGCATTGCCCGCCAAGCGCATAAATCTGTGCGATTTAGATTTTTTTTTCATCATAAGCGGCTACTCTCTCCAATAGACTATCTGACATTTGCCCTCGCCACGCTTCAACATCACGTGAAAATTGCGCTCTCGTGAATCCAGCTGCACGTTCATACGAACCAGAAAATAATTGCTCTTATAGCCTATTACACTGTTAAGCCTCGTACCGGCAGTCTGAGGGAATCCAGGTATTTTAACCAGGTCACGCGCGTTTTTGATGTCATTTTCGATCCGATATTCCGCTATCGATTCCGCTGCGTCGCTCCCAATATCCGGATCCAGTATCGCAAGAACTTCTTTTGGCACGAGGTTAATGTTAATTTTATCATCTCCGTAAATTGTAAAAAAGCTATCGACTTTCATCTCTGCGCTGCTCCTGCTGTACAATATAGCAGGCTTAATCTCGGGAAGACGCAGCAGTTCGCTGAAGTCGCTTATCTTTCGGTTTGGGAAGTATGTATCCTCCCTTCCTCCTGGACGAGGTGTAGTATCCTTGTCAAGATAATCCTGAAGCAAAACCGCAATCTCGTCATTTGCCACCATTCTCCAGATCTGCTGCCATGCATAAGTGTACTCGTTTTTCATCGTAATTCCATCAGGTAAAAAGATATCGTTGATTGAGATACGGTCATCCTGCGGATCAATCTTTATACTCACCAGCCACTCTCCGTAAAACATTTCGAGAGGAAAATTCGGCGAGTAAAAGAGCTCGTGTCTGGAGTCATATTCATTTTTGTCTCCGGCTATCCACTCTGCCGCCTCCTGACACGCAATCATGGCCAACCCCCTTGACACCATAGCAAACTCCTCGTCCGAGACCCTCCTCATCTCCTGCCTGGCAAACCATGCGTACGATGTGGCAGACCCAAGCATCAGTGTGGAAATCAGGAGAACGGTAACTAAAACGAACCCACCCCTAGAAGCTCGGCAGCATGTCCTCATACACAACGTCTCCTTCATCATATTGGAGAGTCACGCGGAATGCCTTCGGCAAAGGACCACTGTAACTCTCCTCCCACGAGGAACCGCTAAGGACATTAAACGAGACGCCCTTGAGTCCGCGCAGTATAAGGCGCGCTGCCTCCGGCTTCAGATCCTCAGGATTGAGAGAACCGGGAAGTGTATCGTCCGACAAAACCCATCTGTAAATGCCATCCTCCAGATCGTCGCCCAGAACCGTCCTCTGCGGAAATCCATAGACTACGCTCCCTATAGACGCATTTGCATAAGATGGCGTAATCGTCCACACCATCAACAGATCATTGCCCTTGCCGCCAAGACCGTCACGATGCACTATGAATAGGGGAGACTGAACGTTAAGCGCTATGGACTCCCTTACATCCTGAAAAATTCTGTTTACGGCAGTGCGCTCCATGTTATTGGCTGTAAAATTCTGGCGAGCGTCTGATATCGTCCTTATAGTGTAGGTGAGCGGGGCAACGCCCGCTGCCAATATCATCCCAGCTATACCCAGAACCAACAATACCTCAATCAGGGTAAAAGCCTCTTTATGCGCAGCGCATCCGGCGATGTCTCCGTGTTTTTTAATTTGATAAGACATCTTGAGATTGTCTAACCTTAATCATATTAGGATGCAGATATACAGCCGCTTTTTGTAATGTTTGATCGTCATTCAGCTGCCTGGCGTGATCTAGCAGCTCAAAGAGCAATTTCGACGTTGGACGCCTCTCAAAGGCGCGGTACAGATCATCCAAACCCTTCTGATATGTCTGCCGATTCTTCTGCTGTATTCCAATAACTATATTAAGCTCTGCCCTCTGTTCTCTCGCGTCGTCCCGGGACATTAGATAACGCTCAGCACCGTTGAGCAGGTCAAATTTAACTTGTAAACTGCTAGGCAACACGATGGCGCGATACAACATCTTGTCCCCCCTTACACCTCCACCGATAAAGACAAAACCAGCTACCGCAACAACAGCCATAAGGCCGCCGAAGCACTTGTACACAAACTCACTCTCTATGTCGGTAAATTTCAACCTGCTCGGTAAAATAGATCTGTTCGCAAGCGCAAAAGCAAGCGCCATCCATACGGAATTCTCTATCCTGTGAAACGGCCTGCTGAATACGGCGTCAAACCACAAAAGGAAGAGCATTGCGCATCCCCACAGCGCCTCTGGAGGAAGGTGTTTTCGCTTAATAAGCGCGCTGAAAAAACCGTAAAACCACCAAACGGCAACGAGCGAGAGCAGTAAAACTCCGATGAGGCCGGTCTCACAAAGCCACTGCAGGTACTCACTGTGTGCCCAATACGTGTACTGCCAGCTATATCCATCCGCATCGATCAGCTCGGGATGATTTTTATACATCAACCTCTGACCGTCCAGAAAGTGCCATTTATACTGCCCCAAGCCCACGCCGGTCAGGGGTTTCTTGAGGTACACCTCTATACTGGTTCTCCATATGCTTATCCTGCCGCCGAAAGTACCGGGGTTTTGTATCATGTCTGTAATTTTATGTATCAGAGATGCTCCCCTTCCGATACCAAGTAACAGACTGCCAATGAGGACAACAACGAGGATCGCGGCAACTATTCCTGACATGATAAGCGATTGCCTGAAAGCAGCCTTTTCTCCATTTCTCCAGAAACAAATCATCAGAATAACGACAGCGACAAAAATCGATAATATAGCTCCTCTGGTTGTTGAGCTCCACAGCCCCCAAGTATTGACGATAAGGAAAAATAAATTCAAGAACATGAGCGATATCGGAATTATCCTGTAACCTTTGCCCGATGAGACTTCAGCCCTCTGATTATCAGACTGTTTGGACAGCCGCAAACGATACGTCAACTCGCTTGCGTAGTGGATATGCAGAAAATATGAGTTCAGAATTGCCATTGCCATCCAGAGCCCAAACATCTCCTGCTGTGCCGTGTTACCTATGTAATTCCCCGGCACATCCAGAATAAACGGGATACCTGAATTCCTGCCCCTGATCAGGAGCTCGGCGAAGAGCACGTTGATGGACGCGTTTACGCTGCTTCCCCAAAGCAGAACCCTGTGAAATCTGCCGTCATCCCACAGATTGTAGGCCAATACATAAACAGCAAAAAGCGACGCAAAGTAAAACCACTCCTTGGCGTATGTCGATATAGACGACAGCTTTATAAAAACAGGCTGGGCAGTCACTAAAACCAGAAGCAAGAGCCATAACATGGCAAATGGATCGAGTTTGAAATTCATGCGCTTGGCGCCAAATGCAGCCACACCGCATCCAACTATGAGAGCTAGCGCCCCCACTGGAACCATGGTCACAAACCACTTCATCAAATGCAGGGTGTCAAACCAGTGTCTGCCGGAGAATATCAGGTTGGGAAAAGAAAATGATATGAAAAATGCAATATACAGGACCCATTTTTCTGCGCACAACAGATTTTCCCAGAATGATTTTTTTACTCTTCCAGAATTTTTATATTTTGCGGACCTTTTCTTAGTTGTATCTTTTGAGAATACCGAGATCATCCGAAAACTTCCTCTGCCTCATCTGTTTTTTCATCTGCCAAGTCCACAATTATTTCGACAATAAGCGAATCTTGGTTCATCTGTTTTATCTTCCATTGAGCTGAAATACCCCGCCCTTTATGCTTATTTACAATGGAGGCTATATCATCAAGAAGCTCCGCTGCCGGCCCGTCCGTCGAATTTTTCTTGACTTTCGTCCGTGGGGTACGATCCCGACTGTTCCAGTTTTCAACCAATAACTCAAGCGCGCGAGCGCTCAGTTCCTCATCTATCGCTCTCTGCGCCAGCTGTTTCTGCTCGTCAGTCGAAAGGCTCAGCAGAGATCTGGCCTGCCTCTCACCGAGTTTTCCCGATATCACCAGCTCCTGAACCGCCTGGTCCAATCTCAGGAGTCTCAATTTATTGGCTATAGACGCCTGACTCCGCCCCATACGCCCTGATAACTCAGTCTGACTCCACCCCGTCTTGGAAAGTATATCATTGAGACACAACGCCTCCTCTATCGCGGACAGGTTCTTTCTCTGAATGTTTTCCACCAGGGCAATGATCTGCTGTGTTACAGGCTCAGTCTCCACGATCATCGCGGGAATCTCCGCAAGCCCCGCAAGTGAGGCGGCTCTCAATCTGCGCTCTCCCGCGATAAGCTCATAACCGTCATCCACTCGTCTGACAAGTATGGGCTGAAGTACGCCAAACTCCTTGATAGACTGTGACAACTCATTGAGCTCACTTTCGCCCATGACTTTTCTCGGCTGAAATGGGTTCGGCTTTATCAGGTGAATGGAGATGCGAAGCAACTCTCCATCATTCTCTTCGCGCAACTCCTCCCGCTCGGAAGAGACATCCGGCTCGACTGACTCCGGCACAACCTCAGCCCGCGCGCTCTCCGCTTCAATAACCAGAGTCTCCTCAGGCGTCTCTGGGACCTCCTGGAGCTTCTCCGGGAGTGAGGCCGCTTCAGACTCCTCCAGATCGGGGCTCTCCACAACTGGATATGTGTCGGGTTCTCCGGTCAAAAAAGTATTTTCAGCGCCAACGCTGTATGCTTCTGTTTCCTGTTCCTGTTCCTGTTTACTCAAAACCTTATCAATTGCCAGAGCGGCACGTTCCAAAGCGCCAGAAAGTTGCGCGTTTATCTGACGCTTCTCAGCCTCCGCGCTTGGATTCGAGCTGCTGTCCTTGAGATTTTCACCCTCAGGGTTTTTTAAAAAACGAAGGATATCCCACATCTTGTCAGCCACTGTAACGCCTCCTAACTCTTACTGTAAATCATTTTTTGCAAGTAAGCAGTGTATATATGTACAAGGCTCAAAAAAAATTATAAAATGTCCGGCCCGCAATTACCCTCTAAAACGCGTACTGTTCTCAAATCTGGAGAATTCCCTGTAAAACACCAACTGTACTTTCCCGGTAGGTCCGTTTCTGTGCTTCTGTATTGAAAGCTCGGCCGTATTGTCGCTGGAGTCATTATCCTGCTGATAATAAGCCGCTCTGTAAAGAAACGCAACTACATCCGCATCCTGCTCTATAGCGCCGCTGTCTCTCAGGTCCGAAAGGACAGGGCGCTTACCTGTCCCTCTCTTCTCGACCTCTCTCGAAAGTTGAGAGAGCGCAATTACCGGCACTTCAAACTCCCTAGCCACTCCCTTTAGGGATCTCGATATGTCCGCAACCTCCTGCTGTCTGTTTTCAACTCTCTTCGCGGCGGCCGACAGCAGCTGAAGGTAGTCGATAATGACAAGACTTCTCCTGCCAGCGTACTTGCTCATAAAGCGGCGGCAGCGAGAGCGAAGCTCGAATGCGGATAACGTGGAGCTGTCATCTATAAATATTGGAGAAGCGCTGAGCTGCGCTACAGCATCGGTGAGTGAGTTCCACTGCTCATTGCTGAATCTCCCGGCTTCCTGCAGCTCCTTCGTGTTCACTCTGGCCTGTGAGCTCAGCATCCTGGCGGCAATCTGCTCTGCGGACATCTCAAGGCTGAATATCAGCGTCGGGATGCCTTCCATTACGGCTGCGTGTGTCGCTATATTGAGAGCAAAAGCAGTCTTTCCCATAGACGGACGCGCTGCGATTATATTGAGGCTCCCCTGCTGAAATCCTCCAGTGATGGCGTCTAAATCACTGAACCCTGACGGCACCGCGTTAGCGGATACTCCCTCCTGTATGCTTCTTTCTATCTGATCGAAAGCTCCGACGACAACGGCGGCGATACTCTTCAAAGACGACTTAGCGCCGTGACGAGCCACCTCAAATACCTTCTGTTCTGCGTCGGCAAGAGCATCGGAGGAATCCATGTCCTCCGTGTAACCGGTGCGCGTTATCTCCGCTCCAACCCGTATCAGAGCTCGGTGAACTGATTTATCGCGTACAATAGAGCAGTAGTGATCGACGTTGGCCGTGGTCGTAACCGCATCGACCAACATCGCGGTGAAAGACGGTCCTCCAAGGCGATCCCACAGATTACGGCGTGAAAGTTCCTCCTGAAACGTCAACTGATCGACGGCCTTATCCTTTTCAGCCATGTCCGCAATGACCTCGAATACCATGATATGTTTTGGATCATAGAAGTCAGCGGGGCGCAGCGTCTCCACCACAATCATGAGGGCATTCCTGTCTAGTATCGCGGCGCCCAACACAGCGCGCTCCGCATCGAGGTTATTCGGAGGGATTCGGTCCATCAACCCATAATCGGCCAAGGCTATCCCGCCTTTACTTCAAGCATAAGATCGACCTCGACGCCAGAGTAAAGTTTTATCTTGAAAGGATACAGGCCCAGTTGTTTTACTGGCTCCTCCAGCTTGATGTCCTTTTTGTCGACGGAAATATCATACTGCTCCTCCAAAGCATCGGCTATCTGGTGCGACGTCACGCTCCCAAAAAGCCTTCCCTCCTCACCCGCGTTCATTGCGACAACGACCTTCTTTCCGCCAATTTTTTTCTTTACTTCGATAGCGGTCCTCTCAAGCTTCGTCTCGCGATTTTTCTTTGCCCTCTGGGACTCCTCCCATTCACGCAATTTACCTCCTGCTCCCTCAACCGCCAAACCCTTCTTAAAGAGAAAATTTCTTGCGAACCCATCCGCTACCTCCACAAGCTCCCCCTTAGCGCCGACCTTATTTACATCCTGAGTCAATATAACCTTCATTTTCCCAATCCCCTCACTCTTTTTCTGAAATTGAAGATAATATCCAGTAATCCAAATGTAGCATAAACATCCCCCAAAACCGATATCAGTGGAGTCAGTATTATGATAACAGCTCTTAAGATTTTAGAAAAACCTCGTCGCTCCATAAAATAATATCCCATGGAGAGTCCTTGCAAAATGAAAAATGTCCTGGTCAGAGCATTGAGGTTCAGACCGACCTGACGAAGTATGTAGTAGGATTCGCCATCCGATATGTTTGCGCATATAAATCCTGCGGCAAATGCCAGCAAAATATTTCTGGGGAAACTCCACGACCCAAACGGAGGCAGTGAAAAGAAGACCTCTCCAGTGCGACGGCTATGAACGAACGAGACTATATATAAAGATACCAACACCTCAACCGTCGAGAAAAGAATCATGCTGAACGGTATCAGCATGATAAGATAATTTATGATATTGGGTATCTCCGCACGCATATGCTCGACATCCACCCCGGATAAGTTGAGCGCGCCGGACTCCACCAGCGGCAGGAGTGTCCTTTCGAGCTCTGACGCATCCGGAGCCATAAGATTGACGCCGGAAATTCTGAATACTATAAATGCCGACAACAGCTTGGCGGTCAAAGCGGCTATAACGGCCACCGGCAAAAGTTCGGCAGCTGCGAGTATTTTTCGTGCCGACAAACCGATAAGAATGCCGGAGAGTCCAAACACTATAAAATAAATCAACGAAAAAAACGGAGGAATAAATAGAACAAGGGCTGCGGAAGCTGTAAGCGCGCTTACAAGAGCCGGCAATATACCTCTCTCATAATAAAGCGAGGCAAACGGAAAAGGGTAAATCAACATCAAAGGCAAGGCAAGAGCAGGCGCCAACAAGCCGATTGTAAAAAGCAAAAATCCCATTATTGTATATATTAGCCAGTCTCTGATAACAGA
Organism: Synergistaceae bacterium; assembly: GCA_031273805.1. Classification (GTDB taxonomy): domain Bacteria; phylum Synergistota; class Synergistia; order Synergistales; family Synergistaceae; genus JAIRKI01. Next base: position 8,825 of record JAISRE010000035.1, on the reverse strand, counting down.
TACTTGATACATTTTAATCCCCCGGAGTATTAAACAGATAAAAAAAATCAAGAGAGGGAAGAGCTGCAGCCCTCCCCTCTCTTTGTCAGATGTCTCGCTTAATCGGAAGTGAAAGGCAGAAGAGCGAGAAAACGAGCCCGTTTGATCGCCAGTGTGAGCTGTCTCTGGTGTTTTGCACAGGTCCCTGTTACTCTCCTGGGAACAATCTTGCCCCTGTCCGTAATATATCTGCGCAGCTTCTCCGATTCCTTGTAGTCCACGTGCACAATTTTATCAACGCAGTAGTGACATACTTTTGGGCGGCGCTTGCGACGCTTCCTGAATTGATTATCCATTTTATTTTTCAACTCCCCTATATTGTTCAAAAAGGCTTCAGTGGTTCCCTAAAACGGGACTTCGACATCGTGACCCCCATCCTGAGAATCACCTATGTCCGAGAAATCCAGCGGGAAATCCTCCTCAAAGTCGTCATCGTCCCTGAGACTTCCAACGTCGCCGCCAGGGCTATAAGATGACGCCGCACCCGGAGGAGACTGTTGAGGAAACTGTTGCTGCTGCTGTGGCCTTGGCGCGGGAATATCGCCATAAGCTTCATCTTCTCTTCGTCCGGACGGGAGCAGTGTCAAGTTTTCAGCCACTACCTCCGTGGCCCACTTGCGGCCTCCGCCCTTCGGGTCCTCGTACTCGCGTACCTGCATACGTCCCTCCACCAGAACCGGCTTTCCCTTGCGCAGGTAGCGATCACATATATCCGCAAGAAACGACCATGCGACTACTGGTATAAAATCAGTGTGCGATTGAAGCTCTCCCGTAACTTTGTTTTTCCACTGACGTCCTATCGCAACCGTTATACGGGCAACCTTCTGTTTGCTGGGCGTGTGCCTTATATCCGGGTCGCGCGCGAGATTGCCCATCAAAATCACTCTATTGAATCCTCTCGACATACCTTAGCTCCTATTCAGCGTCCGCTACTACAACAAGATGGCGCAACACAGAAACGCGCAGACCGAGAACTCTATCGAGTTCCTTGATCTGATCCGGCGCCATCTTCATAGTGATAAGCGCGTAGAAACCCTCTTGCTGTTTCTTGATCGGGTAAGCAAAACGCTTTTTGCCCCAGAGATCTATACGATCTACCTCCGCACCCAATCCGCGCACGACCTCCGTGATCTCCTCCACTGCCGCCTTGTGATCATCCAACTCAGCGGCAAGAATGACTGTTAATTCGTAAAGCCGCACGTATTTCACCTCCTCCCCGTGGTCTTTTGAGTCATGTGACTCCTACGGCCTCTTATGCCTAAGAGGCAGGGATAACAACTTTATATTTTATATCCTGATTAGTCTTTACGCAAGATGTCATCTGAGATTATTTCAATCCGATATATCTTTTCGCCGGGTTTAACCAGGTTGAACTCCTCTCTCGCAAGAAAAGCAATACCGGAGGGCGTCGTATAATAACTTATCTTCTCCTGAAGCTCCTGGTTTTTTCTGGTGGTTTCGACAAGCTCCTCCATCCTGCTCTCCAACACGGATGAGAGACGATCTATTCTATTTACCTCTTTGAAGAACGTTACCACCGTGACTGCAAGGATAAAGAGAGCAAATGCATAAAACAGAATCCAACGCAGTCTCGGCATTTTACATTTTCTCCGGAGCAGTTACACCAAGCAGATTCAATGCGCTCGCGATGGTTATCCTGGAGGACAGAGACAAAAGCAACCTGGCCTTCATCACGTCGTCACGCTCGCCCAATACCTTAAGAGTATTGTAGAACGAGTGGAACGCCTCTGCGAGCCCTGTAAGGTAGAAGGCTATCCGATGCGGCTCCAGATTTTGCGCCGCCTTCAGCACCTCCTCCGGAAAGCGGGATATCTCCTTTACAAGACGAACCTCGCACGGCTCGCTGATGACGCTCAGGTCAACGTCGGATACATCGGGAATCGTTATGCCGCGAGATTCAGCCTCCCGCAGTATGCTGCATATTCTCGCGTAAGCGTACTGAATATAGTAGACTGGATTGTCAGACGAGGTTTGTTTCGCGACCTCGAGGTCGAAATCCAGGTGAGAGTCACACTTTCTGTTTACGAAGGAAAATCGTGTCGCATCGCGGCCAACCTCATCCATGACATCCCGAAGCGTTACAAAAGTACCGGCCCTCTTAGACATCGAAACTGGAACACCGTTTCTCAAAAGACTGACAAACTGTATCAGCATAAACTCAAGACTCTCGTCAGAGGCGCCCAGCGCCTTGTTCACGGAGCGGATCCTCGGAACATAGCCGTGATGGTCGGCGCCCCACACATATATGAGAAAATCGAACTTGCGCTCATATTTATTCAGCAGATACGCTGTATCGGAGGTAAAGTAGGTCGGAACTCCGTTATTGCGTATCATTACGCGATCCTTGTCGTCTCCGAACGCAGTGGCCTTGAACCAGACCGCTCCATCCTTATCATACGCGTAGTCGCGCGACTTGAGGCGCTCTATCGTCCTCTGAACCAGGTCATCTGCGTAAAGAGATTTTTCAGAGAACCAGACGTTAAAGTTAACTCCAAAATCTAAGAGATCGGCATGTATCATCTTAAGGACTCTTTCACACGTTGCGTCTCTGAAAAAATCCAGCGTCTCATCAAGCGGACGCGCAATAAAAGAATCTCCGTGTTCTTGTATTATCTCTCGGGCTATGTCGTCTATATAATCACCCGGATAGCCATCCTCGGGAAATGGCGCCTGATTTTCCTTACCTAGAATGGCAAAATATCTCGACTGAGTGGAACGCCCCAGATTTTCCATCTGCAACCCGGCATCGTTGATGTAATACTCTCGCTCGACCTCCCACCCTGAAAACGCGAGTATGGACGACATTATGTCGCCAACGGCAGCTCCGCGCCCATGTCCAAGGTGTATCGGGCCAGTCGGGTTGGCGCTTACAAACTCGACCTGAACTCTGCGCCCATTGCCGTAATTGTTGCGGCCGTAATTCTCACCGTGCGAAAGAACATTGACAAGCGCGTCGACAATCCAATTGTTCGTCAGTGTGAAATTCATGAAACCGGGCTTTGCCACATCAACAGACGCTACCAGATCACCCAGCTCCACATTTTTCACTATTTCACCAGCAAGTTCCATCGGAGAAACAGAGAACACCTTAGACAGTTTCATTGCCGTGCTTGTTGCCCAATCCCCCTGGCCCGCCCTCTTAGGTCTCTCAAGCAGGACAGAGAAATCTTCCGGCAGGGCTACATTTCGCTCCGCAGCAACCCTTTCCACGGCACATTTAATAACATTCACTAACTGATCTTTTTTGTTCTCCATAGCAAGGACCTCCGAAATTTCATACTTTATTATAAATTCTTGTAAATTTATTTGCGCAGCGGCACTGTAAGCTCGGACCAACTTGAAACGATAGCCAACTGCTCGCTCACCCTGCCCGACAAATACTCATCTATACTCGAGGACCTGACGGTCCAGCGGTTCATGGCCTCCGCCTGTCCCTTTTTTGTCCAATGTACGACAGACCCCTCCAACATTGCCTTTGAATCACCAATCTGGACCTTGCCGGGAAGTGACAGGACCCTATAGTTCTTTGGAGTGGATATGATCGAGTTTTGCTCGAAGACAAACGGAAACTTGAAAGAGTACTTTGAACCACTGTCCGGTATGTCCCTGAAACAATTCGGTATCCCGCCGGGTATTCTGAAAAGGATATCGTTTCCGGATACAATACCAAGTGCGGCGCGAACATCGAAGTTCACTCTGTATCCAGAGGCAAGGGCCTTGAGAGATCTCGGCTCGACGCTCAGCCCAGGCATGTTGAAATATATATTCTCCAGCAACAACGGCCCAATATATTCAAGTGTCGGCTCCACATACAAAGAGAGGATATCAACCCAGGCGCCAGTGACCGTGAGATCGAGAGTACCTGTGGCTATCCCCATCTCGTCAATAGAGAGCTTCCACATCTGAAGGATCTGATGATCAGAGGCAGAACCTCTCGGCAGCGCCAGTCTTTCCAAATTTGCGCCGTTTGCCCTGTAGATAACAGCCCCGTAGAGGGATGGATGCAATTTTTCAAAATCCTCGGTTCGGGAGGACTTGAAAAAGATCTCGTTTCCTTTGTTATCCGCGATCTTGAGCACCGGCTCACGCCATAGCGCATAGGACGTGGGCCCATCTGAGCCGACAGGCAGTGTCTGAGCCCAAAATAGACGAGCGTCAAAGCCCATAGAGGTCATCCATTTAGAGGCTATTATCACCTGCTCCCATGCCGTCCACGGACCATCATCGCTTATATAAGAGTTATCCCTGACTAAACTGGGTTCATACTCATCGGGCGGTATGAGTTTCGTCGACATATAAGCAGCAAGACTTGCGACAGCCCTGCTCAAATTGCCCCTTGACGAAGATATCGCCGCTGGAAGAGACGGAGCGCGAAACAAGTTTTCCATCTCCTTCAAATTTTTCAGGTGAGTCATCAACCCGTGCTGGAGACTGAATATGAGTGTGGGACACCTCTCGTCCAATACCCCGGAGTTCCGCCAGACTGGCTGATTCATAACTGTCCAGGTTATGATTTCCGCGCCGCGATTCTCCCTCCGCTCAGGTTCCCTGACGCCGAATCCCTCCCAGTATAGATTTATTCCGTCAGGAATTTCCACACTGATAGTCTGTTCCCATATAGGAAGTTCCCCTGCCAGAGTAAGAACGTCGTCCAGAAAATATCTCCCCGGCGCTGAAACCACTGTCTCTACTGCCACCACTCTACCCTGAGCCGAGTCCGGAAAGACGACAATCTCTCCCTTTATGCCGTCAGCATCGTAGCTCTCACGGGCCAGATCGCCCATTTTTTCTCCGGTGGACGGGTTATACCAAGCCGCCCCGATAATATCCATAACAGCTCCCTCGTCGGAAGGCCGTGGAATTTTACGGGAGCTCATCCCTTCATTTGTCTCATTCCCCAGTAATATGAGAAATCTATGAATCCTCCTCATGGCCCCGTCAGGCATAAGGGTATAATTGTAGGAACTCATCCACACAACCCCGTCAACATCCGGGAAAGCGGCAAGAGACGGAGCTTCTCTGTAAAGTCGCTTTATCTCAGCGGATACATCCCAATCACTGACATTATCAGCGGCATACAAACGAGAAGCGAGTAAAGAACACAACAGCAGGGCGTATAAAATCACCTCTTTGCGTCTCATGATGACCTCCATCCGCGAAAAATTCATTTTTTGACACTTTATCAGTTATTATCAGAGTGTTAAAGGGCAAAGACCGAAAAACTGGCATCTACAAATGCAAAATGTAGATTGAGAGACTAAACCGACGATTTCATATCTCCTCTAACAGGCTCCGCCCTGCCGCAGCAGTGCTTATACTTCTTGCCGCTGCCGCACGGACATGGGGAATTCCTTCCAACCTTAGGTCCGCGACGCGCAGGCTGTGTGCGGCTCTCGCCGGCATCCAGGGAGGACTCGAAGTTATGTCCTGGCAGGAGCATGTCCCGTCCTTCACGCATAGCCCTCCTGGAGGAGAATTCGCTCTCCCTGGAGACCACCGCCACCCGCATGGAGTACTCCGTCACCTTCTCGCGTACCCCCTCCAGCATCTGCTGAAAGAGGTTATATGACTCAAACTGATACTCGAGAAGAGGATCCTTCTGCCCTATCGCGCGCAATCCTATGCCACGGCGCAGCTCATCCATGCCGAGAAGGTGCTCCCTCCAGCTTGCGTCTAAAACCTGGAGCAGGACAAACCTGAATAGCTGAGACGCAGTCTCCGTTCCCAGTTCGGCAACTTTTTTTTCAAAGCGAGCGCCGAGCTCAGCCTGCATTTTAGCCAGGGCGTCTGGTATATCCTCCTGTATCTCCACCCCATCCATATTGCTCTCCATACCCGGCCAGAATAGCGCCTTCAGGCGAGTCCTGACAGCGTGAATCGCTGGTTCTTGAGGATTGGCGAATGCGCTCTCCGCCACCGAAACCAAGGTATCGCTCATTATGCCTCGCGTGCGCCCTATTATATCCGAATCTCCGAGTATAGAGGCCCTCTCCTTGTAGACCGCCTCGCGCTGCTGGTTCATGACGTTGTCATAGGAAAGCAGCTGTTTTCTTATGTCAAAGTGCATCGACTCGACTTTCTTCTGCGCTCCCTCTATCGTCTTGGAAAGCAGGGAGTGTTCTATCGACTCTCCCTCCGCCATACCGAGCTTTGTCATTATTCCCTGAACCCGTTCGCCTCCGAACAGTCTCAGCAGATCATCCTCGAGAGCCACGTAGAAACGGCTCTCCCCGGGATCTCCCTGTCTGCCGGACCGGCCTCTCAGCTGATTGTCTATCCTCCGGGATTCATGCCTCTCAACACCGACTATCCTGAGCCCGCCAAGCCCTACGACCCTCTCATGCTCGAGGGCGCATTGAGCCTTAAAAGATTTCAGCAGCTCCTCATATTCCGCTGAACCATGTTCTATTTCGCGCTTCGAGGATTCGTCGCGCGCCATGAAGTCCGCATTTCCGCCAAGCACTATATCGGTGCCTCGGCCAGCCATATTTGTCGCCACTGTAACAGCACTGAGGCGCCCGGCTTGAGCCACGATAGCAGCCTCCTTGTCGTGTACCTTGGCGTTCAGGACATTATGCGGTATTCGCATGGCCTTGAGCAAGCGGCTCATCTTCTCGGAATTTTCTATGGACGACGTGCCGACTAGGACCGGCTGTCCTTTCTCATAGCTCTCCCCCACTTCTTCCGCCACCGCCGCGAACTTCTCCTGCTTCGTCCGATATATGACGTCAGGGTGATCAATCCTTATCATGGGCAGGTGAGTGGGTATGGTCACGACTTCAAGCCCGTAAATCTCCTTGAACTCCTCAGCCTCGGTCAGCGCCGTGCCTGTCATGCCGCATAGCTTACTGTACATCCTGAAGTAATTCTGAAGGGTGATGGTGGCAAGCGTCTGATTTTCACGCCCTATCTGAACCCGCTCCTTAGCCTCTATGGCCTGATGGAGTCCCTCGGAATAACGGCGGCCGACCATAAGGCGTCCGGTGAACTCGTCAACTATGACGATTTCACCATCCTTGACAACGTAATGAACATCGCGCTGGAAGAGATTGTAAGCCTTGAGGCTCTGTGTGATCTTATGCGCAAGCTCGGTGTTTGCGTAGTCCGTGAAGAGCTCAGGGAGGTTGAGCAGGCGCTCGCAGTGCGCGATTCCCTCCTCGGTCAGAGCGATATTCCTCTCCTTCTCGTCTATCTCGTAGTCATTTCCCTTGTGAAGCGAACGAGCGACGGAATCGGCTCTTCTGTACGGCTCTATATTGTCCTCGGACGGCCCTGAGATAATGAGAGGCGTTCTGGCCTCATCTATGAGGATGGAGTCCACCTCATCGACTATGCAGAAGTTATGTCCTCGCTGAACTTGAGCATCGAGGGAGTGAGCCATGTTATCGCGCAGATAGTCGAAACCGAACTCGCTGTTAGTGCCGTAGGTTATGTCAGCTTTATAGGCAAGCGCCCTATCCGCTTGATCCATGAAGGGGGAGATGACGCCGACTGAGAGTCCCATACCGTCATAGATCGGACCCATCCACTCCGCGTCGCGGTGAGCCAGGTAATCATTGACCGTTATGACATGAACACCCAACCCCTCTATGGCGTTCAGCACAACTGCCAACGTCGCGACAAGGGTCTTTCCCTCCCCTGTCTTCATCTCCGCTATCTTATGTTCATGCAACGCCATGCCGCCTATCAGCTGTTCATCGAAGTGCCGCAGGCCAAGCTTACGGGTCGATACCTCCCTGACTCTTGCAAACACCTCGGGCAGAATATCGTCGAGTGACTCGCCATTTGAGAGCCTGTCTCTGAAAAAATCAACCGATTTTCTCAGTTCCTCGTCTGAAAGCCGCTGAATGTCTTTATCCAAAAGACCTATTGCGGACGCCGTATTCCTGTATCTTGCCACAATTCTATGGTTGGGGTCCAGCCCCAAGGCTTTGAGCACGCCTTTGAACATCTATCGATCATCCTCCGTCGCGGCCGAGTCATTCGACCGCGACTATTTTACCATATTTATCAGGAGTTCCGTAAACCCCCGTTCTGCAGTATCTTCCCCCGTGAATAGCCTGCGGTTACTGTCCAGCGGGGAGCAATTTTTGTTTAAGCTCCCCCTGTCGTCCTCCGGCTTGACCGGAGGACCCATAGACCTTCTTCAGCTAATCATCATAATGTGTTCCACACTGGATGATAACTATCTGTTCGTTTCACTTTATAAACAATCCGATTCACATCGTCAATTCGCCTACTCCAGAAACCATGCCGTTCATGTTTCAACGGTTCCGGCTTGCCAATGCCAGAAAAATGGGAACGTTCTATATCCTTCAAAATGCTATTGATTCGTTTGCATAAAACGCAAAGGCGAAATAACTCAGAAGCATTTTACAGGATGCGGCCCCGGTTCGGTCGTTCCCCGGGGCCTGCGGTGTTCGTTCAGTGACGGGTTATGCGATATCAGCCAGCCCGCTCAATACCACATCACGCCCATGTTGTCGTTGTGGTCGTTTCCTATTGCCCATGCCAGCCCCGTGCCGCTTCGGGAGAATCTGTTGTCCCCAGTAAGAAGGGTTCCAGGATAGTAATACCCGATGAACCCGCCCGTGTACACTCTGTCGGGATACGCTGTGTTTATGGCCATGACCCTGCCGCTCGCATCGCAATCCGTCAACGTACCTCCAGAGTTGTACCCCGCAATGCCGCCCGCGTAGGAGGAGGAGGAGGCGGAGGAGGAGGAGCTGCAGCTCGCGTCACAATCCGTCAACGTACCAGAGTTA
>JAISRE010000078.1 GCA_031273805.1 Synergistaceae bacterium | reverse complement strand
GGAAATGGCGATTTTCTCCTCCCGATAATTGATCGCTTACTCCTCTCTTGGAGAGCTAATGCGACAAGTCATTCATCTTCTCTTGAAGAATTAGGAAATACGATTCGGGCGGTGGAATTACACCGGCCAACTTTTGAGACAACACATAGGTCAGTTATTACAAGACTGAAATCGAATGGTATCTCGGCTTTTGAAGCGTCCGAGCTGGCAAACAGATGGCTGATTCAAGGCGATTTTCTCCTTGAGCCACAAATTGCGTTTTTCGATTATGTTGTCGGTAATCCACCTTACGTCAGGCAAGAATTGATATCAGAAGCATTATTATCTGAATATAGATTTCTTTTTAAAACGATGTGTGATCGCGCGGATCTGTACGTCCCCTTTATGGAACGCTCTCTGTCCTTGCTTAATTCAGGAGGGACGCTTGGTTTTATATGTTCCGACCGATGGATGAAAAATCGATACGGTAGATCACTGAGAGAATTCATCTCAAAAGGGTTCCATTTAAAAACTTACGTAGATATGGTAGGCGCTGAAGTTTTTCACTCTGAAGTCAGCGCTTATCCCGCAATCACAGTCATAGCGAAAACGAAGACTGATGTAACGCGCATTGTCCATCGACCCAAAATAGACAAGAATATACTGACTCGACTATCAACAGAGATCGCTTCCGAGACCTTGCCTCCTGATTCCTCAGTCGAAGAAACGCGAGGGATAGTAAACGGTTCCGAGCCGTGGCTGTTAGATACATCCAGGCAAATTAAGCTTATTCGTCTAATTGAGAATCGGCTGCCGCAAATTGAAGATACTGGTTGCAAAATTGGTATTGGCGTTGCTACCGGCGCGGACAAAGTTTTCATTGGCGATTTTGATTCCTTTGATGTAGAACCGGATCGAAAACTTCCTCTTGTAACGACTCACGATATTAAGTCCGGGGAGATTATTTGGCAGGGCAGAGGAGTAATCAATCCGTTTACTGATATTGGAGGACTTGTTGCTTTGGGGGATTATCCCAAATTAGCCCGCTATTTGGAGAATCATAAAGAAATAATAACTAAACGTCACTGCGCCCAAAAAACGCCGCTAAACTGGTATAGAACCATCGATCGTATATGGCCGGATTTAACCTATCAACCAAAATTGTTGATACCGGATATTAAGGGGGAAGCTCACGTCGTATACGATTCGGGTAAATTCTATCCTCATCACAATATCTATTATGTTATTTCGGAGATATGGAACCTCCGAGCACTGCAAGCTGTACTGCAATCAAGCGTCAGCAAGCTCTTTATAGAAACGTATTCCACGAAGATGCGCGGCGGGTATTTACGTTTTCAGGCTCAATATATCAGGCGTATCCGTATCCCTTTCTGGAAGGACGTATCTGAGGGACTAAGACAGGAATTAATTCATGCCGCAAATATGCGTGATCTGGATGCCTGCAACAAAGCCACTTTTAAACTATACGACCTGAACCAGGAAGAAATATCTTCTCTCTGGGGGGAGTAGCTATGGCTATTGATCTGGTCAATTATGAAAAAAAGGCGCACGAACACACGGATATACATCAGCAAAGATCCGTTCTGGCGTTGCCTGGTTTCTTTCGGCCGACAAAACTCTGGGACTTGTTGGTTATTCAAAATGGCGAGTTGATTGCGGCTATAGAACTAAAAAGCCATGTTGGTCCTTCGTTCGGAAACAATTTCAACAATCGCGCTGAAGAAGCCATAGGGAACGCGCTCGATTTTTGGACAGCATATCGTGAAGGAGCTTTTGGTCGGCAACCTCGCCCCTTTGTCGGTTGGCTTATGTTGGTGGAGGACACTGTAGAGTCTAATTCTCCTATTAGGGATAAATCCCCACATTTTCCTATATTCAGTGAATTCACATCCGCTTCATACCTGAAACGTTACGAATTACTCTGTCAGAAATTGACGTTAGAACAGCTTTACACGGTCGCCTCTGTTATAACTTCACCAAAAAATACAACAAATGGGAATGATTTTTCTTCACCATCTTCAATGACCAGCCTTAAAACATTTGTGACAACACTTGCCGGACATATTGCGGCGACTTCTGCGAGGCTTGGATGAAAATTCACCTGCACACAAGCCAAACATGGATTTTTAAGGAATCACTGATTTAGTGTTCTTTGAGTGAGATGCAGTCATTGTAACCAAAGGTTATTAAATCAGTGGTTCCTTAAGGAAGCGCTTACCGATCAATCCCAATCAATTTTTCTTCGAATGTGACAGGACATTGATAATTTATCCTGATTTTTTTCGAAATACTTTTGATGATAATCCTCAGCAGGATAAAAATTGACGAAGGGAACTATCTCCGTCACAGCGTCTATGCCCTTAGCCTTGAGCTGTGAGATCGTGGCCTCTGCTATCAGCCTCTGTCTGTCGTCATAGTAAAACACCGCCGATCTGTACTGATGCCCTACATCCTCCCCCTGCCGGTCTTTCTGGGTAGGGTCGTGTATCTCGAAGAATATCCTGAGGATGCCCGCATAATCGATGACAGCGGGATCAAAGCCGATTTTAGCCACCTCCGCGTGTCCGGTCTTTCCTCTCTTTACCTCTTCATACTTTGGGTTTACGGCGCTTCCCCCCGCATATCCAACCTCGGTCAGAATAACGCCCTCCAGTTGCCTGAATATCTCCTCCACGCCCCAGAAGCACCCTCCTGCAAGCAGGGCGCTCTCCGTCGCGACGTGCGCTATCGAGAGTGAATTGACGCAATGCCTTATATTTTTTGGGGTAAACCCCTCCCCTTCAAAGACATGGCCGAGATGCCCGCGACAGTTCGCGCACAGGATCTCCGTCCACGGTCTTTCTGGATTGGGGTCTTGGCGCATGTCCACCGCTCCGGTTATTTCGTCGTCAAATCCCGGCCATCCGCAGCTCGTCTCAAATTTGTCATCGGACCTATACAGTGGGGCGCCGCACTGGCGGCAGACGTAAATGCCGTCCTCGAAAAAATCCACGTATTTACCCGTGCCGGCCTCCTCTGTGCCTGAATCGACCAAAACCCGTCTCTCCTCGTCGTCCAGCGGAGGCATGTCCCTAACCTTCTTCCAATCACTCATATGGATTCGCTCAAGAATTCTTTTCTCCATGTATCGCGGTACAGCGCCGAGTGATATGCGCAGAAAAATGCCGCCCCATTATCGAAATAGTCCGGTCCGATTGCGTCCACCAGGGACGAAGCTCTGACGACGTGATTATCAGACAGTTTGAGCTCTGTTCCGCCAAGTAACGCTGATATCTCATGTTTTGACGCTGGAAATTGGACTCCGGCACGACCAATAGCCTTTATAAAGAGATGATCTATTGAAACATCCGACATGCTTTACCCTCCAATCTTCATTTTACCGCTTAAGATAGCTGTACATCGATTTGTCTCGCCCAAGTCCGCCGGTCTCCGGTGAGGACGCGCCGCGATGATCCCCCTGCCATCTGAGGTTGCCCATGAACGCCTGCTTTTGAATGTGGTCACACAAACCGGGGTAGATGTCGGCTTTCAGGATATACGGCGCTCCCTCCGGCGCTTGGGTAATGATGCTCCCGTCAGGGTTCACCGCCATGCTCCGGCCGAACAGACAGAAGCTCTCGTCCATACCGGAGCTGTTCGTCGCAAGCACGTAAGTCCTGTTGAAGTACGCTCCGGCCCTATTCGTTATCTCATATGCATCCTGATAAGGGGTCATATAGTCGGATATGCGACAGATGACGTTTGCGCCCTTGTGCGCGGCCTCCCTCCATGAATCCAGATAGTCGCCGTCGGAGCATATGAGCGTCGCGATGCGGGAACCCTTCGGACCGTCGAAAACCTGGATCTCGTCGCCAGGGGTAAATGGCTCCACCGGAATCCACGTTGCTGTTTTTATATATAAATTCGCGATTTCTCCGTCTGGATTGATGGTGAGAGCGCAGTTGCGAGGGAAGATTCCATCCTCCAGGTCGATGACAACACCGAACACAGCCCATATCTGAAGCGCTGCGCATTTCTCTTTAAGACGCGCGACCTGGCTGGAACCGAGCGTGATGGCGCTCCTGTAAAACTCGGCGGAGAACCCATTCAGGATTATCTCGGGCGTCAGCAGCAGATCGAAACCGGGCAGTCCCAACGACGCGCGATCGATGTACTCGAATACCTTGTCGATGTTCTTATCCACATCGCTCACGCTGGATGCGCTGAGAGCGGGAGACATCTGGAGCAATACCGCAGAGAGCGCCTCTGTCTCGATCTTCCCATTCAACGGATAGCAGTTTCCAACGTTCATCGATTATATACCCCCCCCCCTGTTATTTCTGCGATTTTTTATAGGCGTCAGAGCCGTATTCATAGTTTTTCGCGTCAGACTCGACCTCCGCCCTGCTCCACTCGTCGTTCACGAATTCGTTGGTGTATATCCTCTCAAGTGGGATCGGTTTGGAAATTATGCCTGAGTCAAGTGCCGCCTTAACGGTCGTCTCCCACCTCTCCTTTCGGAAAAAACCGATTTTTTCAAGCGTCTCACGCCGTTCGGCGTCGGTCGAACCAAAGTAGGATTCAACCTGGTATTCAACGGCCTTGACCGCCCCGTCGAACGTGACGTCGATGCCCGGATATTTGCGGAGAGTTATGTCAGCCACGGCGGCAGGATTTTTGAGGGTGAAGTACTGGGCCTTTGCGAGCGCCCGGCTGAAACGCCTCACCGTGTCAGCGTGCTCTTTCGCGTATTTATTGCTGACGATGACGGAGTTCGATAATTGGGGCAATACGGCGTCGGCGTCAAGATAATCGAAGTCAAACCCAAGGCCGAGCAAGTAACCGTATTCGACATCCCATGTGAGCAGGGTATCGGTCTGTCCTGAGGCAGTTGCCTGATAGCGGGCGTCGCCTGCCGTTATCCATGTGACGTCCTTCTCCGGATCGAGCCCTGCCGCCTTGATGATCGGCGCACCGATGGATTTCCATGAAGCGTCGCCGAGGGCTATCGATTTCCCCTTAAAATCGGCCCAATCCTTTATCTTGCCCTTGTTGTAGGCAAAACCAAAAATATTTACAGGCTGGTTCGCGTGTACTGCGATGATATCCAACCCGGCCTCCAGCGAGGTCAATATAATTCCAGGCGACGGGTAGGCAAACTGAGCATGTCCTGTCGAAACCATTTTCGCGTCGACAGTGCCAATGGCCTCCTCAAATTTTATCTCGATGCCCTCCTCCTCAAAATATCCGAGATACTCTGCCGCATAGAGATTGCAGTTCCCGAAAAATTCCAGAGAGACGCAGGATGCAAAGACAATGGCCTCGAGATCGGCGTTCTTTTTACCCTCCGCAGCTCCTGCCTCGGTCCGTTCAGCAAAAGTGAGCGTTAGCGCCAGAAGAGCAATAATCGCGATTTTCCTCATGATAATTTCAATACTTTTCCTCTTCATGATATTCAATACCTTCCCTCTTCAGTTTTATTTTTTTACGAGCTGTCGCTCTATAAAGCTCAGTGATTGATGGAACAACGCTCCGAACAGAGCGGTATAAAAGACACATGCGAAAGCCTGCGGCATCTTCATATACTGTGTATACTGTATGATCTGTGCGCCAAGCCCCGTGTTGCCTCCGACAATCTCGCTCGTTACCTCGGCTATGAGCGCCAGAATCGCGGCGAGTTTTACCCCGGTGAATATCCCTGGCATCGCATCAGGCAGAACGCAACATCGCATTGTTTGATACCTTGTCGCTTTCAACGATTGCATCAGCTCCAGGCGGAGAGGGTCGACGTTCGAAAACGAAGCGAACGCATTGAGATTGACTATCGGAAACGACTGCAGCACAACGGCGATCAGCTTTGCCTCATTTCCAAACCCAAGCCATAACATCAAAAGCGGCACTATAGTTATCAGCGGGATGATGCACATAAGATTGATAAACGGCGTTATCGTCATTCCGACAGGCGCGTTGAAATAGATGACAATGGCTAGGGACAGGCCAAGCGCGACCGATATAAAAAACCCCAGCAAAACGTTGCGGCTCGTCGACAGCAGATGCGGCGCTATTGTAGTGAAATCGTTTACCATAGAGCCAAATATCCTGGCAGGGGTCGGGAGCTGCCACTCCGGAACGTCAAACCCGACTACGAGAACATACCAGAGAGCCAAGACCGCACCTAACAGCGCCACTTGCACTGCCAGTCCTCCGAACCATCCCTCGCCCAAAAGTCTAATCCTGCTCGATTCCGCCATGACGCACGCCTCCCTAGATCGCCTTTTCCAAGCCAATACTGCCGATAGATCTATTTATGTAATCACAGTACTCCACGAAATGATAATCGCTCAGTGCGGACAGATCGCGTCTCTTTAGGCGTATTTCAACGTCTCCGATTACTCTGCCGGGATCGATTGCCATGATGTATGCCCGCTGAGAGAGAAGAACGGCCTCGCTGATGTTGTGGGTTATGAAGATTACAGTGATGCCGGATTCTCTCCAAATGTCCAGCAGTTCGACATTCATCCTCTCCCTCGTCCTCTCATCCAGCGAGCCGAACGGTTCATCCATCAACAGTATCTCAGGTCTGTGGACCATCGCTCTCACAACGCCCGCGCGCTGACTCATCCCCCGGGAGAGACTGCGTGGATATTGGTCGGCGCTGCCGGCCATACCGGCTCTATCTATCAGGAAATCCGCATACTCCGCCCACTCACGTCCGCGCAGCCCGAAAATTTTCAGCGGCAGACAGATATTTTCACGCACAGTCAACCAAGGATACAAATTGGACGTCTGAAAGACGAAGCCCATCTTCCTCACAAGCTCTCTTGGTATGGGAAGGCTATTGTCGTAGGTGACCCCATCTACCTTTACCACTCCTGCGGTGGGCTTGATGATGTCGTCGATTATGCGGATTATGGTTGATTTGCCGCATCCGCTCGGACCTACGATGCAGACAAATTCGCCCTCCTCCACCCTAAGGTTGATATCGCAGAGAGCGAGCAATTCCTCCCGACGAGCCATAAACTTCTTTGAAACGCCTCGCATCTCTATCTTGCTCAACCCTTCACCCCCCTCGTTTCCACACAATCACGCGTCTCTCGATGAAGGAGACGATCTCGAACATCACTATTCCGACAAGCGCCGCCACAATAATTGTCGCGAATACCATGTCTATGGCCACCATGGATGAACTGATTTTGATTCGATATCCGAGTCCCTCTTTTCCCATAGCAAAGTCAGCTCCGAGAGCCGCAATTGTCGATATTACGCACCCGATCTTGAGACCGGTGAATATCTGAGGCATGGCGTTGAAAATAGTGAACTTCGTCAGTATCTGCCGCCTGGAACAGCCGTGCGCGGCAAGCATCTCCCGCTGCTGCGGTTCTATTGACATGAAACCCGTCAGAGTGTTCAGCATAATGATCGGGACGCACTGAAGCACGACCACAATTATCCGTACAATCGGACTGAAACCGAGAAACACCATGAAGATCGGGATCAGTATGATGGTGGGCGTTACCATGAACATGACGGCAAGCGGAGCTGCCGACCTGGCGAGCAGGCGTGACTGAGAACATAAAGCCGCCAACAAAAAACCGGCCAATACAGAAATCGTGTATCCTGCCGCTATTATCTCGAGGGTGAAGATGAGTTCAGGCAGGATTAGGCTTTTGAAGTTAACGGCGAGCGCCCTCGCTACTGAAAATGGAGAGGGCAGCACGGTCTGAGGCATGCCGAACGCGAGCACGCAGACCTCCCATAGCACGATCAGCACAGCAAGCAGTATTGAAGGATACAGAACTTTTTTGAGTTTTTCGTCCTTTTTACCGTCAACCCGCAATTCGCTGACAGGAGCGACTTCCGTCAAACCTCCGCCAAACACCTCTTGAATTGAAAAATCATTTTTACTCAACTATCCAAACCTCCCTGATCCTGTCTGTCGAGCGTCGATCTGATTTCACTGCGCAACAGCTGAAACGTGCGATTTTTCCTCAAATCCCCCATCCGTTCCTCGAACGGAATACTCACTTCAAATACCGATGAGATCGAGGATGGAATGTCGGACAGTATGATGATCCTGCCGCCTAACATAAGAGCTTCCTCTATGCTGTTTGTGATCATAACTATCGTTTTTAGTGTTGATTGCCACATTTTCAAAAGTTCACGAGATAAAGTCATTCGCGTAATGGCATCCACGGCATCAAATGGCTGATCAAGAAAGAGAACCTCGGGATCGTGCACGAGAGCCCGAGCGATCGCAACCCTTTGCCTCATGCCGCCGGACAGTTCACGTGGATACAAACCCCTGAATTTCGCAAGTCCGACACTCTCCAGAGTTTCGTCGACACGACGCAGATACCGCGAATCCCTCAGCCCGAAAACCTCGAGCGGGAAGCGAACGTTTTCATCCACAGTCCGCCACTCCATGAGAGAATCCTGCTGGAATACCATTCCGAAGCGTCTCTGTCGCGCGGCAGTATTCTTTCGAGGCATTGGGATTCCTTGAAATATCACCTCGCCACGCTCCTCCCGCTCGATACCGCCCATTATCTTGAGCAATGTGGACTTTCCGCAGCCGGTATTGCCAAGGATACAGACGAACTCCCCCTTGTCGATTCGCATGTTGACGCCGCTCAGCACGGCGATTTTGCCGTAACTCTTAACCACGTTTTCAAGGGATAAGTACGCGTCTCCATCAATTTTCTGAACCACCAAGATCACTTCCATTCGAAAACCATCACGCAGTCATAAATGAATTCGAGCGAGTCAATCATTAATACATATATTCCTATTGGTTTAATATGTTATATGAGTGTCTATTTTAAGTCAATAGAATTGGCGGCGTAAATAAAGTCAATATTTTGCCAATTGACTGGAATGGGAAGGGGCTTTGGCTCTGCTTGACAAATATGCTCCTGACTCGGGCTATGCGCTCTCCATCAGACGCTCGAGCTGCTTGTTTCGCCAATCGGCGTCCTTGCATACGCCTGGAATCATGTGCCATATATCGTCGATGTAGCGATAAAAACCGGATATGACATCGATATTGACGCAGTACAAACTCTGTTTGTACTTCTCCATGTCCCACACCCCGACGAATGTGTCGTCCTGCACGAAGATGCTCAAATTCGTTGGTGTTATGCCAAGGTAACTAAACGACACCAGAGTTGCCGAATTATTTTTTGTCCTCCGTCCGCCGCTCAAGGATTGAAGCATTCTCACCCGCTGACTCCGCGATATCCGAATCTCCTTCCGGCATATCGCGGAGATGGTGTGGTCTATTATCGAGTTCATGGAGGACATCCTCTCCAGGATATCGAGATCGAAGATCGATGTGTAGATGCATAATTGCTGAGTGTGCATGAGTTTATTTCTTATCAGCAGCGTCCTTTCGATCTCCTCTCGCCCTATATTGTTCTCCGCCAGTATGTCGAGCAGAATGTCATCGTCCGCGTTTTGCAAGGCGAGGGACGGGTTGAGCATATAAACCGCCTGTCCGGGCTTGAAGGAGCTGCTCATCGTCTTGACAAGATCGGGAAATTTGTCGTTTTCAATGGTCTCTATCAGTTTTTTCGATCTCTGCATTATGGCTTCGGCGCTGTCCGCGAACGAGTTGACGGATTCCCTGTTCTTGAATAGCATACAATGGCTCTCTCTCGACAGATCTCCGCCGGCGACACATTGAAGCGCCGCCTCGTTCCTCATCACGAAGGACGTGAAGTAGTTCTTGTCGTTGCCGATCGGAGGATGCGTCCAGACCTCGACGCACTCCATCAGATAGAGCTTCATCCATCTGAAGATTGCCCTATAAGGCCTGTAAATATCAGTATTGCAGTCTATTATGACGAACTTGTGACCATTTTGCATGAAAGCCTGAAAGAGATCCATGCAGGCGTTTATTCTTCTCTGCGGATCCGTCCTCTCATCGCCGCTCGTCCAATTGATTCCCGAAAAATCGACGACGTAGAGTGTCCTGCCCGGAGGCGCCATCAGGAGGTAATTCATGAAATAATCTATTGCCTCGTCTATGCCGTCTTCGCCGAGAAAGATGCCCACGGTGGTGTTGTATCCGTTGCGCGGAGAATTGATATCCCTCTGCCCGCCGACGCCTGCGTCATTGGGCTCCTCGGTCAGCCAGAGGCACAGAGAATCCACCAGCTGCTGGCGGCTTTGCGGGTTCAGATCTTTTTTGTATCTCTTCAGGATATTTGCGACAATGCGCCTCTTCTGCTCGACTTCGCTGGAGAGCAAAATCTCGGCGATCATGCTCGCGTACTTGTTTTTATACGTCAGCTTTCGCTGATTGTTCCGCCATTTACTGACTGTCGTCTCATCTATGTCGAGCTTGCTCGAGATCTCCTTTCCTGATATCTCGAGAGCCTTTAGCAGATAGTCAAACCGTGATGCGCTTTCCATAGAGCGCCCTCTTTTCATATGGAGGTCCGTGGAGGCTCAGCCTCCCGACGGCGTTTGTCGCCTACTCTTGCCATTATCTATCCTTTTATAATATTGCGTCAGCTTTTCAATCGCGTCGCTGATCGGCCCATTTACCTCAAATGCGGCAATGCCTGAGGCCGTAAGACGTCTCTCGGCGCCGGGGCCTATTTTTCTGACGAGCACAGCGCGGCAGTCCTCCAAGCCTGCGACAGTTTTACGAATAGCTTCGTCGTCATGGCCGCCCATGCCCGGGAACAGCTCACGTTTTTGGGCGACGCGCCAGCTATCGCCCGCGACCTCTATTATAGTCCACACCGCGCAGCGACCGAAGTGCTCGGTGACAAAATTCCCGTCGTTCGTTCCCACCGCGATTCTGTAACACATGCCCGCCGCCACTCGTCACCTTCGCATATCGGCGCTGTACCTGCGGGTCGCCCTCACCATCTCCTGGAGATTTTCGATGGGTATATTAGGCGACAGGCCGCACCCGGGCTGAATTATAACGCCGGTCTTGTGCTTCAGCTTGCCTATGGTCTCCTTCAGCCGCTGATCGACAGTGTGAACGTCGCCCATGTAAAGCGTGTTTGCTGGGTCGACGCCGCCCGCGACGGCAAAGCGCCTGACGAAAATCTTCTGCGCGACATCGAGGTCAACGAGTTCGCTGAAATAGAGTATATCCGCGCCGGTGCTCCCCACCTGATCTATTATTGGATATTCCCCGCCGCACGGGTGATACAGGGTGAGCGCGCCCGTCCTTTTGAACCCCTGAATTGTCTTTGAGAGATAGGGAAGCGCCAGCTCTCCATATATTTTGGGGGATATACACGATGGAGAGGACATTCCGTCCCCAATGCTGAGCAGTGTCGCCCCTGCCTCAACGAACGGCTCAGCCAGAGCGACCTGAAGGTCCGCAATAACGTCACAAATCCGCCGCACCAGATCTTTATCGCGTATCGTGGCGCTCATCAGCCCCTCTATCCCCATCAGACGCGCCGCAAAATTGAACACCCCGTATGAGTTGACCTCGAGAACAACACTCTCTCCTATCTGCGTCTTTACGAAACGCGTGGTCTCCAGGAGCGCCTGGATAAAATCATTTTTCAGAACACGATTCAATTCAAGCCTCCCCTCGAGCGCCCTCACGTCGTCAATAGAGAAAACTGTCGGCGCCTCGAATTGAGGGTGATCGTTTTCCGGCCACAGGAGGCGAGCCCCCAGCACATCCTGGATCGCGGGCGCAAGATTGAGACATATCACGTCGTCGTCGACCGCCTCGAAGAGCGCGAGCTCGGACTTCGTCATCGATTCGGCGCTCAGGAAAAAGTCGCGGTTCAATTTCTTCCCGATCAATGCGGGCCCCATCGGAGATTTATTGGCAAAGACCGGTATGCAGTCCACTTCCCTCCAACGAACAGCGGCAAAAACCCGTTCCTTTGAAATCATAATGTCGGCCTCATCAGATTGCGACTTTTTCCGTAACCATCTTGGACAGTGCGACCGAGATGTTCGATGTCGTAGCCGACTTGCCGATTCCGCCCTTGTCGTATATAGCTATCTGCTTGATCTTCCTCGCCATAATTATCGTCCCCGTTTTTTAAGATTTTTTTGCATTACTGTCATTTGTATATTTTTAAACGATCTCCAGCCTGTAAAATTTCTCCGCAGATTGCGAGTGAATGCACCTGTGCCCGACTATTGCAAACTCGGACGCCGCTTCCAGCAAAGCCTCGTGATATGGTTTGCCGCCCAGGTTCTCGCAGCGCGCCGCTATGCGCCCATATTTTTCTAGCATAAGGGAGCAGCGGGGGCAGAGATGAACCACTCCGCAGGGCGCGCCCGCCAGAAGACGGAGCAGCCGGTACTCGTATTCCGCAGCGAACTCGCGATGCCGGCTCGCGCCGATGATCTCAGGACATGCGTACGGGTCGGCAATGGACACGACATGTGCCCCTCTCTGCAACGCTTCTCTGATATATCCGGCCAATCCGCGGGTTATCGCGCACAGCGCTTCGTGAACCATCGATTTGTAACGAACGAGCCACGAGTGAAGCGTATCCTGTTCCGTAACCGTGCAGAGGACCGAATAGGGCGCCTGGACGTTCAGCATAACCTCCTGCCCTGGAGAACGTTTCTCAATTAACTCCAACACCTCCTTCACAGCCGGATGAAGCGATATATCATTTATTTCGAGAAGGCTTTCCGGCCTGACTAACAACGGTTCGGCCAGAACGATCCCGCTCTCGGACAGCACTGCAGGCGCTCCAAGCGCCATTGCTTCGGTTACAAAACCAGATGGAAGCTCTAAAAAATATCCGGTCTCCCGGTCGACGCAGAGCGCGTCAGCATTCGGCGTCATAAAGATCAAAACCCGAGGGAGTTCACGAACAGCTTTTCGAAGCCGGGCTCATTAGCGAGCTCGATCTTGTCGATGCGCCCTACTACGTCCTTCATGCGCTCCCTAAAGTCGGTATTGAGCAAAAAAGCGGTTCCGCCGGACTGTGACGTGTTTCCGACGAAGAGAACCTTGCCGGCAAAAGCGGATGGCAGGAGCCCTATCTCCAACAGGCTCCTTTCATTCAGGTGATATCCGAAGGACCCTGCGATCAGGACCCTGTCGACGGAGTCGTCCGAGACGCCGAGCCTCGACATCAGCGCCTCTACTCCTGCCCGAACAGCGCCCTTGGCGAGCTGAGCCTGTCTTATGTCACGCTGCGTTATATATACCTCGTCAGTGATAAAAAATGCCCTTTTGCCATCTACACTGCGGAGGGCCTTTTTCAGGGACTCGTTGTGGTGGCCCTCGGCGAATCTGCCATTTTTTCCAATCACGCCGACCCTCACCAGTTCTCCAACCACGTCCAGAAGTCCGCTTCCGCAAATACCGATCGGCTCGCCCCCGCCGATCACGCTGCAGGAGATCTCGCCGTCGGCGCCGATGGCAAACGATTCCAGAGCCCCTCTGGCCGCCCTCATTCCCCGCGCGATGTTCATGCCCTCGAACGCCGGCCCGGCTGCCGTGGAGGTCGCCGAGAGAACGCCGTCCCTTGCAAGGACAATCTCTCCGTTTGTTCCTACGTCTATAAACGCGGTGATCCCTTCAATTTCGTCCAAACGAGAAACGAGCGTTCCGGAGGTGATGTCGGCGCCGACAAAGGCCGATATCACGGGCGGCAGATAGATCCTCCCGAAGGGCGAGATATGCAGTCCTTCGGCATTCATATGTTCTCCTCCGCCAAGTTTCGAGATGTAAGGATAGCGTCCGAGCGGAGAGGGGTCGAGTCCGCACGCGATGTGCAGCATAGTCGTATTGCCGCTGAATACGACCTCATAAACGCGCATAGGGTCGATCACCGCATGTTCGTACATCGCTTTCGACATCGTGAGATACGCTTCGATAAAACACCTGCGCAAAGTCGCAAGTCCGTCGGGGCAGGACGCGAAGTTTATCCTGGCAAGAACGTCCTGGGCATAGGCGCTCTGAGGATTGAGCATGGACTCGGTTGCGATCTCCTCTCCCGTTTTCAGGTCGATCAGCGACGCCACCAGCGTAGTGGTGCCTATATCCACCACCACTCCATAGCACTCCTCTGTCGTGTCTCCATCCTCCTCTCCGATCGGAATCCCTCCGCCCAGTATCTCCGTGACGTGACCGTTGAAACGCTTTGTGATGAAGGGCTTCACCTCATAAGAGAAGGAGCTTCCCTCTGACAGAATGCGAAGCGATCTGTTTTCCGCCGACCTGTCCTCGACGAGCACGTCCACATCCCCATGTATCGCTGACTGGCAGGCGAGAACGTAGGTGCGCGCACTCTCCGCTTTGGAGAGCGGGCTCTTCTGCGAATCAATATCAACCGTGCTGCTTGCAGAGCCCAGCTTCACTCGGCACTTCCCGCAGAGGCCGATGGCGTTGCACGGCGTTTCAATGTTCACGCCCGCAGTCCGCGCGGCTTCGAGTATGGTGACGCCGTCCTCCACGGTCAGGGATAGGTTCTCGTTCAGAAATCTGACTCTCGGCATCAGCCTGTTTCCCTCACGGCAGAGGTGAACGCCCTGATGTTTTCGATCGGCGTCGAGGTGCTCAGGCCGCACGCCGGGGCCATGATATCTATGTCCTGATTCATGAGAGCCCGCACGCTCTTGCCGACGCTGCCCTCATTGCCGAACTCGAGCAGATACGTACTGAGATTCCCCATCGTCGTGATGCCCGGAGTCTCGCCCTTCAGGGCTTTCAGGTTGACCATTGCGTCAACGCTCAGCGCGTCTCCGCGAAGCAGGGCCAGTTCACTTTTGATCGATCTCACATTCCCGCAGATGTGTATTATTACCGGAACACCCGCTGCGTGAACGGCGTCAGCCAGCCTGTTCAAGTATGGCAGTGCAAACTCTCTGAATATCTTCGGTCCAAGGATCTCGCCGGTGGCGGTCGGGTCGGCTATGGATATGACCGAGGCGCCGCCTTCCACCATCAGACGCGCGTAGTCCTCGAGTTCGCCGCACACATAGTCCAGAACCCTGTGAGCGGCGTCCTTTTCGCGGCGCAAGTCCTTCAGAAACGGCATGGGATCCACAATCGACGCTGCCGTGCTCAAAGGTCCGGTGACGCTGCCGATTGCCGGAATATCCTCATATTCGCGGGATAGGGATGTGATCGCCTCTATCACTGCCTCAGCGCGCGCCGTCCTGCCGATAACCCCGCGAGGGCGGAACTCAACTTCTTTAACGGATGGGAACGGTTCCCTCCCGATCTTGGGTTCGCACTCGAGAGAGCCGTAATCGACCTCGCTTCCGAGCGATTCGGCTTCAACCGTCATGCAGAACGGGATCCCGAAGTTTTCAAAACCGGTCTCGCGCTGAACGTTCCCCGCCAGCCCGCTCATGAGGTCCGGGTCGTGATGAGCCTCAGGCAGCTTGTAAATACCCGATGTCATGACATCCACCACTGCCGCGTTCATCATGCCGCCCGGACAGATGACGGGTGGGCGGTCCACGGTTTTTCCGCCAAGCGAGCGGAGCAGGCGTTCCCTAGGCGATATCGAGTTCATTTGGGTTCCCGCGCATCCTCGCGAACGAGCTCGTTGGCGAGGCGAACTGCATGGTTGGCGTTGGGAGAATACGCGTCCGCCCCTATTTTATCGGCGAACCCCTGGGATACAGGCCCGCCGCCTATTACGACCTTGAAGCGAGATCGGATGCCGCGTTCCTGAAGGATACTCACGACCTCCTTCATCCCCTCCATAGTCGTGGTCATCAGGGAGGAGATCATGATAATCCTGGCGCTCTCCTCGACAGCACGATCGACGAACGTGTTTGTGGGCACATCCCGCCCCAGATCGACGACCTCGAAGCCGGCCGAGGAGAGCATCAATTTGACGAGATTCTTGCCAATGTCATGAGTGTCCCCCCTTATGACGCCAATCACTATCTTATGCTTATCCTCCCGTTCGCTTCGTCTGATATGCGGTTTGAGGATGTCCACTCCAACTGTGAGCGCCTCCGAGCACATCAGCAGTTCAGGAACGAAGTATTCCTCGTCCTCGAACAGCTGTCCCGCTCTCTCCATGCCCTTTGCCAACCCCATATCTATTGTCTCGTAGGCGTCGAATCGATTGCAAACGGCCTCTTCCGACAGTCGGGCAACCGTACTCTCGTCCATGTCCACGACAGCATCGGCCAAGCCCTTATACAATTTCTCCTTTGTCATTACTGATCGCCTCCTCCTCGTTTTTATCGTACTTTTTATCGATGTCTGCGTGCGGATAACTCCCGTAACTGCGCGCGGTACAGGTCGGACACTTTGGTCTCGACGATCGGCAGCAGAGACGGCGCGCAGATGGAGATGACCGTCCTCACGCCCGGCCAGATAGACCTCGGGTGGAAGTCGGGGTGAAGATCGCCCATTTCCTTCCAGCGGGAGGCAGGCGCAAAACCGACAATGGCAGCCCCCAGGCGCCGCGCGTATTCCGCTATTTCCTCCTTCGTCATTGCCGCCATCGCATTTACCTCTGCGCCGCTATGACCGAGAGCAGATCCTCTATGAGCGACAGGCTCCCATCAAAACCGGCGTAGCCGCGATTGAGAACCACCCTGTTTCCAACGGGATAGGAGACCGTCAGGTGATCCGCGCCGATATCGTTCGCAAATTCACGCTCCAGATGACTGCCCACGACAAAGCCGGGAGAGAAGACATCCTGGTGCAATCCGTCCGTCCTGCGAGGAATGTGTTTCCAAAAGTGATTTTTAACCTCGGTGGGGTCAGTTTCGTAGACGACGTGCACCGGATAGCCGGACTCGATATTATCGACGACGCGATCTATCTTAAATTTCTCATCCTCGCTTACCTGGCTCGTCACCACCATCAGTTCGGGCAGCCACCCGAGATCGTCCGATATGAATTTCGTGAGAGCCGGCGCGTAATTGGCGTCGCCTACCACAACCGCGTGGCGCTGCCAGTCGAGATCGTTATATGCGTCGGCGACTCGTTCGACATACCTGAAATAACCCCTGGTCTCATCCTCTATGAGCGAGTCAACCCGTTTGCGGGGTATTTTCAGTTCGGAGGCGATCCTGCGCAGGAAATTCTCCGTGGCTGTCGGTCCGATGGGGAACGGATTTTCACAGTACGGTATGCCGTGCACCGTCTCGAACTCTTTCGCCGTCCTCATGCCGAAAAATTCTGAAACTACGATGGATAAGGAAGCGTCTCCGGATTCCCTGACGCCATCGAGAGTGTCATGTTCGGTGAAAAACGAGTTGACCTCCAATCCAAGTCGGTTCAGCAGCGAACGGAGTTTCAGCAGGTTGCCCCTCCAGAACGCGTCCTGCCCCGGCACGACCCCGAACAGATTCACCTTTTTTGGGCGTTTGCGAGCCTTAGGAGTAACAAAGCTCCTTGCGAGCGCCGACAGGACTATGTCGTATCCCACGTATCCGTCGCCACGAAATCCGCCTGCCTCCGCGCCTATGACGTTTGCTCCTTCGGCTTGGAATTTCCTAACGACAGAGTGAATATCGTCACCGATGATATCGGGAGTGCATCCCGTCAGAACGATGTACAGGTCCCCTTCGACCAGTTCAAGCGTGCTCTTTACCTGTTCCTCGAGCCTTTCGACTCCGCCGAACACGACGTCCTTCTCCTGTATATTCGAACTTGGCACGGCAAGCCCGCCGCAATAGCCGGCGCCGAGATATCCGGTGCTGCCGTACTGGTTCCAATAGATGCTCGCCCCGCATCCCATCGCGGCGTGCATGATCGGAACGACTTTCGGAAGCGCGGTAACCGTGAGGATAGCGCCGCCCAAAGCGCAGAAACTGCGGGGACGCTCAATAAATCTGCTCTTCACGCTAAGCTGCTCCCTGTTTGATGTACTTGAACGGGTCCTCGGCATACCAGCTCTCCCGGTAGGGATGGCGGACGTTTCTGCTCAATTTCTCGTTGAAGGACGTATTGGCGAGATGTCTTTTGATGCGGCGGGCTATGTCGTACGCCCCGGCGTAGCCGCTGTAAATGCTGTTCGTCCCGTAGATCGGCAGAATCGCCGCGCCGCACTTCGCGGCCCACACGTTGTCGGAATTGTGCCCGATGTAGAGATCCGGCTTCGCCCTGTTTATCATGTTGACAGCCTCAAACGGCTGCGCGGTCGCAACGTTCAGCTTGATAGCAGGGTTTATTCTGGCAAGATGTTCGACGTCGACGGCGCCGAACTCGTCATAATGATAAGGCCGAACCGCCAGTATCTCCATCCCCAGCTCCTGGAGCAGCACGGCGGTGGCGAGCGTGCGCACCTCTCCGGCGCTCAGCATCGCGGTCCTGCCCTTGAGGCTTGGCAGGATCGGTTCGAGAGCTTTATTGAGCTCCGCCTCTTCCGAGGCTATGACTCGTTCCGCGATATCCTCAAGTCCGAGACGTCCGGCCGCGTGGCGCAGCCAGGTTCCGGTATTTTCAATTCCTATCGGCATCTGGCTTCCCACGAACGGCACGCCGAACCTCTCCTCCAGGTAACCCATGAAGTAGTCGTCGTGAGTCGGGCACACTCCGACGGAGAGCGCGGCGAAAGGCGCATTTCGGAACGCGTCGGGGTGAGCGTCGCATGGGAGCATGTTGACCTCCAGACCCAGTTTGTGGAGCAGCCTGGTGAGTTCATACTGATCAGGGCCGGTCATGGACGAGACGTTCATAAGGTTGACGAGCCGATGGCGGCGGATGGCCTCGGCGGCGACGGACGCCTCGTTATCGTAAACGCTGAATTCAGTCTCGTCTCTGCCGTCGATCATGTTTCGGAGAAACGAATGGAAGATGGCGTCATAGGCCGTCGCCATTACCTTCGTCTTGAAGCCCTCGCAGTAAATGGGCAGAAGAGCCGCCGAGATCTGGCCCTTCAAGTCTTCGGTCAAGCCGTCGATGTCGTCGCCTATTATGCCGGGCACGCAGGTGGAGAGCACTACTATGGCGTCGGGGCGATATCGCCGGTCGGATTCCAGGATGGCCTCTCGAAGTTTGGCCTCCCCGCCCTGCGTCACATCCTGTTCGTTCAGGTTGGTCGAGAGCCACAGAGCGCCCTTTGGATTCTTGTCCCCGCTCCTCCACTGCCCAAGGCGAACGCTCGCGCCGAGAGAGTGGACTGCCCCTCCGCAGCCGATCGCGCCGTGAACTATCACCACGGTATCCTGAAGAGACGTCAGAATAGCGAGCGCCGGCAGGAGCTGACAGATCGTGCCCTGGCTGAACCCCCGGCTTCTGTTCTTCAGGCATCCTTCGCAGAAGGGACGTGCGATGTCTCCGATCAAACCGCCGAACTCGATGCAGGTCCCGAGTCGATCCTCGCGGCGCGGGGCGGACTTTGCGTCAATATAACTCAAATCAATTCCTCCTCATAAACGTGCATATTCATCTATTCGTCAAGCGACCCAATCGTGCCCGGTTTTCACGAACGCCGCGACGTTCTCCTCCGGTACTTTTGACGAGAGGTCGCACCCAGGAAGCAGCATAAAACCGCCGCCGGGAGCAGCGCTGTCCAGGCACAGCTTCGTCCTCTCGCTCACCTCTCGGGGCGAGAGATCCTCGAGGACAAAGACCGGATGCACGTTGCCGGCAAGCCCCATCCTGCCGTCCAGTATCTCTCGCGCGCGCTTCAGATCGACACGGCTGTCCACTGAGATCATATCTATGCCGGTATGCGGCAGCAGATGCAGCTCCTTAGTTATGTTGCCGCATATATGCAGGAGTGTCGGTTTCCCGAACGCTTCGAGCCGACTAGAGAGCTCCTTGAGCCTCGGGGCGGCGAACTCCTCGAAATGACGGGCGGAGAGCACGTCTCCAGACGCGCTGGGATCGGCGATAAAGACGCCGTCGATTCCCTCCGTGTCGAGCATGAATTCGAAATACACAAATGAGAGCTCCGCCGCAAAGTCCAGGAGATGATTTACAAATCCCCTGTCCTTGTAAAGTGACTTCGTGAACGTCTCGAGCCCGGCCAGCTGCCCAGCCAGGGTGAAGGGCGCCCGACCGCTGACGAAGAGCGCGCGGCGGCCTCCGTTGAGCCGGACCGTCTCGAGCGCCGCCGACTTGAGCTGCTGGAGGCGCTCTGTTTTAAGCGCGCGCGCTATATCGAGACTGTCGATATCCGACTCGGAGCCGACCAATATGGACGTTATCGAGGGCGCGCCGTTTTCGCTGAAAGATATCTCTCCGCCAAGTCCCTCGAACATGAGTGCGGTGGCGCCGGTGCCGACTGTGACGAAATCCGCGTCCACCCTCTCATTGACCTCGTAAAATACCCTCGCCGCTTTTTCCGGGTAACTCAACAGACTCTCCAGAGTAAAACCTTCAATAAAGAAAGGCCAGCTTCCGCCCAGGCACACCCCGACCGGAACACGTTCGGGTTCCTTCATGCTGAACGCGTCTTGAACTATCTCCCTCGACGTTTTCTGCGGCATCGCTGATGATCCCCCACTCACGAGTTCTCGAGATATCTGTCGCGTTCCCAGTCGGTCACGGCCTTATGGTGAGCGCTGACGTCGAAGTGTATAAGCTCGCTGAATATCTGTACGAAATCACGCCCGAAGTACTCGACAGCCTTGGCGCTTTGGTCGAAGATCTCGGCTGCCTCCGCGAGAGTGCGCGGAAGGCTCGCAAGCGAGTCGTTATAGTACCCGTTGCCGCTTATGATCTCCGGCGCGGGAAGATCGTTCTCGAGCCCGTACAGCCCGGAGGCGACGGACGCCGCTATCAGGAAATAAGCGTTGGCGTCGGCCGAGCCCGTCCGATGTTCGAGCCTGGCACTCCCGCCTCGCCCGATAAGCCTCGTCGATACGGTCCTGTTGTCGTATCCGATTCCGACCTTTGTGGGCGCAAATGACATATCCGAGAGGCGTTTATAGGAGTTGACGGTGGGCGCCGCAAGCGCCATAAACTCTCTCGCGCAGCTCAAAAGCCCGGCTGAATAGCGCTCCAAGACCCTGCGGTCCTCCGCGAAGACGTTTCTGCCGTCCAGGCTCCACAGGCTCTGATGCAGATGGTAACCGCTGCCCGAATGTTCGGCCCACGGAAGAGCCATGAACGTGGCGTATTTCCCGTTTTTCCGGGCGATCTCCTTGACGGCGCTGCGCGCGATTATGGTGTTGTCGGCGTTGGTGAGGGCATCGCTGAACTCGAGTATCAGCTCCATCTGCCCCGGGCCATACTCGGTATGGATGGCTTCGATGGGAATGCCGAAATCCTCCAGCCCGTACTGAATCTGGTCGATGATATCGCTGTACTGTCCGGCCTTTCCGAGAGAATACGTCTCCTTGCCGCCAAAGAGCGGGTTTTTATTCTCGTCGAGCAGGTAAAACTCGATTTCGGACCCCACCTTCGATACATACTCGAATTTATCGAGCCTGGCCAGGATATTCTTCAGCAGTTGGCGGGGCGCCACCTGAATTAACTCTCCCGTGTCGATGTACAGATCGCTCAGCACAAGCGCCTCTCCCTTGCGCCACGGTATCTCCCTGAGAGTGGAGTAATCCGGCTTCAGGATCATATCCGACGCGCCGTATTCAAACCCCGCGAATTCAGAGGTGGTGAAATACTCCGACTGTATGTCCCAGGTAAGCGGCGCACGGCAGAGACCGGTCCCATCGGTCATATGCTCCAGCATGAAGCGGGCCGGAAGCCGTTTGCCGATGATATTCCCGTTGATGTCCGCAAATCCGATCTCCACCGCTTTGATTCCATGCCCGATCAAGTATTCCCGAGCCGCATCGAGAGTTTCTTCTTTGTATATCATCTCTTCATTCTCATTTCTTATATGGATTTTCAAAGAGAGGCGTGGAAAGATACCGCTCTCCCGTGTCAGGCAGAAGGGCCACTATCGTCTTGCCCCTGTTCTCCTCTCGGCGGGCCAGGTTTATGGACGCAAAAACGGCGGCCCCTGACGATATCCCCACGAGGAGCCCCTCCTTCGCGGCGAGCTCCCTCGCCGTCTCGAATGCCTCGTCGTTCTTCACGCGAAATACCTCGTCAATGATGTCGAGATTCATTATCTGCGGCACAAAACCGGCGCCTATCCCCTGAATTTTGTGAGCTCCCGGCGCTCCGCCCGAGAGGACCGGCGAGTCGTTGGGCTCGACAGCTACAATTTGAACGCTGCTCTTTTTCTCCTTGAGTACCTCGCCGACGCCTGTAATGGTGCCTCCTGTGCCGACGCCGCTCACGAAGATGTCGACGGAACCCTCTGTGTCGCGCCATATCTCGTTTGCGGTCGTCTCTCGATGAATCTGAGGATTGGCCGGGTTGCGAAACTGCTGGGGGAAGAAGCTGCCGGGCAATTGCACCGATATCTCCTCGGCCTTGCGTATGGCGCCCTTCATCCCCTCAGCTCCCGGCGTCAAAACGACCTCGGCGCCGAGCGCGCTCAACAGGTTGCGCCGCTCGACGCTCATCGTCTCAGGCATTGTTACAATGAGCTTGTATCCTCGGGCAGCCGCGACAAACGCCAACCCAACCCCGGTGTTTCCGCTGCTGGGCTCCACTATTACACTCCCTGGGGAGAGGATCCCTTCGTCCTCCGCCGCTTTGATCATGGAATATCCTATGCGATCCTTGACGCTGCCGGCGGGGTTGAAATACTCGAGCTTGGCGACTATCCTGGCTTTTACACCGTGGAGCTCCCCGAACTTCCTGAGTTCAAGCAGCGGCGTATTGCCTATCAGATCGGTTATGCTCCGCGCGTACTCGACCATTTAAGTCTTACCGCGCTACCACGCGGGCTCCAGGATATCCCGGCCAGCGTAGAGGTCCCTGAGCGCCTGTTTCAGCGCATCGGTGTAATAAGCCTGCTTCAATATCCTCGTCCGTTCGTCGTTCAGGTTCTCGGCGCGAACGGCGATTATATCCGCAGCCTGAAGCTCCACAGGTTCCGTCGCGAGGGCGTCCTTGGAGACATCGAGCCCTATTTCAGCCGCGACGGTCGCGTAAAGAAACCCCGCGTCAGCCTCCTCGAGCGCGCGCGCGAGCATTGTGTAGTCCACCTCTATAAACTGGAGCTTTTTCCTGTTTTCCACGATATCGTTCTGGGTGATTTCCGCCGCTGCGACGCCATCCTTGATCTTGATGAGCCCCTTATCGGCCAGCATGACGAACGTACGGAAGTTATTGCCGACGTCGACAGGAATGCTGATCTTCGCGCCCACCGGCAGATCGTCGAGCGACTTGTATTTTTTCGAGAAGATGCCCGACTTGTCGGTGAAGACCTTGAACGCCGCTGCAAGGTGTCCCTTGTGCGCCCTGTTGAACTCCTCCATGTAGGGCGTGTGCTGATGATAGTTAGCAAAGTACTCCCCGCTCTCCACGGCCTCGTTTATCTGCGTGTTGTCCGCTAAAAAGATATAATCGAGTTTGTATCCGAGCTTTTCGACCTCCCGCGCCAGAATCTTCGTGGTGTCCTCGTAGGCTTTGAGATTGCAGACGGCAAATTTAATTGTCTTCGGGTCCTGACTGGCGGCGTATCCGCAACCGACAGTGACCATCGCCAGAAACAGCGTGACGGATATCATGAGCATAATTTTTTTCACTTTCACAACTTACCCCTCCTCTTATATTCTCTTGTCCAGATGCCTTGCGGCTATTCGCCCGATCGTCTGAATAACTTGAACGATCACGATAATCAAAACGACTGTAAACGCCATTACGGTAGGCTCGTACCGGTAGTAACCGTAGCGGATAGCAAAATCTCCAATCCCTCCTCCTCCAACAAGACCCGCAACGGTGGAATACGAGAGAAAACTAACGCTGATCATTGTTGCGGCGCCCACGATACCGGACCGCCCCTCCCTGTACAGCACTCTCCAAACGATCTGAAGCGTATCCGCTCCGACTGACTCCGCCATCTCTATGACCCCTCTGTCTACTTCCA
>JAISRE010000171.1 GCA_031273805.1 Synergistaceae bacterium | reverse complement strand
ACTATTGTAACGACATTTACGTTTTTTGTCTAACATGAAAATATACTACATAATGTCATAGCAAGACATTATGTAGATTGGCATCCCGTCGTTACAATTTATGGGCGGAATTTAGGTTCAAAGTCACTAAAAGCGATCTTGAGTCCCGTCCGGTTTACCTCTCCCGTGAAGACCGCATACAAGCCCACTTTCTCATCTGCTTTGTCGCTCTCGTCATTGTGAGAATTCTTGAACGCTGTCTTGGGGGCTCATACAGCGTTTCAAAGATTATAGAGAGCCTGTGTTCCGTATCCTGCTCCCGCCTTGAGGAGAACTGGTATGTCTTTGACTATGCCGACGAAATCACCGAAGCGATACGGGAAAGGCTCGGAATAGACCTGAGCCGGAGATACTTGCGGCTCGGAGAAATCAGGAAAATTTTAGGCGCCACTAAAAAAGGCTGATTCACAACAAGATTTAATCAATCGCAAAGCCGTGTGATTCGTTGCGCTGCAACGGTTTACACGGCTTTTTCTCTTGTTTTGCTGCCAAAGTCAGGTTATTACTTCAAAATGCCGTTGTGTCACGCCCATATAATCCTGAGCCCGCCGCTTCTGCCCTCAGGGCTTTGCCAAGCTATACGGCGGCAAAGAGTATCTTCGGTTTGTGGACTATGCGGTAGGCCTCGTTGGCCTCCAGTATTACCCGCTCCAGCACCTCCGGGTCGTCCGGGAGGTGGTATGTGCAGATCGCGAGCTTTGGGGCAAACTCCCGCAGGGTATGCGCCGCGCCCCTCAGCATATTCCTCTCGAACCCCTCGATATCCGATTTTATAAAGTCCACGCGCGGGATTTTGTTCTCCCGGACGAAGTCATCCACGGTCGTAACCTCGACTTGGGCTATATCGTTCTGCTCGAAGTCATCCTGCACCAACAGCGTATTGCCGCTCGTCCAGCCATCTTTGCCGGTGAACATCCGAACATATTCCCTGACGTCCCCCAGCCCCTTGTTGACTGCGGTTATATTCGGGTTTAATTTGGAGGCCTCGACCAAGGTCTGATAGGCGCCGGGCGCCGGCTCGAACGCATAGACTGACTCAGCGCCGCACTTGGAGGCGTATGCCGCAAAATCGCCTATCCAGCTGCCGGCGTCGAACACGATGTCGCCATCCTTCACAGTTACCTCGAAGCCGGGCCTTTCGAGGCCGTAATACACTCCGGGGTGTTCATCGAACATCGAGTCGGGAAAGTGGTTTTCAAAGAGCAGATACGGCGCGAGGGTTTCCTGGAAAATCCCTGAAAAAAAGGTCCATTCGTCCTGCGGCTCGAGCTTCGGGATCTTTATACCGCCGAAATCATAATACGACCCCTTGGCGTACTTTTTGATCAAACTTCTGCACGCGGCCACGCTTTCAGTCGACGTCATATCCTTGGAGAAGAATATCATCTGAGCGCCTCCTGCTTATCCCGGTAATCGGAATGTTCCGATTATCCGCCAGGAGTTTTTGAATTATTGCGGATAACCCGCCGATTGTGGTAAACCCAGGGCTTGTCAGAGCCTCGTCCGGTATTTCGATATCGTACCGGCACTCCAGCGTCACTATGAACTTGAACATCCCCACGGAGTCGATCGCGCCGGTCCTTGAATAATCAAAGTCATCGGTCAATGCCGCCCCCTGCGGGATTTTCCCGTTTTTTTCGACGTACTCCATGACAAAGCCGCGTATATCTTCCATATGTTCCACCCCTTATTATCGTTATTATTTGCGCGGATACGCGAGCACTATATTTTGTTCTTGACGTAGTCGAAGTATACCTTAAAAGCGACGGCGTTGTACCCTCTGTGATTCACGTGCCTCGTGTCGAAGTAGATGTTCTTCGCCTTCTGAGTCAGCGCCAGGGTTTCCGTGAGGTCCACCACGCCGAGCCCAAGTTCCTCGAGATAACCGGCGAGATATCCGTACGCGCGCCGGTCGCTCTCGGTTGTCTGGTATCTCCTCCACATGAAAAACAGGGCAATGTCCCCGGCGCGGATACCGCACCTCTCGAAGCGCGGGATGATCCCTTTATCAAGGATATTATCGGTCGTGGAGCTTCGCGCGCAGAGCCCCTCGTTGATCACCCTGAACGACGGGCGTCCCGCTTCGGCGGCGGAGTAGCTGTTCAAGCGCGACTGCAGAGCCCCGGAAACTGCGCCGCCGTCGTCGGCCCCCATGCCGAAGGCCACGCTGTCGCCGAATATGAAGACCGATCTGTCGAATTTCTCAGGGCAGCCCGGCGTCACCCTCCGCCCTGAGACGATGTTTACGCGCTTCGACCTGACGTCGTTCTGGCTTATCGTCCCATCCGGGAGGATGGTTTTCCTCTCGGTGAATACGTCGGTCAGGTAATCGCGCGAAAAGCCCGCGACATCGTTCATCTGCAGCGCGTAGTAGGTGTAGTTGGCCTCCGCGTTATCCAGCGGAAACGACTTCGGCATAGCCTTGTGATTCGCGGAGATGTCCAGGTCATCCGTTTTGGACCAGAATATGACGCAGGAGCCGGCGCCATCACGCGTGATGCTGCGTGACAAGTTCGGGTAGAAAAAATACCTGTCGTATACGAGGTTCACCAGGTCGGCAAATCGTATTACCTCCGTCTTTGTGTATTTCCCGAAGATGCTTTTGGCGCTGAAAATCTCCTCCCCCGGCATGGCTATTATCATGTCGGCCGGCGCCGCTGCGGGCAGGTCGCCAATCCTGACGAAACTAACGTTATGCGGGTTTGCGTACAGCGCGCCGTCGGACTCTATTGAGATCAGGTATTTGACGTCGACGCCATTCTCCCTCAGCTCGCCGGTCAGCGATGTGATTTCGTCCTCGCACATGTCGGAGTAGCGGATGGCGACGCTATGGCAACCGCACGCCCTGAAGAGCTCCCCGAGCGAGCGCCCGGCCGCCCTCAGCTTTTCCCATTTGGCGGCTAGCGACAGGCATTCGTCTTCGGAAGAGCCCTCAGCGCGGGACGCGAGGTCGTCCTCGTCCAGGACTTGTTTCAGGTATTTCGTGAAAACAGCTTTGGCAAACGCCCTGCAGCCCCTGTGGTTGACGTGGGTGTTATCCGTGTAGACGTTATCCCGAAATGCCGCCTCCTCCAGTTTGTCGGTGGGGTTGACGTAATCCGAGCCTCTCTTGCGGAGATATCCCTCCAGGTATCCGTGAAATTTTCCGCCCACGAGTTTTGGAAATAGTATACTACCGCGCATAAACCAGAGGAATATTTTCTTGGAGGCCCTCTCATTCTCCACTGCTTTTACAGAGAAAGTACCATCCATGCCCGGGATTCCGACATATGCGACGTTAAACACCTTATAGCCCCTGTCCGCGCCGTAATAGTCGTTTACGTATTTTTGCAGTATGCTCGCTATGGTATATCTGTCGTCGACGCCGCTTGTGAAGGCAATACAGCCCCCGTATATATATATGGCGTAACGGCACTTTTCAGGCTGCCCGACTGTAGTCCTGAGCCCGTCGACGATATTCATAAACGCTCCCCTGAAGTCGTCGAACATAATGTAATTTTCCCTTGTAACAGCCGGTAGAACTTTGCACACCTCGGCCATGTACTCCTGTGAGTATTCGGGCACGTCGGAGTACATATCCTGGAAGAACTGAGTGTCTATCAGGTACTCCGTACTGAAATCCTTCCTTTGCTCAAACATCTCGTAAAGTGCGGGGTCCCTGAAATCCCTGGGGGTGGGCCATGCTACGGAGCACATTTTTGCGTTTGCCTTCTTAATTCTCTGGAATAGTATCCTGTGTGCAGTATTAAGTGTCAATATTAAGTCAACCATCCCCCACAGCGAGACAACTTCGGCTGAGGTCCGCCCCTCGATGTCGATTTTTTTGTGGGTATAATCATCGTCGGAGAGCAGCACCACAAAATCCAAGCCCATATCCGGGCTAAGCTCCTCTATATAAAGAGGCTCAATTCCGTATATGTCGGAGATGCAGGCGTCGTCATAATATTTTGTTATGATGTACTTAACCTCTATATTCTTCTGGCATAGTTCGTCCAACAGTAGAATGGCTTCCTCTGGGTTGGCTCCGGGCTCGTAGATGGCAATGGAGTTCGGCCCTCCCTCGAGAAACACGTCCGCTACGGAGATGCCGGATTCTTTTAAGAATGACCAATGCCCCGCATAGTCCTTGTTTTTTTGTGATAAGGCCTTGAGCGCCTCTTGTGAATTCATAAAGTCGACCACCTTTATCTGCTAAAATGCCGTATAAATGGCGATATTCTTATTATCGGCAGCGCTACTGAGTTAAATATAGAGACCGATTGATATAAAGCCACATAGAGGGATATAATATCGGTCATGGATAAAGACGAGATACTTCGAAGATTGAGCAAAGAGGAACAATCAGATCATATAGATAGATGGAAGCGCATAGCGGAACGCGACACTTCAATTTCAGAGGTTTTCCTGGAATCCGGCGTGGCGTCCGTTGCGGTCTACGAACCAGCAAGGAATGTAAACCTGGCCGAAATACTGATAGAGGACCTCAAGTCTCACAATATCGATATTTCAGGGCTGATATTCAGCGATGAAGACTGCGGACTGTGCGAAAAATATGCGTTGCCTCACGTACTCCTCGATGAACTCGGCGCGAGAGACGACATAGATTTTATCGTGGTTGTGACGGATGAAAATTATTTTGATGTGAGGATGGAGCTCCAAAGACAGTCACACGCTGAAGTCGCGTTGCTCTTCGGATTGGTGAACTTGGTGTATTTTAAATACTCCTACTTTAGAACCCTGCCTGTTTTTTGCAAAAAACACGCCGTTAAAATATGCGTGTTGGAGTGGCCGCAAGTCACCGACTTCGATGATGTCGATCTGTACGACAGGGTCAGGGATGTCATATTTTCACCTGCCGAGTTTCAGAAGAATCCCGCCATGTTCCGACCGCTTTACAACGACATCCAGGAGTACTCCGACGAATATATCAATGAGATATTCCAGGAGAGGCCGGTTATAGAAAAAGATGGGTTGTACGTGCACGCGGACTGCCGCAGCAAATACGTCAATATCATCGATGGATGCAGACTGACGGTTGGTCAGCCTGATAACGCCGATTTGGCTGTGTTTATCACCGGAGGATGCATGGCCTGGGGGGTTGGTGCCGACGACAGGTATACTATAGCCAGCTTCCTGCAAAATTATGTCAACAATTATTACGGATCCATAAAAAACTCGAGGTGCATCGTCCACAATTTCGGGACATGGGGCGCCACATCAAGACATAATAGTGAATTTATCCTGCGTGACGCGAGGCCTCATAAAATCGAAATATTAGTATTCCGGGCGGACTTAAACTATCCGAAGGACGGAGTGGGCAGGGTACATCGGTATATAAAAAAATTCATGGACGAGTACGGTCTTGCTTATATTAACCCCACGTCTGTGCTTAAAAATGTCGAGTCCCAATCCGGCGCTTACACCGACCCAGGCCATACGAATCACAGGGGATATCGGGCGGTTGCTGGGAAGATATTTGACGAATTCCTGAAGCCCATCCTCGACGCCGGCATTCCAGAGCCCGGCATCGAACAGGGGGCTCTGTGGAGCGGGCTTACAATCGAGCAAAGGTGGAGGATGCTGTGCCAGCAGGATAGAGCGCTCTACGAGTTCTTTTCCGCCAATGGCATAACCGGCGCCGGCATCTATTGCGCCGGAAAGTGCGGCGAAATAGATGCTCAGTCCCTGAAGGAGCTTGAGATATGCGGGCTCGGCGTCAAATATTTTATCGATGACGGCATATCACAACCTGTGAATGCCGATTTTCCGGAGACACCGGTGATCCGCATCAAAGATCTCGGCGGCGCGGAAAAAATCGACATAATCGTAGTGGTTGGGAGCGACGCGGCCATTGACGCCAGGGATAGGATAAAATCCATATCCGGGGCGGAGACCGTCCACTTCAACGATATATTGAGCATGGTCTGGGACAGATATTTTTTCTACGGCGAGATAGCAAAAAAAATAGCCCAAAAGAGAGTTTATACGTGTGTTTTGCAGTGGCCGGACGTCTCGGCGCTGGGTTTATTGACGGCGGATATAGACGCCGCAACCCCGGATCGCCTGACCCTAGGCAATCTTGACGCGAATTATTCGCGGCTTGCCATGAATCTGTACAACGACATACCAGGATTTTCCATGAAATACCTGAAGGAGATTTTCAGCGACGAGCCAAAGGCCGCAAAGGGCAAATACCTGAACGTGATTGACGGGCGCAGGGTAACTGCGGGCAGCGAGGCAGATTTCACCCGGACAGTCTGGCTGTTTGGGGGCGACGTCGCGTTTGGGGTCGGCGCTGAGGACAGGTATACGATTTCATCCCAACTGCAGGAGATGGTGAGGAGCCGAGAGGAAGGCCAGGGGACATTACAGACAAGGGTGATAAATGGCGGCGTCCAATCCGCCTCCGCCGATGAGCGGCATG
This sequence comes from Synergistaceae bacterium, assembly GCA_031273805.1. GTDB lineage: Bacteria > Synergistota > Synergistia > Synergistales > Synergistaceae > JAIRKI01. Next base: position 10,921 of record JAISRE010000171.1, on the reverse strand, counting down.
TATTTGACAAACAAATAACGCTCCGCATCGACGACGGGAGCATAAGGGATGGGGACGTGATACTCTGGATAATGGACAGGCGGTATCCCCTGGACGACTGTGACAAATCATCGCGCTCATACGTGCAGGGTTATCTCAGGGACTTCGGAATGGACATTATCGATCTCACACAAGCCCTCAGGATAGCGCAGAAGAGCAAACGCGTATATGTCGACAGGAAGCGCGTGAACCACAGGGGGTATAAGACAGTAGCAACTAAGATTTACTTCGACTACGTCAAAAGCGTGCTGGACGGCAAAATATCTCTTCCAGAGCGCCCTCAAAAGACGCCCTTGGTCAGCGACCCGGAGCTGTCGAGCGACCAGAACGCGGAGTTCAGGGAGTATCTAGGTTATCTCGGCAGGGAGAGGGTGAATGCCCCGGGCTCGAAGGGTGCCATTGTCGTCAACTGCAATCCATTCACCAATGGGCACAGGTATCTGATGGAGCGGGCCTCATCCGAGGTGGATTTTCTCTATGTATTCGTCGTAGAGGAGGACAGATCGCTTTTCAGGTTCGAGGACAGGTTCGCACTGGTGACGGAGGGCTTGAGGGATATGCGGAATGTGAAGGCGCTGCGAAGCGGGCAATTTATAATCTCGACCATAACGTTTCCGGGGTATTTCACGAAGGAGAGCGCTAAGGAGGTTGCGGTGGACACGTCGCTCGACCTGAGCCTGTTCGTGAAGTATATAGCGCCGGCGCTCGATATAGAAACCAGGTTCGCCGGCAATGAGCCGCTGGACCCCGTAACCAAGCAGTACAACAACGCGATGCGCGAGACGCTGCCCAGGCACGGAGTCCGATTTGTGGAGTACGAGCGAGTCGAGATCGACGGCGCTCCGGTGAGCGCGTCCCGCGTGCGCGCACTGCTAGAGGAGCGAAATTTCGACGCGATAAAGCCCCTGGTGCCGGAGAGCACTTACAGGTATTTGGTCAAAAATTTTAAAGAGCCGCATTAACCGTTAATGAAAAGTCACGTACCGCAGCCTGTTACAACAGTAGCGTGATATTTGCGTTCAAATTACATCGACCCATTTCCCCCGCGAAGACGAGATGGCTACAGCTTCGATGAACCTCATCCTTTCGACTTCATCCTCAACGGTTGCGAACTCGCATCCACGCGGCGTTGCCCCTGAGAGGAACAAATCCAGGGAGTCGGCGATGTCGGAGTACAAGTTTGCGAAGCCCTCCAGGTATCCAGCGGGGTGCCCGGCCTTGAAGCGGTTGTATCTCGCCTCGTTCGCTGTCTTTAGCTTTTGTCCTCTGTCAAGTGAATTTTTTCTGCCGTCCGGGAATGCAACTTCAAGCTGTTCCGGGTTCTCCTGAACCCACTCTGCGGACCCCCGGCTCCCATATACGCGCACGCGCATCCCGTTGCGATAGCCCATGGCCGACTTGCTGGCCCAGTACGACCCGCTGACCCCGCCTGAGTACGTGACCAGGCACTTTATATCGTCGACGACGCCGGGAAAATTTCCGAAGCTGTCCTGACGCGCGGAGACACTCAGCGCGCGCTCTCCCAACAGATAGCCGATCATGTGGTGGAGGTGCGTTAGCAGGTCGAGGGATATCAGGGATGGCGATTTCTCGTCCAGACGCCACTTCTGCGGACTGGCCCCGCCCCTGACATAACTCTCCTGAGGCATCTCGGCTACGAAGCTCCTTATCTCTCCAAGCTCGCCGCGCTGTATCATCCCGCGCAGCTCGCGGATCATGGGGTAACCGGCGTAGTTATATGTGACAGCCAGAAAATGCCTTCCAGACCCGCAGATATCCCTCAATCTCACCGACTCATCCAGGTTCATGCACAGGGATTTGTCACATATCACCTGAACTCCGGATTGCAGAGCGCCCGACACCGCGTCAAAGTGGCTCGGCGTCGGCAGCAGGACAACCACCGCGTCGAGCCGCTCGCGTTCGCGCTCCAGCATTTCGCCCCAGCTCCGGTAAGCCCTATCACCATCCACGCCGTACAGCTCGGCCGAATCCCTATTTATGTCACCGCGCCTCGAAAAACAGCCGGCCTCAAGCACAAACCTGCCGTCCATCCTGGACGCGGCGAAATGCGAGTAGCCTATGGCGGAGGATATCCCCCCTCCCAAAAATCCTATCTTGAATGGCTCACGCCGCATTGCGTTCAACCTCCCTCGTGTGGATCCCCCGAAAATATCGCGGTAAGTTCGCCCTTCATTACCTTGTTCATCGCGTTCCTCGGCAGCTCGTCGACTATGAAGTACTTCCTCGGCATCTGGTAATCCGCCAGCCTCTCCAGGCAGTGGAATTTCAGATCCCGGAGCGAGACGCCGCCGGGCGCCTTCGGCACTACAGCGACAGCCGCCACCTCGCCGAGCCTGCCGTCCGGCAAGCCGAACGCCGCGCACTCCCGCACGGAATCGAGCGACAGCACGGCATCCTCTATATCGGACGGGTACACCTTTATCGCGCCCGTGACGATCATCTCCTTTATGCGTCCCACGTAGTACAGGAAACCGTCCTCATCCATATAGCCGATGTCGCCGGTCCTGAAGTAGCCGTCCCGCATGGCCTCATTCGTCCTCTCCGGCTGATTGTAATACCCGCCGAAGAGGAACGGCGTGCGGCACTGTATCTCCCCCTTCTCCAGCGCCCCCGCCTCCGTGCCGTCCTCCCTCATTATGCGGACCGATACGCGCGGTATCGGGCGGCCGACGGAGCGCAGCTTGCCGGCGTCCCTCGTTATGTTCAGGTCGCTTATGAAGGAGACCTCGGACGCGCCGTAATTTTCGTGTATCTCACAGCGCAGCTTGGAGAGCAGCAAGGACTTCACCTCCGGCGGCATGGGGGCGGATGATGACGCTATGGAGCGCAGGGAGGATATATCCGAGGCGCCGCGATCCGACAAAACCTGGGCGACCTGCGCGAGCTGGGACGAGACCGCTATGGTGAAGGAGACGCTCATATCGCGCACCGCGTCGAGCCAGATCTGCGGGGTGAACCTGGAGAGCAGCACGGACGTACCGCCAAGCAGCAGCGGTATCAGTACGAGCCTCTCCGCCAGCGAATGGTACAGCGGGGTCGCCGCCATGACTACGTCATCGCGCGAGATGCCGTAAATTTCGGCGGCGCTTCCGACGCGGTCATACTTCGTCCTCTGGGAGAATACTATCGGCTTCGGTGAACCCGTGGAGCCTGAGGTCATCGTCAGTATATAGGGCTCGTCGCCGGTTACGAGCGGAGGCGTGATATACCCGTCGGGAGCGGACTCCATCATGGCTGCCATCGGTTCGCCCAACTCGCCGTCCCCGACTCTGAGCAGCGCGCCCCCCACCTCGTTTCGGATATCCTGGGCCTCGTCGAAGAACGTCCCCTCCGCGATTACATGCTTCACACCGGTCGCACCAAAGGCGCGCTTTATCGCGTCTCGGGGCAGCCTGGGGCTGAGCGGCGCCATCGCCGCTCCTATGTTGGCGATCGCGAGCATCGCCGTCACGAAGGCGCTGTTGTTTTCGAGCAGTATCCCTATGTGATCCCCGGCACTTACCCCGCTCTCCAGAAAAACATGTGAGAGCTTGTTGACGGCTCTCCTCAGCTCCCCGTATGTCATCGCCGCCCCTTCGCTCCAAAGCGCCGTCCGCCCCGGATACTTCTCGGCGTTGCCTAAAAAAATCCGCGCCAGCATAACCCTCGCCTCCTATGTGTCAATATAACGGTGAATACGCGATTATAGAAATATTTTTCTCCCAAAAACTATTTTATCTGGCTCATCAACCCAAAAAGTATTGTAATGATGAGTCGTCTCTTCTCCTGCCGTGGCGCAAGCGGCATTGCCTCATCCTCCCGCAGCATGAAGAAGTCGGGCAGGCGAACCCGCCCCTCCATCTCTCTTTTTACCTCAATAGTCTCTTAATGGGCTTTGCCGGAACGCCTGCCGCAAAATCACCCGACGCTACATCTGAGACCACGACAGATCCGGCTGCTATGAGACATCTGTCCCCTATCCTTACACCCTGAATTATTGCAGCGCCGCTGCCGATATGCGCGCTATCCCCAATGACCACCGAGCCGGAAATCGTGACGCCGGGGGCTATATGAGAATGCGAGCCTATAGCGCAGTCATGGTCGACTGACGCCCTGGAATTTATAATGACGTTATCCCCTATCTCACACCCAGGCTGCACGACGCCGCCCGGCATCAGCTGAAACCCCTCGCCGAACGAGGCCCGCTTTGACAGATAGGAGAACTCGGAGATTACTTGGCAAAAGGAAAAACCCATTCCCTTGAACAATTCAAAGATCTCCCTGCGCTTTGTCGTGTCCTCGGTCGACCCTATGCCGTTGACGAGGCTGATTTCAATCGGCGAATAATCATTTACCGTGCGGTCGTCTCCCAAAACGGGGATGCCGTAAATCGAAGTACCCCATAAAACCCTGTTTCTATCTATAAAGCCGCATACCGTATATTTCTCCGGCTGCGAGAGAAGTATGTCCGCGACTGACCTGGCGTGCCCTCCGCTGCCGATGATTAAAATTTTTTGGCTCATGGTCAACCTATCAGGTCGTCCGGCATGTAGTTCTTTTCGGACGCGGTTCCGAGATACTCCCAGAACCTGGCTGCGGATATCCCCGTCCCCGGCCTCTTTGCCCCCAGGTTTTGCTCTGTAAAAAGCTCGCCCTTCTCTATTTTCCTAAAGGCGACGAGGCTTCTCCTCGCGACATCCCGGTTCTTCATCTCCGAGGGCGCCACCGCCTTTTCGTATGTCCCAAGCGCGAACTCGACCGCCCTGATGCCCGAGACAAGCTCATGCAGCTCACCGGGGTCGACGGACGCCCTGTGGTCGGGGCCGGGCAGGTTTTTGTCCAGCGTGAAGTGCTTCTCTATCACCGACGCGCCTCTTGCGGCGGCGGCCAGAGATACGGCTATCCCCTCCGTGTGGTCGGAGTAGCCGACGGGCAGCCCGAACTCGTCCGTCAGCAGGTCCATGGCTCTCAAATTTACATCCTTATATGGGGTCGGGTACTGCGTGGTGCAGTGAAGCAGCGTCATATTTTTTTCCAGGTACTCCCGGCCCGGATATGAGCAAAATATTTTTTCGGCCTCTGCGGCGCTAGGTATGATGCCGGATCTGAGCGCGCCCAGGAGGAAGACGCCCATTGCCTCCCTGATCTCTTGGAGCGTCGACATGCCGGTGGACATTATCACAGGTTTCCCCGTCTCGCCTATCTTGCGCAGCAGCGGCCAGTCGGTTATTTCGCCGGACGGTATCTTCAGGCGTCCGAGCCCTAGTGAGACGAGCAGGTCGACGCTCGGCGCGTCAAAGGGCGTGGAGAAAAACTCCACTCCCCGCTCGCGGCATCGCTCGATGATAGCGATATGGGCGTCTCCGGAGAGCTCGTATCTTCTTATCATGTCGAGCTGCGACTCCCCCTCGCCGGTCGATGCCTTCTGATACTCCGCCTTTGCCGCGTTTCTGCTTGTCACCAGCTCCGGTTTGAAGGTCTGGAATTTTATAATGTCGGCGCCGCACTCTGCCGCGACATCCACCATCTCGAGCGCCATATCGAGTGAGCCGTTGTGGTTCACGCCGGCCTCCGCGATTATCAATACCCTCCCGCGCTCTTCAGGCGCCGGGCCTACCACACCGACCACCCCCCGTCGATGACGATATTTTGTCCCGTGACGTAACCGGAGAGGTCGCTTGCGAGGTACGCCGCCGCCCCCTTTATGTCCTCCTCGCGCGCCATGCGCCCCATCGGGGTGCGAGCCGCGTATCTGCCGATAAATCCCTCGGGCTGCTCCCTCTCGACCCCGCCAGGGGTGATCGCGTTGACCCGCACTCTAGGCGCGAGCACGGTCGACATCCACCTCGTGAGCTGCAGCAAGCCGGCCTTCGACGCAGCGTAAGCGGCGGGGTTATGCATGTCCGTCCCCTCGTATATGGACAGGTCCGGCGCGCACACGCCGTAAATCGAGGATAAGTTGATTATGCTGCCGTGCCCGGACTCGGAGAGCATGGGCGCTAACGCCTGGGATAATATGAAGGGCGCGGTGAGGTTGACCTCGACCGCCCTGCGCCACGTCTCGACTCCCTGCTCCGCAAAGGGAGCGTTCCAGCCCTCCAGCTTGTCAGTCCCGACAAAGGCGGCGCAGTTGACCAGTATATCGAGCCTGCCGAAAATTTTCATCACCTCGTCAACTATGTTGAAATCGCCTATATGCTCGAGGTCGGCTATGATGGACGAGGTCGATACCCCCCACAACCCGGATATCCGGGCTTCCGACTCACGGCATTGCCTCTCCTCCCTGTCGAGCAGTATCAAATCCGCACACAGCTCCGCCAGTGCGTCGCCTATGACGCTCCCGATATGCCCTCCAGCTCCGGTGATCAGGGCGACGCGCCCGGAGAGCGACGATAGCTCTGATATTGTCCTCATCCGCAATTCCCCCTCTATAATCGAAATATAGAAATATGACTATCAGTTTGTCTCATGTTGTGGGGCTAGAGACTCAAGCCACCGATTCACTACGCAAATCGGACCGTGGCGGAAGTACATCCATGCCGCGGAAAACCGCGCGAAGTACGCGGTTGTGCGCGTAATGCGCCCCGCGGCCGACATCGTGTCGGCCGCCGATTCGCTTCGTTCATTCGGTGGCTTGAGTCTCTACATGAGCTAACTTGATAATCATATATCGAAAAATTTCTTCATACCGCCCTTGAGGTCGGCGCCCCTTAAAATATCTATCGCGCTCTTCGGCGCCCTCGCGTCGCAATATGGGTTTACCGCGCTGCGAGTCACCTCGGCAAATTCCGGCGACAGCGCCCTACTGACGGCGTTTGCTATATCCGAGCGCTCAGGCCTGCAGTCTATGACGGACGCCGCGCGAAGCCGGCCCCTCTGCCTCTCCCCTATATTGACCGTCGGTATCCTGAAAGTCGGCGCTTCTATGAGCCCGCTCGACGAATTCCCTATCACAACGTCGAAATGCGCGAGGCAGCCCAAATATCGCGCACCGCCAAGGGATACAAACGCTGCGGCGCGATCGATATTGCGCTCGACGAATTTTTCTATCATGCCGATGATTACCCTGCCGTCCGTGTCGGAGTTCGGGTAGGTGAACACTATCTTGGCCTCCTGAAACAAGTCGAGCGCAGCCAGTAGCTCGGTGCAGCCCGCAGAGGCGTCCTCGCCCAGCGTGGCCGGGTGGTATGTCACGAGGAAGTTGACTCGCCCCAGTTTGAAGCCGAGCGACGCCTCCAGCTCCTCCCTGGAGAGAGACGACGCGCGATCGAGGTATTCCAGCGTGGCGTTTTTCCCGACGTGTACGCTCTCGGGATCCTCTCCAAGCTGTATGACCCTCCTCCGGTATGTCTCGTTAGCCACTATATGAAGGCTCGACATCTTGGTGATCATGTGCCTGATCGCCTCGTCGACCGCGCCCTCCGTGACCTCCCCGCCTCCGATGTGCGCGATTGGGATGCGCGCTATGTAGGCGGCAAACGCGGCGGCAAGTATCTCATATCTGTCGCCCAGCACCACCACGATGTCCGGCGCGAGCCTTCCGAAAGCGTCCGCGAACCCGATGAGGCCCAGCCCGGTGGACTTTGCGATCCCGACGGGCGTGTCGCTGGACAGGAGCGACTCCACGCGGGCGTCTATCGCAAACCCGTCGGACTCTATCACCTTATATGTCAACCCGAACTCCGGCGAGAGATGCATGCCGGTCGCCATGAGCTGCAGATCGAAATCCTGCGCCGACTCCAGGTCCCTTATCAGCCAGTACAGCAGGCCATACTCAGCCCTCGTCCCGGTTACCACACACACCTTCCTCTTGCCCAATGTCCATTCAACTCTTTCCCTAAGGAATCGCTGGTTAAATGTTATTCGAGCGAAATGGAGCGAATTCGTTCTCCGTCGAAACGGTTGTCGTGAAAATGGCCGCAGGCGTAGCAGAGCTACGTTGAGGACCATTTTTGCGGCAACCGTGAAGATGGCGGGCGAATTCGCCCATTGCAGCCGAAGAACATTTAACCAGCGGTTCCCTTACATAAGCAACTTACTGTAGTCATTCCACTGGCCGATGTCCACCCATTTTCTGTGAGCGGGGAAGACCCCTATCTTCATACCGCCGCAGCTCGCCCTCCTGATGAGGTCGGTCATGTGGAACAGTCCGCCCTCGGCGTCCCTCGTGTCGATGAGGCCGAGGCACTCCGGCTCTATTATATATACGCCGGCATTCACGACAAAGTGGTAGTCGGGCTTTTCGTCGATATGTTCAAATTCGCCGTCCTTCATCGTGATGACGCCATATGGGACGTTGATGTTCTTGATGACCCCCACCACGGTGATGGCGTTCCGCTGCCTGACATGCTCCCTGTAGGCGGAGCGATAGTTCATCTCTACCAGTATGTCGCAGTTGGTGAGGAAAAAAGTATCGGTCAGCAGAGACTTCATCAACGACAGGCTCCCCGCCGTCCCCATGAACACGTCCTCCTCGACGTAGCTGACCTTGTACGGCATCGGGTCCTTCTCGCTGAAATAGCTCTTTATATAATCCTTTTTGTAGTTGACGGATATCACGAAGTCCCCGTAACCCTGGCCGTTAAACGAGTCCATTATGTGCTCGATGATAGGGCGATCCCCCAGGGGGAGAAGTGGCTTGGGAACCACCCGCGTGATCGGGTCGAGGCGTGAGCCCTTGCCCCCCGCCATGACGACGACCTTTCTTTCATGAGGCCTTGCATCCGAACGGGCCAGGGTATCCTCTATCAGCATGATGTCTATGGCGCGCCCGCAGTCGTCCATGATCGGAATCCTCCTTATGCCGTAATCCTCGAACAAGCCCAGCGCCGCGTCGTCGTCGCGGGACTTCAGGGATTTATAGTTCCTGTTGCAGACCACCTCTATCGGGGCGGAAAAGGGAACTCCGGCGGATATGGCCTTCCTTATGTCGCCGGCGGTCACGACGCCCAGCGTCCGGCCCTCTTCGCCAACGACAAGAAGGATATATGAGTTCAGCTCGTTCAGCTGTTGTATGCCCTGAAGGAACGTTTTATTCCTGTTTACGCTTATTGACTCCACAAATTCGATACCGCTAAGGGAATAAGTCATGCGTACCACTTCTCCTGTCACTAAAAAATGCCCTTCGGAGATCCCGGGCTCCTGCGACGCTCCATGATGAACTCCGCGAAGTCGAAGTCGAGCTGCGTGTCTATGTCGAGCGCCCGCTCCGCCGGGATTATTATCGACCTCACGTCGGCAGCGTATCCGGGGTCGTCATTCATCACGAAGCTCGTCCTCGAGGCGTAGGCGACAGTCGTAACGTCATACACCGGCGGGGCGTCCTGCCTCCTGTACACCTCTCCCGGGAGCTGCGCGAAGATGCGCGACCGCCCGTCATTATCCCTTGTGACCATGTTGAAATACGGGTTGCGCGCGGCAGGCGTCACGCTGATGACCTGATCGGCGGACGTCTCCTCCAGCATGTCGACGGCCGCGTCTATATCCTCCGGCAACCGCAGCGGCGACGTGGCGGGCGCCGAAACCATTATTTCAGGGACCCTCCCCTCCATCTCCGCCTCGGATATAGCGTGCCTCCACGACAAAATCTCAGGCGACGTATCGGACGCCAGCTCCGCCGGGCGCATAAACGGGGTCTCCGCGCCGCACTCGCGAGCGACGCGCGCTATATCGTCACTGTCGGTCGAGACGATGATCCTGTCGACGTACTTAGAGCGCCGAAGCGCGTCTATCGAATACGCGATCAGCGGCCGGCCGGCCAGCAGCCTGATATTTTTCCCCGGAAGCCCCTTCGAGCCCCCCCTCGCGAAGACATAGCCATAGCACAGTTTACTCTCATACAAGGATCTTCGCCCCCCCTTCAGCGCTCTCGCGGGAAGCCGCGATGAGCTCCATCACCCGCCTGCCTCTTCGGCAGTCCACGCGCGGCGCCGATTCCCCGCGCGCGCAGGCAAAAAAATGCTCCATCTGCTCTCTGTACACATAGCCGCGATCCCCGGACGCGTCCTTGAAACCCATCTCCTCCCCGCCGCCGCGCGCCAGACGAATGGAGGCCTCTCCGGCGATGATGTCCGCCGTGACGACCCCATCCGTACCTGCGACGCGGCAGCTGCGGGTCGGCGTTTTCTGGAGCATATTCATGTGAATAATAGCGGTCCCGCCACGAACCCCCTCCATTAATATATCGGCGCTGTCCTCGACGTCTATATCCAGCAGGCCGCTTTTGGCGCGGTTGCAAAAAACAGTGCGCGTCCCGCCGAGCAGCCTGTCGACGTACTCTATCTCGTGGCTCAGCTCGAGCAGCGCTCCGCCGCCGAGGTCCGATCTGGCGCTGACGGAATCCCTGTAGTCAATGTGAGGCCGCCACTGCGGCAGATACTGCCCGACCTCGGCCATGATGGATATTACGGGGCCTATCACCCCGGAGTCGATCCGCCCTGTCAAATAATCCAGCGTTTTGAGATAGGCCATGTTGTACCCGATCAATACGGCCACTCCCCTGGCTTCGGAGATACCGATGAGGCTATCGACCCCTTTCAGGTCGACTGACAGCGGCTTTTCGATCAGCAGGTGCGCGCCGATATCGGCCAGGCGCGCGGCCTGCTCTATATGCCTGGTCGCCGGCGACGCTATGACCGCGCAATCCGGCGCGAAGTCCAAGACATCCTCGAAATCGGTGGTCATATCGGCCCATCTGTGTTCGGGCGCCAGAGGGACGTCCCTCTCCCTGCACACCAGAAGTTCGAACCGCCCCGGCCCCAGCGTATCCTTTATGATATTTATATGCCTTGCGGCGATGGCGCCGTACCCGGTGACCGCGATCCTCATGAGGCTGCGCCTACACGGTGTACCTGCCGGATTTAAAAATTTCCTCGTTCCGCCT
>JAISRE010000134.1 GCA_031273805.1 Synergistaceae bacterium | reverse complement strand
AACGGTTGTTACGAAAATGGCCGCAGGCGTAGCAACGCTACGTTGAGGACCATTTTTGTGGCAACCGTGAAGATGGTGAGCGAATACGCCCATTGCAGCCGAAGGTTATTAAATCAGCGATTCCTTAGGAATAATTTCATGCTGCAATGAGCTCGTAGAGGTAGGGACCGCTTCCCTCGGGTCGCCGCACTCGAAACGATACCCGATACCGTGCGCCGTGTGTAATATGCGCGGAGAGGCAGGATTTTGCTCCAGCTTTTGCCGTATACGCGCGATATGTTGGTCCACTGACCTCGTAGTTATATCGCAGTCCGATCCTATTCCCCAGACCACCTCCAGCAGCGTCTCGCGCGACACAACCTTGCCCCTGTTGGCAGCGAGGTATTTGAGCAGCGCGGTCTCCTTCGGCGTCAGAGGAAATGACTGCCCGTTCCTTCTGACCGACATACTCCCGAAATCCACGGTTGTCTCGCCGATGCGGAGCGTCTCCCGCGAATCGCTCCCCTCCGCTGAGGGATCTTCGGATTTACCTCCGTGCGAGAGGGCGCCCCTGCGAATGGCGGCCCTAACTCGGGCCATCAGCTCAGCTATGCCGAACGGCTTCACTATGTAGTCGTCCGCCCCCAGCTCAAGCCCGACGACCTTGTCTATTTCCTCGCTTTTCGCCGTCAGCATCAGTATCGGCGTGAGGGAGTCGGCGCGCCTTATGGCCCGGCAGACGTCGTAACCGCTCATATTAGGCATCATCACATCGAGCAGCACCAGATCAGGGCGCTCCTTATCGTACAGTTCGAGCGCCGACCTGCCGTCAGCGGCCTCCGTCACGGAATACCCCTCCAGAGTCAGCAGATCGGAAACTCCCGCAAGTATGGCCGGGTCGTCCTCAGCAATCAAGATACGTTCATTCACGTTTTTTCCTCCTTCATGCCGGCAGTGTGAGAGTGAACGAGCTGCCGCCCCCGGGACGGGGCGAGTAACGAACATCTCCGCCGTGCGCGCGGGCTATATTTCGCGCGATGGGAAGTCCCAATCCCGCGCCGCTTCGCGTTGCGGAGAGCGAGTCGTCCGCGCGGTAGAACTCCTGAAATATTTTCTCAGACAGCCCCGGGTCGACGCCTATACCTCTGTCCTCAATGGTCACAGACGCCATGCCGTCATTCGACCGGCAGGTGACGGATATCTCCCGGGCGTCGCCGGAATATTTCTCCGCGTTTGAGAGTATGTTCATTATAACCTGTCTCAATGCCTCTCTGTTCCCCTTCACCGGAAGAGGTCCGTCCTCAAGTATCGTGACGCGAAATCCCATTTTGGAGAGATGTGGTTCGAGCTGCGCCAGCGTATCGCGAGTGACTTCGGTCAGGGACAGTTCCTGCATGTGATATTTTCTGCCTCGCCTGGAGAAGGTGAGCACGTTGCCGACCAGGTGAGATAGCCTGTCCGTCTCGGATATGATGGTGCGCAGATAAGATTGCCGGCGCTCCTCGTTCCCCTGTCTGCCCGACAGCAGCAGCTCCGCGAAGAGCCTTATCGACGTGAGCGGGGTCTTCAGCTCGTGGGAGACGTTGGCGACGAAGGTCGTCTTCTGTCCCGCGACGCGCATCTCATACGACATCATTCGCAGTATAACGACGCTGCCTATCACTATCGCCAGGGAGAGAACCGCCACCTCCGCCCAGACGACGAAGCGGGCGAAATTCGCCCGCGAGATCAGCATCTCCGGGTTGATGAGCCAGGCGCCGACCTCCCAGCGAGGCAGCGCCGGGGATATCTCCCTCGCCGCGAAGGGGAGGCGCCAGTCCGGCTCGGAGTATGGAAACGCCTCCGGGACGACCAGCGGCGCCCCGCTGTCGTCCAGCACGGTGAGTATACGGACATCGGATAGTATGTCCGGCATTATGCCCGCAATGCGATCTCGCACGATGTCCATGCGCAGAGTACAGCCGACGAACGTCCCTGGTGCGGATTTCGCCCAGAAGAGCAGCTGAAGGCCGTCATCGGACAGGTTCGGCAGCAGCCCGTCGTCATCGACCGAAGTCAGATCCTTGAATGAGCTCCTCCTCGACACAGTGCCGGACCTTGTCTCGGACGAACGCAGCGCTTTTGAGGCGCTCTCCGTGTCTGATCCGATGATCGGAGTCTGTACGGCCACGTTGCGCTTCAGTATCTCGAATCCCTCGCGAGACGCCTGTTCGAACAGATCCTCGCGGGCCTCAGGATCTGAGGCCATTCGGCTCTGCATCTGCTGCTTCGTTATCCCAGGGGATTTGCCTGGCGTCACATCAACCGAATAGCCAGACGCAGGGACTGAGGGCGGAGATGGTTCCATATAGTCGGAGTCGCTCATGATCGTCTCATTTTCGATTTTTTGTTTTTTCCCGATCTCAGGCTCGTCATGCGCCTCGTACCTGTAGATTCTCGTCACCAGGTCGTATGTCGGCATGCGCTCTCCTCGTTCGAGAAAACTGCCGAACGTCGTTCTGAGTTTTTTCGCCCCGACAGACTCGAAGCTTGTCTCGATGCGCCCGTCACGGAGAGTGAATGCGGTCTCGACGAGCGGGTTCATCTCACTCCAGCCGGAGACGAGCGAGGTGTCGGACTCCATGAACATGGAGGCTTCGCTCTTAAGTGCCGCTCTGATTTCGTCCATCATCTGCCCTATTCTTGCTGAGGCGAGATCGACCTCGGCCATCAGGGCGCTCTCCAGCCTGCGTTCGACGTAAATTGACTCTCGTTCCGCTGCCCTCAGGGCGAGAAAACTCAGAGCGATGCTCGGGATGAGCACCGCCGCGATGAAGATAAAGATCAGTGTGAACGGGACGGCCGAAACGCGTTTTCTCTTCGTCTTAATTACCCTCTCCGACTATTTCTTCTCGTCTGAGGCGCCGGTGGCGTCGGACTGCTGATTTTTTTGAATGTACGCCTTGTTCATGCTCTCCTTGCGCAGTTCGCCGGACATCTCGCCATTTTCCTCGATGTCGTCTGCCAATTCCGCCAGATCATGCGCCTCCTCCTTTATCATCGGCGCGGCGCTCCCGAGTGAAGCCGCGCTGTCCATGAGGATCTTCGTTCTGCTCTTCAAGAGCGTCGATGCCCGCTCTGTCTGCCCGGCGTCCGAGAGTCGGACTGCCTCCTCCCGAATCTCCGCGTTGCGCGCTATCTCAGTCTGCGCGGCTATCTCGATGTTCCGGTTTTTCGCTATCTCATTCGAGTTCTTTGTGAACCTGACGTCAAGCGCGCTCTCGAAAAGTACCGGCAGACCGGTCGACGCGTCTGTGTACTCGATTTTCACAACTCCCGCGCATATGGTCGACTCATCCGCGACGGACGGAAGCTCGATCTCGAACAGCGCGTATTTTTCGTCCCCGTAGAGGTTGTTGACTGACGTCCCTATCGCGTCTCCATGTAATTCGCCATCCCTGCCGACTGAGCGGATGGGCTTTATGTCCCGCGCGCACGAGAACGTAACCCGGACGTGCCGCGCCGAGATGGAGGTCGCGTCCTCCATGTCCCGCTCGAAGATCTCCGGCAGCGCTTTGGAGGACTTTGCGAAATAGGAGTTGCCGCCGCTCTCCGACGCCAGCGCCGTCATCAGATCCTCATTGTAGTCCAATCCCAGCCCTATCGTGGTGATTGTCATCTCCTGCAGCGCAAGCGTTCGTCCAAGGGACGCCAGTTCCCGAGTGGACGATGGGCCGACGTTCGCCATCCCGTCGGAGAGCAGTATCAATCGAGGAACGTAACCCTCTCCAACAAATGAGGTTATGACCTTCGCCCCCTCTCTGACTCCGTCATAGAGAGCCGTGGATCCCCCGGCTTCGAGACGCGATATGGCGCGCTTAAACTCGGATTTGTCCGACACCCGCCTCGGCTGGAGGACGACATGGGCTTCGTCGGAGTACGCGATCACCGAGGCGATGTCGTTCGCCGTGAGCATATCCAGCGCCTTCTGCGCCCCTCTCTTGGCGTTCTCCATCTTGCCGTCCGACTGCATCGACCCTGATACGTCTATGACAAGAGCCACCGCCAGAGGGACCCTCTTGCGATCCGCCGCTCCGTCCGGCTTGATGAGCGCTCTGACTATCACACGCTGCGCCCTGCCCGTCTCCGCAACCGGAGTGTCCGCGCCGACATCGAGCGTTACAGCGGCTGAAGCCATTGCCTCACGAGCCGAAGCTATCAATGATGCTGCCATTACAAGCGCAAGTGCTGTTCTGTTTAACCAATGTGACATATTCGTCACCTCCTGATGATATGATACATGCGCGCCGCGTGCAAGTTGTCACGCCTGCGTCAGGAGAATGTAACGAAATTGTAAAAAGCGCGCGCCAGGGCCGCAGCTTCAAAGCCGTGGACGCCGCCTGCACCCGCAAGAGCGCGTCGGCGTCGTTTAGTGCATGCCGCCCGGTTCCCGGTTCTTCAAATATTCCTCCCATTCGCCCTCCCTGAAGCCGACGAGCACGAAGCCGTCTCCGACGAGGATTGGGCGCTTTACCAGCATCCCGTCGTTTGAGAGCATGCTTAACTGTTCCGCTTCGCTCATCTCCGGCAGACGCTCCTTGAGCCCGAGATTTTTGTACGAGTTGCCGCTCGTGTTGAAAAATCTTTTGAGCGGGAGTCCACTCGTCTCGCGCCACTTTTTTATCTCGTCCGCGCTTGGGTTGTCGGCCTTTATATCGCGAACCTCGTACTCGGCCCCGACGCGGTCGAGCAGCGCGCGCGCCCTCTGGCACGTGGAGCACTTTGGATAACAGACAAACAGCATAGTCTATATCACCTCGCTTGGCAAATTATATTCGTGCATTATCATTATATATGTTTAGGGAACCGCTGATTAAATAACCTTCGGCTGCAATTGGCGAATTCGCTCCATTTCGCTCGAAGAACATTTAATCAGCGTTTCCCTAACGCAATTAGCGCGCTCAGACTTGTGCTTTCGCTTGTGAATATGACATAATGATATTACAAACATATAGAGAGGGAGAGGGGAATATGCCCAGAGCAACAGCCAAGATATTCATGAGCGGACGAAGCCAAGCATTGCGGTTGCCAAAGGCGTTCAACTTCGCCACTCAGGAGGTCTACATCGAGAGAGACGGCGATAGGGTAATTTTGCTTCCAAAACCATCTGTGACGTGGAATAGCTTTTTTGACTCCGGTCCATGCCCTGACTTCGAGCTTGACAGGTCGGAAAACAAACCGCCGGAGGATTCATTTGCCATATCCCTTTTAATCAGCGTTTCCCCGGAGGCGCAGCGATAACCCATTGCTGTGAGGCCAGATTGCTTCCGGCTTCGTATCTTATGTCGCTCCACATATAAAAGAAGCGCCGCGCCGGGAATATGTAGTATCCATCCTGCAAATGATCGCCCACATCGTAGGGGTCCGCCAGAATCAGCACGTCGTCCTCTATCGCGTTAGTGCCCATATCGTCATAACCGATAATTACCTGCCAGTGCGCGGTCCAGTCGAGCCACTCCACCATTATGGGAGTGTTTTTCTTCAGGTTCCGAACGACCCAGTCCTTGAACTCGGTTTCCGATAAGGTCATATCGTCACTTACATTTCTGTCCAGGCTCGACTTGACGTCATACCCGAGCGTTTTGAAGAACTTTACCATTCCTTCTGTCGTTGTGCCATAGATAACGCCCTCCTGTTTAACGCCGTTATCCGGGGTAGCCTGAGTTCCCATAATCTTGACGCTGTCGAGTTCCCTGTGCCCTTCGTCGCCGAAATGCCGGAGAACCATCAGAGCGGAGGCGTTTCCGCAGCTCCATTCAGTCGTCTGCTGATAGGTCTTGAATTTTTCCAAAACGACCAGGGAACCTGCGCTTTTCATGTTGTATATGTCCGGGTGGGCGAAATACGGAGATTTATCGTGATCGCCGATTCCCTCGACAGCCGAAGCGCCGCTTGTCTTTGTGTCGTAATTTTCCGGGTAAGGTATTTTGTTCGGCGCGATCCCTGATCCGGAAGCCACGCCACAGATAAACAGAACCATCAAAAAAGCGGAGAAAATATGTTTCATACTGACAACACCTCCTGAAAAAATTCAAATATCCTCACCGTGAGCGCAAATCCGGCAAGAGCTCTCTTTGCCCAATTGCCCCGAAAACGCGGGATTTTTATAATTATATCATCCAAAACAATTTATGTGATTTCGCAGCGTGAACACATATAAGCGCGTGCGACGACGCGGAGTATAGACCTTTTTCAAGAAAACGCTTATGCTGGTCGCATAATCGGACGCTAAGATATCCGAATTCGTATTGAAAGCGGAGAAGAGGTGTGACCTGAGGAATGAAGAACAAGTGGTACTACATTATAATGGGATTTATGTCGTTCGTGGGGTTTCCGGTGATTGTCGATTTGACCGCGCTGCTGGGGCTTTTTGTCGGCAGCGTGACAAAGTCGGGCGTGGTTGCTTTTTTAATTTCGTCCCTGCCGGTTATGGCGGTTTCATTGATATTATGGCGTCTTTATGTCAAGAGGGTCGGCTTTCCGGATACCGCCTTCAAGCGACTCCTGCCTGTCTTTGCCGCGTTTTTTTATTATATGGGCGCGTGGGTTCTGATATTCGGCATGGCTCATTACCGCTTTAACAGCGAGCTGTTCGTCATATACCACATGGTCTCGCTGCCTTACTTTGTAATCACCATTATTTTGGCGTTTGACGGGAGTTTCAACTTATTCCCGGTCATTCACACAGCCGTGCTGCTGATAAATCTCATTGCGTATCAGGTGGTGTGCCTGTTGAAGAGACGCGGCGTCAAGTTCGATAGGCGCGTGGTGTTTTGCGTCGCCGCGTCTGCAGCGCTCTGCGCGATAGCGGCCTATCAGCGTTACGAAAGTGTGTTTGAGGTGATCTCAGGCGGAGGAGCGGAGGAGCGGGTGAGCGACGAGGTTGACCTCAGCCAGTACTATCCCTTTGCGGAGGGCAACTACCTTCAGGTCCCTGACGAACCCCCAGTGATCGGGATTGAGGCGGACTATCCCAGATTGGACGGGGCTACAGCGGCATATCCGGTATATGGCGCGGCCGCGCAGGCCATATATAAGGGGCTGGACGAAGAGGCCGCCTGGAAGTACGTATCGTGCTCAAAGACCATAAGGGCCTACGAGCGTTTGATCGATGGAGATATAGACATATTCTTCGGCGCTCAGCCCTCACGGCAGCAGGTGGAGGCCGCAAGGGAGAGAGGGGTTGAGTTCAACCTCACTCCGATAGCGAAAGAGGCGTTCGTCTTCTTCGTGAACAGGGAGAACGCGGTGAGCGGCTTGACTATAGGACAGATACAGGATATTTATCAGAAGAAAATATCGAATTGGCGCAAGCTCGGCGGCGCGAATGAGCGCATAATCCCCTTCCAGCGCCCGGAGAACTCCGGCAGCCAGACAGTTATGGCTTTTCGCGTGATGGGAGGGAAGGAGTTGCCGCTTCCGGTGTGGGAGGAGTACGCCTCTGGGATGGGCGGTATCGTGAGCAGGGTCGCCGAGTATCGCAATTACTCGTCGGCGATAGGGTATTCGTTCCGCTATTTCGCGATTGGAATGAAGCCCAATGAGAACATCAAGCTGATCGCGGTCGACGGGGTCGAGCCGACTGTTGAAAACATCAGGAGCGGGGAGTACCCCTTTACAGTCGATGTTTACGCCGTCACGGCAGGCCCGCCTCGCGGCAACTCCCGTAAACTGATCGACTGGTTTCTCTCGGATCAGGGTCAGGCGTTCATAGAACAGTGCGGCTACGTTGGGTTGAGGCCGTAAGTTGCCGGGGGATGACGGGAGAGTCAAGCCGAAGGCGAGCAAAGGGGCTGTTACTGCGGGAATAGATTTGCCGCTATTCCCATTGTTCGCTGCGACCGTCGATTATGACATGTCAATCAGCGATTCCTTAACCGCGTTCCATGATTTCTGATACAATTAATGACAGCCGAATTACACAGAGGGGGTGTCTTGGATGCCGTTTATGAATTTTATGAATATAACGAGAGCCATGTCAGACGAGAATAGAGTCAGGATACTGATGGCGCTCAGGCACCACCAGTTTTGCGTCTGCCAGATAACGGCATTTTTGGACCTGTCGCCGTCCACCACGTCGAAGCATCTCTCTATACTGAGACAGGCGAGGCTTATTGAAGGACGCAAGGATGGGAAGTGGCTATACTATCGGCTCTCAGACTCCTCCGAGAGCTACGAGATGGCGCGCCAGGCCATAGAGTGGATTGAGAGATCTATAGGCGACTGTTCCGTTATAAGGAAGGACGACGACAGAATAAGGAAAATACTGGAAAGCGAACGTGAGATGTACGGCGTGGATGGCTGCGATGTCTCAGACGAGTTCCACTCGCTGGCGGTGCACTCTCTGGAATCCGTCGACTGAGATTTAAGGGGGAGACGCCACTGTCGACTAAGGATTGGAAAAACACCTCGATATTCCGCAAGGCGCTGAACTCGCTGAACGGCTTTAGGGTGGCGCTTCTCAAGGAGAAGGCAGTCATGCAGGAGAGCCTCGCAATGGTCATGGCCATACTCGCGTCGGTATATTTTGGCTGTGACGGCCCGCAGGTATTTCTGGTTTTTCTGGCGTGTCTTCTGCCTATCACCCTTGAACTGGTGAACTCGGCAATGGAGATTTTCATGGACCACGTGCTGGGGTCAACGTATCGGGAGGAGATAAGGCGCGCAAAGGACATGCTGTCAGCTGCCGTGTGTCTGGCGCTGCTTATAGGATACAGCGGTTCCCTGTGGATTATTTTCTTTGCAAAAAAATGAAGTTTTGCCGTTTGCGTATACGCAAGACCGGGTTTCTGACGCTTCTGGCGCACTGTCAAAGGTCGAGCGCCACTGGTCCTCCGGTGATTGACCTAATTTCACTCAAAGAACACGTGCATCAGTGATTCCTTTTAGGGAGGGGGGTACGTTAAAATTTATGCAGATGATAAAAAAGCATCAATACGTGTTTAAACCTTGGTATTGAAACGAAATATTGTTGTATGATCTCACAATAAACATATCACTAATAATTGGAGGCGCCAGATCGAGAGGGAAGTGTGGAGCACCGGATGTAAGCAAAAACAAAGGAGGAGTAAAGCATGAACGTTAAGCGTGTTTTGTTGTGTTCGGCAGCTGTGATTATGTTTTTTGCGGCGGTTGGGGGAATTGCAGAAGCTGCAGCCCCATTTCACATCGGCATAGTAACGGGCACGGTATCACAGAGCGAGGACGATCTGCGCGGAGCCGAGGAGATGATAAGGCTTTACGGAGATGTATCGAAGGGCGGAGCCGTGCGCCATCTGACCTATCCAGACAACTTTATGTCGGAGATGGAGACGACAATAGCCCAGATTGCCGGCATGGCGGATGATCCTCTTATGAAAGTCGTAATTGTCAATCAGGCTATCCCGGGCACAACGGAGGGTTTTCGCAGGATTAAGGAGAAGCGCCCCGATATCCTCTGCCTTGCGGGAGAGGCTCATGAGGACCCCAACGTTATCACGTCTGTCGCTGATCTTACCATAAACGCTGACTTTATCTCCAGAGGTTATCTCATTCCACACTCAGCACAGAAACTGGGCGCAAAGACATTCGTCCATATTTCATTCCCTCGTCATATGAGCTATGAGACCTTAGGACGACGCCGAGCCATTATGGAGCAGGCGTGCAAGGACCTGGGAATCAAGTTTGTGTTCGAAACGGCTCCTGATCCGACGAGCGACGTAGGTGTGGCCGGAGCGCAGCAATTCATACTCGAGAAGGTCCCTTCTTGGGTCGAGCAGTATGGCAAGGACACAGCTTTCTTTTGCACAAACGACGCGCATACAGAGCCTCTTCTTCGTCAGCTCGCCGCATTTGGCGGTTATTTCGTAGAGGCCGATCTTCCCTCACCGCTGATGGGTTTTCCCGGGGCATTCGGAATCGACCTGCAGGGTGACTCCGGCAACTGGCCGGCTATCTTGAAAAAAGTCGAGGAGTCAGTAGTCAAGGCCGGCGCGGGCGGACGCATGGGGACCTGGGCATATTCCCTTGGTTTCTGCCACACCGCCGGATTAGCCGAGTTCGGAAAACTGGTTGTCGAGGGCAACGCGAAGATTACCGACACGAAGAAGCTTCTCGAGTGTTACGGGAAATTCTCGCCTGGAGCGAAGTGGAACGGCAATTATTACGTTGACGCAGCCACCAAGAAGCCCATGAGGAATTTCTTCCTCGTCTATCAGGATACGTATATTCTGGGCAAGGGCTATCTGGGCGTTGCCGATGTTGAAGTTCCGGAAAAATATCTCAATATTCAAATGACAACAGCAGGTAATTAAGTTCTTTAAAGAGATGATCGAGTAGGGGCCTCCCATTATTATGTGCCAGGGAACCGGCCAGAATATGGCCGGTTTCGTGGTATCATGTGATATATCAGTGAGTAAAGAATATTTTGATGTATATCGCTGGTGATTCCTTAGTATTTTCAAACATTATATAAAGGAAGTGGTGGAGTATATGCCGAACAATGAGCCACTCTTGATTATGGAATCCGTTGGCAAGGAGTATTTTGGCAATAGGGTGCTCTCTCAGGTTAGTTTTTCGCTCTATCCCGGAGAGATACTTGGTTTGGTCGGAGAGAACGGGGCAGGCAAGTCGACTCTGATGAATATCCTGTTTGGAATGCCGGTGATCGCTCAGACAGGAGGTTATGAGGGCCGTATCGTTCTTGACGGAAAAGAGGTCCGCTTCACATCGCCCTTTGAGGCTATCGATGCCGGGATAGGGATGGTTCACCAGGAATTTTCACTATTGCCGGGTTTTACTGTGACTGAAAACATCCTTCTTAACAGGGAGTCCACTAAATACAATTTTCTCGTAGAGATTTTCGGAGACAGAATAAGGACGTTAGATCGCCCGGCCATGAGGCACAGGGCGGACGACGCGATATCTCAGCTTGGTTTTTCGATCGATCCAAACACAACGGCTGCGGAGATGCCGGTTGGGCACAAGCAGTTTACTGAAATAGCCCGTGAAATAGACCGCAAAAACACAAAACTGCTCGTCCTGGACGAGCCGACAGCGGTGCTGACGGAAAGCGAAGCGGAGATATTGGTGCAATCGCTGCGCAACCTGTCGGCCAAGGGCATAGCGATGATCTTCATATCTCACAGGCTCCAGG
Source organism: Synergistaceae bacterium (assembly GCA_031273805.1). Classification (GTDB taxonomy): domain Bacteria; phylum Synergistota; class Synergistia; order Synergistales; family Synergistaceae; genus JAIRKI01. The sequence goes on along the minus strand of JAISRE010000134.1, from coordinate 19,911 downwards.
AGATCATCGAGCTTTGCGACAAAATAGCGGTTCTTCGCGACGGACGTCTTGTCAAGGAGACTAGGCCGAAGGAGACCAATGTCTTTCAGGTTGCAAGCCTCATGGTGGGCAGAAACGTCGAGACGAAAGGCGCGGTTCGTCCGATCAGGAGTGAGTCTGAGACTGTGCTCGACGTCGACAGGCTTTGGGTCGATATGCCTGGTGAGACGGTCCGTGAAGTCTCGTTCTCGGTTCAAAAGGGCGAGATATTCGGCATAGGAGGTCTCGCAGGCCAGGGCAAACTTGGCATAGCGAACGGTATCATGGGCCTCTTTACCGCAGGCGGCAGCGTGTCTGTCAATGGCAAAAAAATCCGCCTGAACGACCCTGCCTTTTCCCTGTCGTGCGATATGGCCTTTGTGTCGGAGGACAGAAGAGGGGTGGGGCTGCTTCTGGATGAATCCATTGACTGGAATATTGCGTTTACCGCGATGCAGGTGCAAAATAAGTTCGTCAAAAAAATTCTGGGCGGCCTCATAAAGTGGAGGGATGACGTCTCTATGGAGGCGTCGGCAGAGGAGTACATCAAGTCCCTGGAGATCAAATGCACGTCTTGCAAACAGAGGGCGGTGGAGCTTTCAGGGGGGAATCAACAGAAGGTGTGTCTCGCCAAGGCGTTCGTCGTGGCGCCTCAAATATTGTTCGTCTCAGAGCCCACTAGGGGTATAGATGTCGGCGCGAAGAAACTGGTCCTCGACACGCTCCAGAAGGTGAACAGAGAGCGCGGCACGACGATAATAGTAACGTCGTCCGAGCTGGAGGAGTTGCGCTCTGTGTGCGACAGGATAGCCATAGTCGACAATGGCAGGATATGCGGGATACTCCCTGCGACCTGTCCTGCGGAGGAGTTCGGCGTGCTGATGATGGGTGAACAACTGGAGGTGGAGTCTGATGCTGAATAAATTTATAGAAAATGCGGGTTGGCCCAGAATAATAATAGGCCTGTTTCTGTTCAGTCTTTTCTTGGCTGCGCCGTTTGTGAACGTTCGGGTTGACAAGTCGCTTTCCGACACCCTGGTTCGCGTGGGTATGAACGGGGTGCTGGTGCTTGCAATGGTGCCGATGGTACAAAGCGGCTGCGGGCTCAATTTCGGGCTGCCTCTCGGCGTTATCTCCGGGCTCCTCGGCGCAACCACGTCCATACAGATAGCAACTGCCACGAACGAGATCTCCGCCCTCATGTCGGCCCCTTCCGCAGAGGCTGCGGAGAAGTTGGCCGCGATCAATCCATCCGGGGTGACGCTGTTTCTGGCAAATTTACTGAACTCGATGCCGCCGGCTTCGAAAGCCATGACGCTTTTCTCCTTTGCGCTGATTATCGCTATTCCGATAGCGGCTGTTCTCGGCTTCTTCTACGCCCAGATATTGAACAGGGTAAAGGGTGAGGAGATGATGATAGCCACTTATGTCGGTTTTTCATCCGTTGCCCTGATGTGTATGGCGTGGCTTCTGCTGCCCTTCAACAGCCCGGTGATGATATGGGGTTACGGCGGTTCGGGACTGCGCACCACAATCAGCGCGGATGGATTCTGGAGACATGTTCTCAGCGATTTCGCAAGCATCGGCAGTGAACAGGGTTCGTTTTACTTCCCGACAGGGATGTTCCTCTTCTTCTTCCTGATGATAGCCGTAGTGTGGGCATTCTTTCGGACGAAGACAGGCACGGCGATAACCGCTGTCGGCTCCAACCCGGAGTTCGCCAGGGCGTCCGGCATCGATGTAAACAAAATGAGGACCATATCGGTGATGTTCTCAACCATCCTTGGAGCGATAGGTATACTGGTCTACGAGCAGAGTTTTGGTTTCATCCAGCTATACATGGGGCCTCTGTACATGGCGTTTCCGGCGGTAGCCGCGATACTGCTTGGCGGAGCTTCGGTCAACAAGGCCAGCATGGTCAACGTTCTGGTGGGAACGTTCCTGTTCCAGGGGATACTGACCATGACCCCGTCCGTTATAAATAGTCTGCTGCAGTCCGACATGTCGGAGGTAATCAGGATAATAGTCAGCAACGGAATGATACTGTACGCCCTTACTAGAAAGGCGCAGGTGAAGAGATAATGGCTGGAAAAGTATCCGCAAAATTGCCCATTGAATTCACCGTTGCCGAGAATATCAAGCATCTGTTGATATCCAACTCCGTGCCGATAATATTCCTTGGCCTCTCCGCGATGGCGATACCGCTCTCCGGTTTTTCCGCCGGGTATCTTATTCAGGAGATGCTTACCAGGCTTGCGCGCAACTCATTTTTGGTGCTCTCGCTGCTTGTGCCGATAATGGCGGGTATGGGCTTGAACTTTGGCATGGTGCTCGGCGCGATGGCCGGCCAGATCGGGTTGATCTGCGTGACGGACTGGGCTGTAGTCGGTATTCCCGGGCTGGTACTGGCATCCATAATCAGCATGCCGATTGCGGCGCTGCTCGGATTTATCTGCGGCAATGTCTTAAACAGGGCCAAGGGTCGTGAAATGGTAACGTCCTACATCCTCGGCTTCTTCATCAACGGAATATATCAATTCGTCGTCCTCTACCTGTTTGGAGTCAGAGGGCTGCTTAAAATACCGTTCACCGATAGCTATATGAGGGTGCCGATTACAAGTCCTCAGCTGGTTCTCTCGCGCGGATACGGCATCAGAAACGCTATTAACCTCACTGGTCTGAGGCACGCTCTGGACAACGCCATCCATTTTCAGATGACTCTCGGGGGAGAGAATCCCTTTATGATTTCAATCCCAGTCAGCACATTTCTGGTGATAGGCTTCTTTTGCCTGTTTATCGTCTGGTTCAGGCGCACAAAACTGGGGCAGGATATGCGCGCTATAGGTCAGGACATGGCAGTGGCTGACTCTGCGGGCATAGCAGTGGAGCGGACCAGGGTCATAGCAATAGTGATATCGACCATGCTTGCGGCGTTCGGACAGATCATATTTCTCCAGAACATAGGCACCATGAACACGTACAACAGTCATGAACAGACCGGCATGTTCTCGATAGCCGCCCTCCTGATCGGAGGAGCTACCGTCACAAAGGCGTCGATAGGAAACGTCTTTGTCGGGGTGATTCTCTTCCACCTGATGTTCGTGGTCTCCCCGATGGCCGGCAAGGAGCTCATAGGTCAGGCTCAGCTCGGCGAATATTTCCGAGTCTTTGTATCTTATGGAATAATAGCTGTTGCACTGGTGCTGCACGCGTGGAAGCGCTATCAGGATCGCGAGAGATCGAGACGCGATCTCAGAGGGGAGGCGTGACCGATGAAATCTCAGCAGAACGTTCTGAAACGTCGTCTGGCCGCCCGCGCGGTACTGGCGATCTGCATAGTTGCGCTGGCGTTTCTGATGTATAACATAGGCAAGGAATACGACGTCGTTATCGACAACGAGACCGTGACCGTCGGCGGAACAGAGTACGCCGCAGTCGGTTACGCTGCGATAGTGATCGACGGTGATGAGAATCGCGCCGTTGATATCTGGGCTGACGACAGGATCATCAGGAAAATGGTGGGCGCGAATCACCGCCTGGTTGTAAAAGTATTGAACGAGGACGATGATTCAGTCGTCAAGTCGGTCGAGCGGTCGCTGAAACTCGATTTCAACACTAAGGCGCTGATGATCTCAATTCCCGCGCTGGTATCCGAGTCGTCCAACATTCTTGTGTCGAACCCGAACTACTCTGAGGAGATTATCGTTGTCCCGGACGCGCCCTCCGAAGTCGTTCCTGAGAGCTTGGAGGAGGGAGTTTTTGAGGTTCCATAGGCGCGCACTTCCATGAAGTCGTTTTGCCTTGTGTGGAAGAGTCATCTATTTGAAAATATCGATACGCCCAGCGTCGAGGCGAGCGCTCTGCATGACTCCTGGCGAGTTAAGGTGAAGGCGCCGGATCTCGCGTGGGGTTACTGTTTCGAGTTTCCCGGCGAAGCCCGCTCGGGTATTCTGTGGCAGACTTCCTTGGATGTGCTCGATGAGTCCGGTGATATCTCTCCCGGTATTGCGCTCCACGATTTCAGCCAGGGCATGCTCCTTCAGGTGAATCGCGCTCATGGAACGGCGGAGCTTCGTCTGGTCGACGTGAATAAGCGAACCACGAGTGTGGGCCGCTTCAGCCTGCCGGGCGTAGCTCTGCCATATCGCGTCGCACTCAAATACAACGCTGTTACAACCCTGTGCATTGGGTCTGTCAATAATTGCGAGGTCTTTGCCCTCAATATGCCGTACAGAGGTATCCCCGCCATACTCTCGGCGGCTGCTGTCGAGATAGTTACCACGACACCCCCGCTTGCTGCGGATGAGGGCACTGTAATCTATGGAGATCTTTTGCTGAACAGCGAGTGATCTAGGGAACGCTGATTAATTCGCTTAAGCGACATTTTGCTGTTTAGCAGCAAGAGACGCCGCAAGGGTTTAAATCTTTACCCTTTAGGCTTCTAACTATAAATCAGCATGTCCCCGAGTGAATGTTGTCTCCTGAGCGGCGGTCACAAAATGACAAGTTCCTTGGGGAACAGCGTCAGAACCTCATGACCGTCTTCGGTGACAAGCACTGTGTCCTCTATGCGGATGCCTCCCCATCCCGGTTTGTATATTCCCGGCTCTACAGTGAGGACCATGCCGGGCTCCAGTATGACGTCGGTATTTTGCCTGAGAAAAGGCTCCTCGTGTATCTCCAGCCCAACTCCGTGTCCTATCCCATACTCGAACGCGGGGAACCCGGCGTCTTGTATGATGCCGCGCGCGCATCCGTTAATGTCCCTGCCGTTTGCTCCCGGGGCCACCAGGGAGAGGCTTTCGATCTGAGACTTCAGCGCGGTCTCGTAAGCCAGTTTCTGTTGATCTGAGGCGTGTCCGCAGATGAACGTGCGAGTGGTGTCCGATCTGTAGCCGTCGCTCGCGGCCCCATAGTCGATCAATATGAAATCCCCGTCGCAGAGTTTGACGTCAGCGCGTGAATCAGCGTGTGGCTGTGAGGCCCGTGCGCCGAAGAGCACCATGGTGTCGAAGGATACATCCTCCGCCCCATGTTTCTTGAGGCTGTAGTCAAGCTCTGTCTTCAGTCCAAGCTCTGTGACGCCGGGCTTCACGAATCTGATGAGATCTTTCAGGGCAAGGTCTGCAATGCGGCACGCATTGGATATTTTCTCGATCTCCTCAGTGTCTTTTTTTGCCCTGATGCTTTCCATCAGAGAGGCAACCGGGACCATGACGATCCCATCGGCGGATAGCCTCTCCGATATAGCCTCGTGCTCTCCCCAGGTTATGTCGTTGCGTTCAAAGCCTATGCGCGAAAATCCATACGTGCGCGAGATTTGGGCTATTACCTCTCCGAGCGGAGGATGAGGCGGTCGATGAGGCAGAATCTTTGCGCTTCTGCAGGTCATATCCCCCAACTCCGTGTATCTGGAATCCGCTATCAGAAAATTTCCCCGGCCCGACGCGATCATATAGCAGTCATTGCCCGGAAAACCCTCTATATATCTCTGATTCGCCTGCTTGGTCAGGAGTATGGCGTCGACTCCTGATTTGGCAAGAGCCTCGGTTAATTGGGCTTGTCTGTCTTTCATGAATGACATCTCCTTCCGGTCGTTATTTTTCTCGGAGCAGTTTCTCCACGCTGGCGTAGTACGGGTCAATGGAGTCCCTGAACGATGTTTCCCCCCGCCAGAGAGGGAAGTCGAAGAGCGGAGCGTGGGGGGTGGTCGAGTCTCCCGGCTTTATAGGATGCGTTCTCAGATCCATCAGTTCCGCGTAGAGTCCCCGAGCTCCATAAAAAGCCGCGTCCAGCGGCAGCGTGTCCGCGTGAATGTCCGCGTCACCAGGCTTCTGCGTGTCGTGGCCGCTGGAGGATGATTCGCTCATGCCGCGATACGCGCCTGTATTATCAGCCTTTTGAGTTTCAACGGGGGCCGTAAGGCTGGAGAGCAGACTCTCCTTGTCGAATCCCCTCATCTGAAGCAGAAGAAAGGGGTCTCTGTCGAAGGTCGCTGACACGACGTAGAGCACTGCCAATATATGCTTGCAAATGTTCTCCGGCTCAGGGCATGTGCACTGAAGCTGGCTTCTGGCGTAATCCTCGGGCATGAGCGCTATTCCTGACATTGTGAAAATTTCGTTGAGTTCACGCGGTATCTCTCCCGAAAGAAGGAGAGCCTTGTATATCGCCTTATCCGCCAACCGGCGTTTTACCTCCTCCAGCTGCTCCGTAGTCGGTATGGGGGAGTACAGCCTCACGTGGTATGGCAGTTTTCGCCTGCCCTGTACTCGCGCTTCGATCAGGCCGGGGGTGACGGTCAACTCGACGACCTTGCCGGATTTGACGTAGTTCTTTGCTGCGTTGTTTGGCCTCGGAGAGGCAATGCTCTCTATATAACTGATAAAACCCTCCGTCCACCACTGCGGGTTCTCGAATTCGAGAGGGGCTTTTATTCCCCTGCGCCGCTGGCGCGCCAGTTCGCATCTCGACCTGTGCTCAGTATCCTGAGATTTAACCTCGATATCCATCAGGCAGTGCGTGCCTCCTCTCTAAATTTCTGCAGCCTTCGGAGATAGTGAGATGAGTCGTCGCAGCGAACGGTCCGACAGTTCGGTTAGCCATTGGTCACTGCTCTCCGCGATAACCTTTCTCGCGATCTCTTTTTTCGATGAGATCAGTTCGTCTATGCGCTCCTCCATTGTCCCTCTGCAGCAGAAAACGTGGACCTGGACGTTTTGCGTCTGCCCAATTCTGTATGCCCTGTCGATTGCCTGGGTCTCCACAGCAGGGTTCCACCAGCGATCAAACATCACGACATGGTTGGCTCGCGTGAGATTGAGGCCGACGCCGCCGGCCTTGAGGGACAGAACGAAGAACTGAGGGCCCGTCCCCTCCTGAAATCGGCTGATCATCTTGTCCCGCGCGTCCTTGAACACTGAACCGTGAAGAAACAAGACCTCTTTGCCGAATCTCTCCTGCAGCTGGTATTTCAGAATATTTCCCATTTCGACGTACTGGGTGAAGATGAGCGCCCTGTCTCCGCTCTCAAACATCTCCTCGGCCAGCGATATCAAGCGCTCGAGTTTTGAGGACCTCGTGCGCGAAATATTTCCGTCCTTCATTACCAGGGATGGATGATCGCATATCTGTTTTATGCGGGTGAGTCCGGCGAGCACTATTCCCTTGCGCCTGATACCCTCCGCGTCCGTGATATCCCTGCTCAAGTCCTCTGTTACCTGCGAGTAAAGCGTGATCTGTTCCTTTGTCAGACCGCAGTATACCTTTGTCTCTATCTTTTGCGGCAGATCCGGCGCTATATCCCTGTCGGTTTTCATCCTGCGAAGTATGAAAGGCGCCACTGCTTTGTGCAAGTTGTCAAAGAGCGCATGATCCTTGATCTCTGGTTTGACATATTTGTCGGCGAACTCGCGTCTGCCGCCCAGCATCCCCGGCATTAGAAATTCCATGATGGACCAGAGGTCTCCCGCGTGGTTTTCTATAGGGGTTCCGGTCAGCGCTATTCTCCAGTTGGACTTTATGCCTCTCGCCGCCCGCGCCTGATGAGTGTCAGGGTTTTTTATGTTCTGAGCCTCGTCCAGGACTATTCCCATCCAATCCACCTGATGATACAGAGTGGAGTCCTTATACAGCAGCGCGTAACTGGACATGATGATGGCGCTGTGCCTGGCCGCCGCAGTGAACTTCAATCCCCTGGCCCTGTCTTTGCCGTGGTGAAGGTAGAACGGCATCTTCGGGAAAAACCGCTCTATCTCAATTCTCCAGTTTTCGAGCACGGATGTCGGGCATATCAAAAGTACCGGACGTTTATCCCCATTGTCCCTGTGGTGCTGTATCAACGCCAGGGTCTGGACCGTCTTGCCCAGACCCATATCGTCAGCGAGACATGCGCCGAGTCCAAGCTCTGAGAGGAGTGACAGCCATGAATAACCCCTCTGCTGATAGGGTCGGAGCTGTCCGCGCATACTCTTTGGAGCGAGTAAAAGTTTGTAAGCGCGTCCCTCTGCAAGCGCATTGTACACGGCTTCCATTTCAGGCGCGTCGGTGAATCCATCTATATACTGGTCCGTAACCGCAAGGCGCATCGCCTCGACGATCGTTAACGTCTGGGGCAGATCCTGAATGTGGCGTGTGATGTCCGCGAGGTAGTCCGGGCGAATAAACGTCCACTCCCCGCGAATGTGTATGAGGGACGATCCTCCCGACACTATCAGTCGATACTCATCTCCGGTAAGGACGGATTTACCCAGCGCCAGCTCCCATTTGAAGAAGCCCTTGAGATCTCCGGCGTCTGATATCATGTGCGCGTTCGATATGAAGCGCCCCCTGATGGTGAGTCTCTCTGACGAATTTTCAGACCACCAGAGCGGGTAGACCACGTCCACTCCCATATCAGCCATAAGAGCGGCGTGATGTTCCAGAAATTTCGCGGTTTCGGCGGTCGACAGACTGCATCCGGTGGGCGCCGGTAAATCGAGGCTGGATAGAATCGGTTTGAATATAGCGCCGGTGCGGCCCAACATGAGCAGGAGGTAGCGCCTCATGTTATCTCCACTGATATCTCCGTCGCGCCGCTCTCTGTAGCTCCATACGTCCCCGGCGGAAAGGATTTCCCCGGTGTTGAGATATTCCAGGGAGTACACCATCCTCCAGGAGTCCCCGGCAGATTTCTCCGCCAATGTCAGGCAGAACTTGAACGGAGCGTGAGCGAACCACTCATATCGGCTCCACCACTCCCGGACATCCTGGTATATGGATTCGATCGACTGACTCAGTCCGTCGGTGTCTCCGAGCCACCCGAGCGAGCGTATCCACAGCGCGTGCGGGTTGAGCGCGTTTACGAGACGTCCTCTCCGTTTTTTCTCGGCCTGCGCCGAGTCTTTGGAGAGGGTCTGTTTCACCAACGCTCTGGCGAGATTTCCGTGCGATGATGTGTCGTCGCGCTCTTCTTTGAACTTCCGCGTCCAGGAGTATCTGATGACGCCATCCATAAAATAGTCGAAAATATTCCACGTCACGGCCTCTTTGGCCAATGGGCCCGACCCGTTTGAATTGTCATACGAGCGCAGTATGTCAGGGGTCATCTTTATAAGGCGGTTGAATCTCTCCGCGTCTCGGCCCATCAGGATAGGTCTCCATACAGATTCATACAGGTCATCTCCGCTTGCCGTCTGACATACGCGTATGTCGGGGAGGAATCTCCCCCTTTCGAGAAGGGAAACGGCAAAAGAACAGCACTCGATTATGCAGCAGAAGTCAAGCGCGGCTATTATTCCAGGCGCCAGAAAACACCCGTCGTCAGAGAGTTCGTCGGCGCCGGCGAATATTGGCAGCATTTCCACAATGTCGATGGCGCTGATCGAAATGGTGTCGACATACCACGCGCGCATGCTGTATTCCATAGGACGCTTTATGTGATTTTTTGGTATCTCGCCCAGCAGGGGAGTCGATGGAATTGGGTATTTTTCGGCGAATGTAGGGAGCGTTATCTCGCGGTTTCCGGCCTGTTTGCCGTTATATCTGAACCCTATCTCGCGAATGGCGCCTATTATCCCGGCAGCCCCGGTACCCCACGGGTGGATGACTGTACATCCGGCGCCGACTCTGCGCATTCGGCGCAGATCATGCAGGCCGTTTCTGGTGAACGAACTCTCGCCCCAGATGAAAAAACCCTTTGAAAAACCTCCGTGCAGAACGATCAATGCCTAGTCTCCCTTAATGAGGTGGAATTTAATCGTCAAAACAGCTTCCTCCTATAAATTCACGCAGTATTGAGAGATTTGGCACATTCTCGGATGGAATCACAGGCGCGAAGCTGAGCATAGAGAGGAGACGCGAGGCCTCGCCATACGCGGGCGAGTACTCCGGTATTGCCCTCAGCAGAGGTTCAGCGTAACCCTTGAGAACGGATATCTCATAGACCAGAGATGTGTTGAAGAGCACGTCCGCGTGCTCCTCGTACGGGAATATATGTTTGTGTGAGCCCTTTATGACCGACGGCCACATCAGTATGGTATGCTCGGGACCGTATCCGCGTGTGCGGTAGTCCCTGACCATCCTGCGGAGCAAGCGGGTGTCGGTCGTCCCTATCCTGTTATGGGCGTCGAGATTGACCCCTGTCAGAGGAGAGATGAATATCTTGTACTTTTTCTCCTGCGGTATATCGAGGGTCAATCTGTCGTTTAATCCGTGAATGCCCTCTATTATCAGGATGTCCTCGGGAGCGAGCCTGAGCTTTCTGCCCTGCTTGCGCGTTCCAAGGACGAAGTCGAACCTTGGGAGCTGAACCTCCTCCCCTGCAAGGAGGGCGTTCATGTTTTCATTGATAAGATCGATATCGAGCGCCTCCAGCGCTTCGAAGTCGTAGTTGCCGTTTTCGTCGCGAGGAGTTTTGTCGCGATCCACATAGTAGTTGTCCAGAGCTATGGCAACAGGATTTCTCCCCTTCACCTGCAGCTGAATCGAGAGCCGCTTGGAGGTGGTTGTCTTACCGGAGCTGGACGGGCCCGCAAGGCATACGAGCCTTACATCAGCGCAGTCTATAATCTGGTCCGCGATTCGGGAGAGCGCCTCGCTGTGAAACGCCTCGGAGATCAGTATGAGGTCGAGGGATTTGCCCAGGGCGACCCGCTCGTGAAGACTGTCCATCGTCGACAGTCCAAGGACGTTGAGCCAGCTGGAGTACTCGCGGAAGACTCCCATGAGCTTTGAAACCACCTGAAGAGGGGGTAGTTCGTCGACTGCGGCTATGGATGGAAAGCGCAGAAGAAAGCCGGGGGAGTAATAGTTGAGGTCGAATGTCTTCACCATGCTGGTGGAAGCGGTGAGAGGAACTCCGAAATACCCGTAAGTGCCGGCGCACCGATATAGCATTATGGGGTCGACTCCAGTCCATTGGATGAGTCTCGCCCTTTCCGCGTGGCCCTGCCGCTCGAAGATTCTCCGCGCCTTGTCGAGGGGAAGTGTGGCCATCTGTATGGGCAGAGCGGAGGCGATTAGTTTGTTCATCTCCTCCTTAACCCTGTTCACCTGCTCCTCCGTCGCCGTCTCCCCCGGGATCTCGCAGTAGTAGCTGTCGCTTGTGGAGTAGCGCAGCGTCACATCCTTTGATATTGCCCGCTTGCACGCCAGTGTCAGAAGAAATGTCAGAGTGCCCCGGTATATCTCCATTCCCTCGAATGACGAGGTGTCCACAAATTCCACATCGGCGTCGTCGTCGATGACCCAACTCATGGGTCGGAGTATATGATTGACCCTCCACGCCACTATCATGCTCTTGTTGTCGTTATCGATAAGAGCCAGGATCTCATGCCCCATTATGGGAGTGTCCGAAAAAATTTTGCTGACACCGCTGTTCTGGGCGACACTTACGTAAAAACCCATTGCAATCCACCTCATTTTGTAAAAAGCGTTATCATTATAGTAAGTGTAAAGTATAATCTATGGACATGCGGCGCACAGTTCAATAGATTTTACTATTTTATCAGCATGGCCGGATTCGTCAAATAAAAAAAATTTATTGCTAAATTAACAAAGTATTATGGCGTATTAAAGCTAGAAAATGCGATAGGAGTTGAAAAGAGATGAATTTTCGGAAATTTTACGGATCGCATGTGCGATTTGCGCGCGTTCTCATGACGCTGTTGGGCGCCATATTTATATTTTCCGGGGCTGCCGAGGCCGGAGCGAAGTACGTATTTCTTTTCATTGGGGATGGCATGGGCACGGCTCAGAGGAACGCTGCGGAGCTCTATCTTGCCGGTATGAGGATGGAGAACGGAGACGACTCTGTTCGGGACAGTCAGCTTGTGATGAACTCTCTGCCTGTGAGCGGAGAAATAAGAACGAACTCACTGTCCGGCATAACTGACTCTGCCGCCGCCGGAACCGCGCTGGCAACCGGTCGTAAGACGTCGAACGGAGCGATTGCGATGAATCCGGCGAGCGGAGAAAAATTTCAGTCCGTGGCCCATGCGGCGCGGCGCAAGGGGATGAAGGCGGGCATAGTGACCTCATCATTTCTGCAGGACGCGACGCCGGCTGTGTTTTTCGGACATTCACCCAAGCGGACGGATCTTTACGCGCTTGGAGTTCAGCTCTCTGACAGCGGGTTTGACTATTTTGCCGGCGGCGGATTGCTCGACGGGCGCGTCGGAAAAAACGGGCCGCGTCCGCTGGACGCGGCAATTTCAAAGGGGTATCGTGTGGTAAATACCCCGGAGGGGTTTCGCTCGCTCGAAGCGAAAGGCTCAGGCCGCGTGATAGCCACGCACCCGCGCGTCTCGGGCGGCTATATGCCGTGGGTCATAGACGGTGACGACGCGGGCGTTACTCTGGCTGATTTTGTGGATAAAGGAATAGCCCTGCTCGACGGAAAAGAGGGATTTTTTATGATGGTGGAGGGCGGAAAGATAGACCTCGCCTGTCACGCCAATGACGCCGCCGCCGCCGTTCACGAGGTGATAGCGTTTGACAGGGCTGTCGAGCGCGCTGTTAAGTTCCTCGACGCTAGGCCTGACGAAACTCTCATAGTCGTCACGAGCGATCATGAGACGGGAGGCATGACATATAGCGCATCATGTGATGTGAGGCAGTTTTATAAAGTTCTCTCAACTCAAAAGGGTTCGTACGCCGCGTTCGAACGGACGATATCTCCGCGCCGGGACGCGAAGTTTGACGCGGCGCTTGGCGCGGCTCGGGCATTTTTTGGGCCGTACATCGGAGACTCCAAAGGCGTGCGCAGCGCGTACGCCCTGAGCATGACGCCCAAAAACAAACGCAAAACGGGGCGCCCCGAGTACAAAAAATTATACGGTCCCTACGATCCATTTACCGTGGCGTGTATCAGGGAGTCCAATGCGCATCTTGGGATAACGTGGACGACATTTTATCACACCGGCAAAAACATACCGGTATCAGCCATTGGCGCAGGCGCGTCGATGTTTTCGGGAGAATATGAGAACACCGAAATATATCACAAGCTTATGGCCGCGATGAACTGACCGGCTTGCCCGCGCGGGTCACTCTCAATCGCTCGCCAGGTTTGGGCCGCCGTTGACGGCAATCACTCGTTTTGTCAAAATTTCTCTCACCCTCCCGTACGAATCCACTCGAGGCGCAAAACAGGGTATGGGTTGCCCATACTGTCCATAGGCGAGCGCCCGGTGACCTTGCATCCCATCCTCATGTAGAAGTTGAGCGCATCCAGATTGCTCTCGTTGACGTCAAGCCGATAGGCGTTCAACTCGAGCACCGCGTGCCAGAAGAGACGTTTGCCTATTCCCATGCCGATATACTCCGGCGCGATGAAAAGCATCTCTATCTTGTCGCCTGATGTCCCCGCAAAACCAGAGATATTGCCGTTGTCGTCACGAACAAACACTATGTTCGTATTAGGCAGCAGCTTATCGCGAACGACCCTCTTCAGTGTATCTATGTCAGATGAAGAGAGAAAGTGATGCGTCTTACGCACCGACGCCTCCCATACGTTGGCGAGTTCGTCGTAGTCACCCTCTTCAGCTGTTCGAATTTTGACGGTGGAGTGTCCCTCGATTCCCTGCATCAAATCAATCCCGTCTTTAGAAAGTTGGGCAAGTTAAATTATACCCCCAATTGCTTCAAAAAACATCAATCCGGCGCATGAGTTTGAATACGGCGCCTCTGGGAGGCTGGAGGCGAGGGCAGTGTTGCTTGGAGAGGTTGACGGTGAAGAGGAGATGTTATACTCCAATCTCGAGTTCTAAAACTTATCCGAGATCTCGGATAAGACCTGATTTTATCTCTTGAACCGGACGATGGTGATCCCGATGCCGCCCTCGGTGGCCTCGCCGAGTCTGAAGCTGTCCACGTAGGGGAGCGTTTTGCAGAGGGAGTGAACCTCGCGCCTCAGTGTGCCGGTTCCTCTGCCGTGGATGACGGTGACCTCGCCGTATCCGGCGCGATACGCGCGGTCAAGATACTGTTCCGCCATCGGCATAGCCTCATCCAGCGTCATGCCGCGTATCATTATCGAGCTAGGCACTCCTAGGGGCGAGGGAGGCAGCGATATTTTAACGGCGGGGCCTCCCTCCGATTTGTTAAAACTTATATCGCCTCTTTTTGCTATCTTGTCAAGTTTTTTGGCGATGTTTCTCTCCTCGCTGGTGGCGCGGCGGAGCATTTTAATGGGCATCTCCATTCTGGCGACCCCTGCCGCTATGACGGCCTTGTCGCCTCGAATCTCCGATAATATGCCTGATGTCGCCTTTGTCATTCCGGTGACGACGACTCTGTCGCCGGGTTCCAGCGGTTTTTCGTCCGGTTTGTAGCGATGTTCCAGCCGCTCGTCCTCACGGCGTTCGACCTGTTCCTTTATTCTGCTGAAGTGTTTTTTAGTCTGTTCGAGCTTTTTCGACGCGGCTTGCCGGGACGATTCCTCGATTGTTTTTATGAGGGATCTTGCGGATGTTTCCGCGTTTTCGACTATGCCGAGCGCCTTTTTATCCGCGTTCTCCAGCATCGTGTCGCGTCTCTCCATCAGATCTCTGAGCTCCGCCTCGTACTCCGCGCGCGTCCGCTCGATATCGAGCCGCATTTCCTCCAGGCGTCCGCTCTCCTGTTCGATGGAGGTCCTCTTCTCCTGAAGCTCCCCTATTATATCCTCCATCGAGACCTCCCTGTGGCGCATTGCCTCGTGCGCGCGATGCAGGATCTCGTCAGGCATACCAAGTTTTTCAGCGATCAGCAGCGCGTTGCTGCGTCCGGGGATCCCCACGAGTATTCGATATGTGGGTGAAAGAGTGGCCGTGTCGAACTCCACTGAAGCGGATTCGACATCCGGGCACGTCAGGGCGTAGTGTTTGATGGGATTGTGATGTGTTGTGGCAAGCACGAGAGAGTTTTTTTCCCGCAGCGCGTCGAGGATGGCGATCCCCAGCGCGGCTCCTTCGTCCGGGTCCGTCCCGGCGCCCAGCTCGTCGAGCAGTATAACTGAGCTCTCTGCGGCGACCGAAAGTATCTTCGTTATCTGAGATATGTGGGCGCTGAAGGTCGATAGATTCTGCTCGATGCTCTGCTCGTCGCCTATATCTGAATATATGTCGTCGATTTTTCCCAGGACAGAGTTTTCGGCCGATGGCGTTGGAAATCCGAGCCAACCCAGCGATACACAGACCCCCGCAGTCTTCAGAGCGACGGTTTTGCCTCCGGTGTTGGGTCCAGTTACAACGAGAACGCGAAAATTTTCGCCGCAGGATATGTCGACAGGTACCGCCAACTTCTCGAGCAATGGGTGGAGCGCCCTGCGGAAGTTGAAGCACGATTGTCCTGTGAGTATCGGCATGTGCCACCTGTCCCGGCGTATTTTCTCTGACAGCGCGTAGAACAGGTCGATCTGCCCGAGTACCCGCTCCGCGTCCAGTATGGCCTGGGCGCGTGACAGCATCTTTTCCGTGAGTCTGTGAAGTATTCGCCTCTCCTCCGCGCTTTCGTCCTCCACGCACACGGAGTACTCGTTATTCAGCCCTACAAGTGAGTGGGGTTCCATATATATGCTGTTGCCCGAGCCGGACCTGTCTATGACAATCCCCGGAAAGTTCGGCAGCGCGTCCTGCCTGACCAACACTGCATGGCGCCCGTTGCGAAGAGTCAGTACCCTCTCCTGCAGCATGCCCGATATCGATGGGTCGTTGAGTACGTGCTGTCCCTTGCGGCGTATCTGATCCCTAATTGCGCGCATGCGCTCCCGGGTGTGCCTCAACTTTTCCGATGCGCGGTCCTGGAGCCTGCCGTCATCATCAAGTATGGAGAGCGCCTCTTCCTCGTGGGTGAAGTCGCGCAGATCCCGCAGCAGCAGCGAAAATACCGGCCACTCCCGCCTGGCGTCGGAAAGCGCGTCCTTCATCCTCTGCGAGCCGCACAGCAGGGTTCGTATCAGCAGCAACTCCTCACCGAGCAGCATACCGGAATTTTTTGCGTCCTCGAGGAGATGACCGACGGATGAGAGCTTGAAACTCCAGGGCAGCTCTCCACGGACGTCACGGTATGCCTCCACCGCGCGAAAAAGCTCCTGTCTGCCTATAAGTTCCTCCATATCGCATGCCGGCTCTATGGAAACGAGCCTGCGGGCGCCGAGGTCGCTGCGGCAGTCGCGTCTTATGATCTCCAGTATTTTTGATATTTCGAGAGATTGATAGGCGGATTTGTCTATTATCATGAGTATTGTCTCAGTTCATAACCCTTGTTGTATCTTCGGCGTATTCAGCGAGTATCAATTTTTATTCCGGCCAAGCTCCAAAATAGAGCGGGTCAGCTCATCGACCGGAATGTTTTCCGGTTTTTCGCCGCCTGGGACGCTGAAGGGAGCGATGCCGCCGGGAATATTTATCAGGTCGCCGCTTGCCAGCACATCGGAGCTTGTCGTCATAGCCGGGAGCGCAATGTCAGAGCTTATGCCTGAGATACTTGTCGCGGCCTGCTGAAGTATATATTCGTACGCCTGACGCTGAATGCTTGCGAGATCCGGAACGAGCCCGGCTTTGTCCAGAAACGGATATACCAGAGGCCAGGTCTTTGCGGTAGTGACAAGAGTCCTGCTCTCACGTACCCACGCGTCTCCCGTAATTGGCGCCATTATCATCCCGCTGACCAGTGCCATCATCGCAATGATGTATATCTTTATAAAACCGGCCAGCGCGCCGCACAGCTTATCGATCCACGTCAGATTCGTATTGGTGAGTATTTTTTTCAGAGCGCCGTCGATAATATTGCAAATCAAAAAAATTAAGCCGAATATACCGAGCATCGAGAAAACAGCAGCCAAAAGAGGCGTCACTCCGAAATTCGATATCAGCACACCGGAGACGGTTTTATAGTATTTGAGCGCGCAGAAGAAACCTCCTGCAGCGCTCGCCAGTGAGAGCATCTCGCCGGAAATACCTCTGAAAATGCCTCGTATCACAAAATAACTGCCGACGATCAGGAGCACAAGGTCTGTTACGTTCATTGTGGTTTTTGTTCAGACTCGCATATTATCTCGTTGACGCGCTTCGAGGCGAAAACTATCTGACTTGCAAGAGCCATACAGGTAACAGCCAAATGTCGTTCCTGCCCGCCTGAAGCACCTGCGGCTGCGGTATCCTTCATTATGCAGTTGACCACTTCCTGTGCCTCCCGGATTTCGTCATCGTCCAGGGAGGTCAGCATGCTGTATGATTGTTTGCCCAACAACAGCGATACCTGCCGCATGCCCCTCTATACCCTCGCAAACTAGGTTCTGTCGTCATGCTCGGCTGGTTTCGACTGAGACTCCTCTGTCAAATCGTCGCCTCCCGGCAGCAGTTGGACCAAGCTCTGTATTTTAGCCGCGACTTCCCTCAGTCTTTCTTCGGAGTCGCGCTGACTTTGTTCCGCAGACGCCCGCTCTGACTCGAGATCCCTCTCCTTCTGCTGCAGTTCCTCCTCCATCTGCAGGAGCTCGAGCTCACGGTCATCCAGCTCCCGCTTGAGCCTGGCAACCTCCTCGCGCTCCCTGTCGCGTTCCTCGCGAATGTACCTTACCAGAGACTCCAGCTTGTTGATGCCGCTCTCTATGTCGATTATAGTGTTAGTCATTACAATTCCCCCTTGATCCGGTTTTTGAATTAACCGATGTCTATTATTATCGCACGGATGTTCTGATAATCAAAGTCTCACTGTCAGGCATTTCGAGTGCGGCGTGAATTTCGCCGATCTCGGACAACTCTCGCACGTGAGTTCCGCCACATGGAATTTCGACCTGTTTGCCGTCCAGCGTGGAACACCAATATCTGCGCGACGCCAGGCAATCTCCCTCCGCGCGTATCCTGACCGATGCGCCGGCATTTTTCCAGCGTGTGATGGTGTCGTTGATTTTGTCCTCGTACAAGCGCAGGTTCGAGTAGAGCGGCTCGACGGAAAAACCTTTTTTTCGGAGCGATTTCCCGATATGATACGTGTCAGTGCACAACAACTCCGTTATCGCGGAGCTCTCAATGGCCAGCTGGTCGAAGTCGTTTGTGCCGAGCGCGTCTTGTTTGCCCGGTTCCTTCCTCCAAAGTCCTGCCAGGGCCTTGTTCAGCGCGGGACCCATGAGATGCGACGCGGAATGCGCGCGGGATATCTCATGCCGATAACGGGCGTCGACGCGGAGGGTTACATATTCCTCGAGGCTGAGATTTGCCTCCTCCTTTATCACGTGTCCCACGAAATAACTCCACTCAGGGCTGTTTTTTTTGACAGGTATGCTGCGATCGACGTAAAAATTCCCATCTGGAGAGACTCCGACGAAAACGACATCGGAGAGTTCATGCGCGGAACCCCCTTTGTCCTCGATATGCCCCCGGTCCTCCGGCTGATCCGGCCACTGATAATCCCTCGGGTGAAACGGCGTCTCATACGTGATAACGACGAGAGTCCCTTCGTCACTGCGCACGATTGCCGCTATGGGCGACTTCTCCAGACATGAGCCCTCGTGGAAGGTAACTCGCGGCGAAATCTTACTTGGATTTGAGAAAAAATCCGCAGAGGAAATATTTTTCATAATCTATCAGTCCCTGTCAAAAAATACGAAGCTTTGACCAAAGTATATCAGATAATATGCCTGGCAAAATTGATGAGAACACAATATATTGAGAATTATGCTGGAATCGCGAGGTGATTTTGTTTGGCAAAAAAAAGAATACGAGGACTGCCGGGCATGATACTGTTGGAATTTGTCATCGGATTTGCCCTGATTATGTCCGTTTTGGCCTGCATCTTGCAGGCATTTCAGATTTCACAGGAGGTCTTGGCGCGTTTGAACGGCAGAATCGTGGAAATCGAGGACTATTCATCCATGCTGAACGAGATAAATTCAGGCGTATTGTCCGCAGACGCAGAGCGGGGCAGATGGCGGGTGAAAATAGAGCCATGCGCTGTGAAGAACATAACTGTGTCACAGGTGCGCATACTTGAGCGCGGCTACGCGGACTCTCCTCAGATAGAGTGGAAGCTGTGGAAAATAATGGGCAGAAGATGAAGCGGCATGGGTTTTGTATAGCGTCAACGCTCATTTTTGTGCTTATCAGCTCTCTGATCGGAGGCATAATGATTATTCGGACCACAGAGCAGGTAAAGGCCGCCTCAAATGTGGCGATAAGAAGCTGGGCCTCTGTGGGGGCGTCTATATGCGGCATAAAAATTGCCGAAGATTGGCTGATGTCCTCCATCATCTCGAAAGATATTCCGCGTCTCAGTATGCTCGGGCGTGAAGACCCTATGGATCGCATAGAGGCGCTTCGCGCGGATGGAAGCGCCGCGCGCCACGACTTAGGCGATAGGATCGACGTAAGGCTTTACGTGGCTGACGCAGATTACGAGAGCGGTCTGTTTCGGGACGCCTCAGGCAACTTGAGCTCGTCAAAGACGCCCAGCATACCAAGAATACCAATCGTCTCGACTGCTGAGGGATTTCGTCTCTGCTACTATCTGCGCAGCAGCGCGGAGAGCGGCGACGGCAGAACAAGAATTGTTTGCGAGGAAATGATCTCCGTTACCTTTGACCTCATGGAACGCGTCACTGACGTGCGCAGATTGTTTTACCGATCGAGCGCGGAAGCGGACAAGGCATATTGATTTTTAGGGAATCAGTGCTCCCATAGCAGAATATGATGAAATAAAAAATGGCTCATCATAAGATTGGTTCACCTTTTGATACAGGTGTTCAGAGAACGATTCAGGCATTTGAAAAGCAGTAAATATCAGCATTTGTGACATTGTTGTGGTTGAGGTTAACATAGAAAAATTTAAATTTTGCGAAAACGTGGTGGTAGGTTTGGATGGGAACTGGCTGGACGAAGCCTGGAAGGATATGCTGATCCAGGAAACTGACGACGCGATAGAATTTTTCATGCCCGA
>JAISRE010000006.1 GCA_031273805.1 Synergistaceae bacterium | reverse complement strand
ATCTTGCATGGTGACTTGCGTGTTATCTTGCGTGGCGCCGCCATGTAAGTCGTAGTTCAAGTTCTTCAAAACGACATGGAAAGCGGATTGGTTCGAGAAAAAAGCAGGTGCGTATTCCTTCGTATACCCGTAAAGCCGCGCCCATCGTCACATTCAGTCTTTCCTTCAGATTCCCGAAGGTTTTCTGGCTCTCCAACACATTACGAACATATACAATTTAGGGAGGATGTTGAAAAGCCCCGAATCCTTGGTATCTCAGGATTCGAGGCTATCTTAACTTGGCTGAAATTTAATGATGGCGGTGAGGCAGGGATTCGAACCCTGGAGGGCGGTTTTAGCCACCCTACTCGCTTAGCAGGCGAGTGCCTTCAGCCGACTCGGCCACCTCACCGCGCAAAGCGTATTCTATATTGGGACATACAAGACTGTCAAGTTAATTATCATGTTCCGCACAAAAAACAGAGACTTGACAGTCAGGCAGATTCGTCAACTATTGGTCTCGTCCGTCGCTGAAGGCTCGTCTTCCGACGTTGAGTCAGGAGCGGCACTGGAAGACGCGTCTTCGGGAGCTGCAGAGTTTTCAGTTGTCTCAGTTGGCTCAGTTGTTGTGGCATCTGAAGATGCTGAAGAAGCGTTCTCCGCCGAAGATGCTGATTCCTCTGCAGGCTCAGTGGCGTCTGAAGATGCGTTCTCCGAAGATGCTGATTCCTCTGTGGGCTCTGTGACGTCTGAAGAAGCGTCCTCTGGAGGAGCTGATTCCTCTGTGACATCTGGAGATACCGTGGTGAAAATTTCATCATCCAATATCTCGACGACTGCGCGGGATCTCATCTCCTGCAAAAATTCCGACTGAAGATTCTGGCGTTTCTGGCCCACTATCATCTGTTCCACATCCGCGCTTACCTCATCGAAAGAGGCTGTCCCCGCAGGTTCATTCGAGCGCTTGATCACGATCATAAAATCCGTGTCGGCCAGCTTTATAACATCGGAGATCTGATCCAGCGGAAGATCCTTTATGGACGCAACCTCGTCGACAAGCTGATCGACTGGAATAAAGATCCTGTTCTGCGATGTGGAGAAGTCCATGACATCCGCCGAGTCGGCGGTCATTATGTCATCCCATGAACGTCCGCCGATAATCTCCTCGCGCGCCGCATCAGCCACATCGGCAGAGGCGAAGTGCGCGACGTCCATCATGAAACCCTCCGGTTTCTGGAACGCGTAGTCCTTGATTACATCGTACATGTCGCGCATTTCCTTCTCATCGGCCGACGCTACAGCCAGAACCTGATCGAACACCTTCTGCCGCGCCATGTTCTCCTCTATGTTGCTCCTCAGCTTTTTCTCATCCAGTCCGGACTGTTCGAGCTGCTGCATAAATATCTCACGAGTCGGAAAAGACGCCTCCACTTCCTGCAGGGTTGCGTCGATTTCATCCTTTGTAACCGAGAGATTTCGTGCCTTGATCTCCTTGTCCAGTTCCTTCAGCATGGCCATCTGATCTATTATGGTAGTCCGCAGCGCCGGGTAATCCGCCGAGGTGACTCTGGATTCGAGGTTCATTGCGCGGATCATCTCAAACATCTCTGTCTCAATACGTGATAATGTGATGCGCTCCCCGTCGACGACAGCCACAACACGGTCGGGAACTCCTTCATCATTCGCTGTCGGCGCCGCCGTCGGAGAATTTGTCTCGCCGCCGCTGTTTCTCGCGCCTCCACTGTAAAATCCAAGACCCGCAAAGCATGAGACTACGAACAAGACCACGACAACCAACATTATAGGCCGTACTTTTTTCCTGAGAAATTGCATCATAACAAAAAACTTCCTCCTTTGTTTTGCCTCAAATAAAAATAGAGTCAAGCGTTGTGATGATACTATGAGACAACGTTAATGTCAAAAAAATATTAGCTTGCTCAACAATATTGTCAAAAAAATCAAAAAAATACACAGTCATCATGCGATCTCAAGTCCTAATGCTATTTTTAAACGTCAGCCAGGGAATACCCTCTTTTTGGATCCGCTTTGAGCGGTATATCTATTCTCTTCACTCCCTCCATGACCTCAATCAATAACGCCTCTGTCTGATCGGCCATCGACTCCTTGGTCTCACATACAAGCGAGTCATGAACCTGCAGGACAAGATGGGCGTCATGGAAACCGCTGCGGAGCGCCTTATTTAGCCTTATCATGGCGATTTTTGCGATATCTGCTGCTGCGCTCTGGATTGGAGTATTGACGGCAACCCTGTCTATTGAAGCCCCTCCCCTACCCTCAGTGGTCGACACCTCCGCCAGTGGACGAATGCGGCCGAAGATCGAGCGCGTATAGCCTGCGGCTCTGGTATCCTTTGCGCTCCGTTCGAGGTAGTGCTTCACCTTGGGCAGAACAGAAAAATATCTCTCCACGAAATTGGCGGCCTCGTGCCTCTTTATGCCCATACGCGAGGCCAAACCGTGAGCGCCCATGCCGTAGATGAGACCGAAGTTCACTGTTTTGGCGAATCGTCTCTGCACCGGGGTTATGTCCTCCGCGCTCATGTCAAAGACAAGGGACGCGGTCTCCTGATGTATGTCACGACCCTTGAGGAACGCGTCTATCAAACGCTCCTCACCGGAGAGATGAGCCAGCACGCGGAGCTCTATCTGTGAGTAATCAGCGGCGACGAAGATTCCGTCGGGGTCACTAGGCACAATGGCCCTCCTGAACTTAACCGCCCAGTCCCCGAATACGGGCAGATTTTGAACGTTCGGGTCCCTGCTCGCAAGACGCGCCGTGCCGGTTGCCGTGTGCAGGAAGGTCGAGTGTATTCTGCCATCGCGTGACTCCAACGCATGCTTTATAAATGGCTGAACGAATCCTGAGGCCATCTTGGAACATTCGCGGAACTCCAGCATCTTCGACGGTATCTCACTGTAAGGCTCCGGAAGGCATGACAGCTCTTCAAGCACTCCAACATCCGTCGAATATCCGGTCTTGGTCCGCTTTATGACCGGCAGTCCAATGCGCTCAAACAACAACTCCCCCACCTGCTTCGGCGAATTCAGGTTGATAGGTCCTCCGGCAGCTTTGAATATCTCGGCCTCTATCTGTGAAATTCGTGAGACCAGCTCAGAGTCGAGGATCCTCAGCGACTCGACATCGACGTTAAGGCCACGATCTTCAAGGTCTATCAGCACCGGCGTCAGAGGGGCGTCAATCTCACGTAATACGGAGAGCATATCTCCCGCAAGATCTCCGGACTTGAAATCCTCCCATCGCGCGTATAAATCCCGCGCGTCGAGATCGGAGTACCCCCGCCTCGCGTCGGGGTGGAAGAAATAGCCGGCAAGATCGGCATCCAGTATCGATTCGGGATAATCCGCGAGACATGGGATCCTCCGGCACCAGCTCTTGTAGTCCGAGAGCAGTATGTGATTATTCCCTGCGGCGAGCCACTTCACAAGGCGCGGCACGTCATCGTCCGCAAGTTCCATCCAGTCCCCTCCTCTGGCAGTCAGAGTAAATCGCTCGCCGCAAAGGACCAATTCATTATTTAGAAATATATCGTCCGATGATGCCAGGGATACCTGCGTATAATTGCCCCTCTCATTATTGACACCGTCGCCTGGAGTAGATTTATCCGACTCCACGGACCCGGAGTAACTGTCATTCGGGGAAAATCCCAGTCGGTCCATAAGTTTTTTGAGGCCTAATCTTTCACACAATCTTACGACTTCAGCCTTATTTACGTCGCGTATGACCATGTCGCGTCCAGGTATCGCGTCCGTGCTCAGCGGCACGACAAGCTCATAGCTCATGTAGGCTGACTCCCTGCCCCGTTCGAGCTTCTCTCTTACTCCCTTGGGCAGAAGATCTAGCGACCTGTATATCTCGTCAAGTGAGCCGTACTGCGCCAATATGCTCCGCGCAGTCTTGTCTCCTATGCCCTGAGCGCCTGGAATGTTATCCGCAGTGTCGCCCACCAGGGCCAGGTAGTCCGCCATTGCAGCGGGCGCAAATCCATACTCCTCCTTAAAAATAAACTCGTCGTACAGCTTGAACTCGCTTATTCCCTTTGTTGGACGAGCCATACTCATCCGCCCTCGAAGCACCTGAAGCAGATCCTTGTCAGCCGACAGAATAACCGGCTCACACCCCTCGCTTTCGGAGGCAATGGCTGTGGCGGCTATGAGGTCGTCCGCCTCCACGCCATCCCGGACAAAGACGGGATACCCCATCGCGCGGAGCAGCTCCAGAATATAAGGCATCTGCACCTTGAAGTCGTCGGGCGTCGGGCGTCGTCCGTCCTTGTACGCTTCGTACATTTTTTTCCTTGCAGTCGGCCCCTTCGGATCGAAGAAAAGCGCCATTCCGTCGGGCTTCCACTCGTCCAACGCTTTAAATAACATATTCATGAAACCCAGAACCGCATTCGTCGGAACGCCGTCGGGAGCGTTCATGGGAGGCAGTGCGTAGAACGCGCGATATGCCAGGCCATGTCCGTCGATCAGCAGAATTTTTTTTGGGGCTTTCAAGTTTATAGCAGTGTCCTCCACATCGGACCCCTCCTTAACATTTTTGAGGTATAATTAAAAAATATCGATCTCCATTATAGATGTTTGGAGGGTTATATGTATGGGAACAGACGGAAATGTCAGAGTGAGATTCGCGCCTAGCCCCACCGGCGCGCTTCATATAGGAGGGGCTCATACGGCTTTGTTTAACTGGCTGTGGGCGCGCCATACAGGAGGGTCGTTTATCCTCCGCATAGAGGATACGGACAGAGAACGCTCGACAGCGGAGTACGAGCGCACGATTATGGACGGCATGAGATGGCTCGGCCTCGACTGGGACGAGGGGCCGGACAAGGGTGGGAATCATGGCCCATACAGGCAGTCGGAGCGCATGGACGGGTATAGAAACGCCTCAGAGCTCCTTATCGAATCAGGCCGCGCGTACAGAGACGGAGAAGCAATAATCTTCCGCGTGCCGGAGGGTGAAAAAATCCTGCTCGACGACGCCATTTACGGTGAGATAAACGTCGCAAGCGAGAAGGCCTCGATGAATCAGGACGGCTCAATAAAGGACATCGTGCTGATCAAGAGCGACGGAATGCCGACCTACAACTTCGCGGTCGTGGTCGACGACCATTTCATGGACATCACCTGCGTCATACGCGGCGAGGACCACATAGCCAACACTCCGAAGCAGATTTTGATCTACCGCGCCCTCGGATGGGAGCCCCCGCAGTTCGCCCATCTGCCGATGATACTTGGGGGCGACAAGAAAAAATTATCCAAACGGCACGGCGCCACAAGCGTATTCGAGTACAACGACATGGGCTACCTGCCGGACGCTGTTTTTAACTTCCTGGCGCTCCTTGGCTGGACTCCGGGCGGCGACGTCGAAATATTCGACCGCGAACTCGCGGCTCGCTCATTCGAGTTGTCCAAGGTGACGAAAAAACCGGCGGTCTTTGACATGGATAAGCTTAACTACGTCAATCAGGAGCACCTCAAGGCCATGTCGCCGGAAGCGCGAAGAAACGCGGTCGAACCATTCTGGCGCGAGCTTGGGCTGCATCCCGAGAAACATCCGGAGAAATTTATCGAGGACGCGCTGACTCTCATGGGAGGCCGCGGCAAGACGACCAGAGAGCTTGCGGAGTACAGCGACTACTTCATCGACTTCGAGCCGGTCAAGTCCCGCTATGACGCGTCTGAGATCACCCCACCGCACCGCGAGGTCCTTCGGAAATTCTTCTGTGCTATCTACGACAGATTTGGCGACAGGGACTGGGAGCCCGCGAGACTCGAGGAGTTCGCGCGCGACTGGTGTGAAAAGAACAATGCCTCATTAAAGGAGATAGCAATGCCGATGAGACTCGCCCTCTCCGGTCGTAAAGTTAGCCCTGGGGTGTTCGAGATGGCAAGCCTCATGGGCGGCGAGGAGTGTAAAATCAGACTGTCCAACTATCAATTCATTTAGGGAACCGCTGATTTAATTTTCTATGAAACGCGGAATCGACATAGTGATGGGAACCGTTGATTAAACTCAATAACCCGCCGGGAACATGTTAAAAAAAGCTCCCCGGCGGGCCTGGGTGGAACCCACGGTCTTAATCTGATGTTTCCCCGCGCGTTCTTGACATTTTAATCTACATGAGTTAATTTCACTCCTGACGATCATAAGAAAAACATATATGAATGATATGATAAAACTATTTCAAGGAGGCCAGCTGAATATGGCGGTCGATTATGCCTCTTTAAAAAAGGGCGGCTTTATGCGTCAAAAACAAAAGGACAATTTTTCCATGAGGCTCAAGGTGGTTGGAGGCAATCTAACGGCCGAGCAGATCATCACGATCGCGAATATAGCAAAAAAATATGGTTGCGGTCACGTGCATCTGACGTCGCGGCAGGGCGTCGAGATACCCTTTATCAAGCTGGAGGACATCGAAGCGGTGAAGGCGGAGCTGGCCGCTGGAGGCGTGTCAGTAGGGGTCTGCGGGCCGCGGGTCCGCACGGTCACAGCTTGCCAGGGGAGCGCGGTCTGCCCAAGCGGGTGCATTGAGACATACGCCCTGGCCCTCGAAATTTCCGAGCGATACTTCGGGCGAGAGCTGCCCCACAAATTTAAATTCGGTGTGACGGGATGCAGGAACAACTGCCTCAAGGCTGAGGAGAACGACCTCGGCATAAAGGGCGGCTATCTGATCGAATGGGAGAAGAAGGACTGCATACTCTGCGGCGTATGCGTCAAGGCCTGCCGCGAAAACGCCCTGTCGGCGATTGGTGACGAGATTGTGCTCGACAGGGACAGGTGCAACTACTGCGGCAGATGCGTCAAGTCATGCCCCACCGACGCGTGGCATGGTGAACCCGCTTACATCCTCTCATTCGGCGGTCTGTTCGGCAATAAAATCGAGAAAGGCGTCGAAGTTATACCAATCGCCAGCGACAGGGAGATCATGTTTAGGGCGGCAGACGCTGCGGTGGATTTCTTCGCGCGGCACGCAGAGCGGGGCGAACGCTTTCGCACCTCGATAGAGCGAGTCGGCTGGGATACATTCAAGGCCGCGATGGAAGAGGTGATGAACGTCCATGCCTGACTTCGCCATAGACGAGACGCTGGACATCACCGACGTGGTCTGTCCCGTCACATTCGTGAAGGTAAAGATAGCGCTGGAGGAGCTCGACAGCGGACAGACACTTTCCGTCCGAATGAACGACGGCGAGCCCGCGCAAAACGTTCCGAGAAGCGTGAAAGATGAGGGACATAGGATACTCAAGCTCATAGACAATCACGACGGAACCTATGACCTGATTGTACAAAAAAGCGGCGACTGAAAAAAACTGGAGGGACATATATGAACCTTGTTGTAGCAGGAGTCACGAAGGAGTACCCCGACGGCCTGTCGGTCTCCCAGCTCATCGACGCGGAGAATGTGGAAACGCCCATGTACGTCTCCGTATCTCTGAACGATGAATTTGTGGAGAGCGATGAACTCAGCACGACGATCCTCCATGACAACGACGTCGTGGAGTTCCTCTATTTTATGGGGGGCGGCCGCTGATGGCGTTCTCAAACGAGCAGATGGAGCGTTACTCCAGGCACATCATTCTGAAGGAGATAGGGGTCAAGGGACAGAGGCGCCTCATGGATGGGAGCGTTCTCATCGTCGGCGCCGGGGGACTGGGCGCCCCTGCCGCGCTCTACCTCGCAGCCGCCGGGGTTGGCAGAATAGGCATAGCAGACGCGGATAACGTAGAACTCTCGAACCTTCAGCGCCAGGTGATACACAGCACCCCAGACGTCGGCAAGCCGAAGGTGCAGTCCGCGCTGGACAAGATGAAAGCCATAAACCCTGATGTAACGGTCGAAACTTACCATACGTTCGTCAAGGCGGATAACATACTAAGCATAATATCAGAGTACGACTTCGTGATCGACGGAACCGACAATTTTTCCGCAAAATTTCTGATAAACGACGCGTGCGTCATATCACACAAGCCCTTCTCACACGCGGGCATAATTCGTTTCAAGGGACAGCTGACGACATACGTGCCTGGCTACGGACCGTGTTATCGCTGCATATTCCCATCGCCCCCACCGCCGGACGCAGTGCCCACGTGCAGTCAGGCAGGGGTCATAGGAGCTATGGGAGGAGTTATCGGAAGTCTCCAGGCAACGGAGGCGGTCAAGTACATCGCCCGCATCGGCTCACTCCTCACAGGCTCGCTCCTGACCTATGACGCACTCTCGATGGAGTTCCGTAAGATAAAGATTACAGCAAGGCAGGACTGCGCCGTCTGCGGAGAACGCCCGTCCATCATATCGCCCGCTGACTGCGAGGCGGCGCCGGTGTGCGAGGGTATAGAGCTATGAACGATCCATGTCCTATGACAAAATACGTGATACAGCTGAAAAAGTCCGATTACGAGAAGATCCTGGCCCACGCGCTTAACTCGCTGCCGAACGAGTCCTGCGGACTGATAGCCGGAAACATTGACGGCGCGGCAAAGATAATAGAGCGCGTCTACACACTGTCCAACCTGGATGAGAGCAGGCAGCACTTCACCATCGACCCTAAAGAGCACCTGTCTGCCGTTAAAGATATGCGAGCCTGCGGCATATCCCCGCTCGGCAACTTTCATTCACACCCGGACACCCCGGCGCGACCGTCAGAGGAGGACATCCGCCTGGCGCATGATCCGTCGGCCAGCTACATGATACTTTCACTGGCGGAGCCTGAGCCGGTGTTGCGGTCGTTCCACATCGAACGAGGAAGCGCCTCTCCAGAGGAACTCTCAGTGGTTCCCTAGTTAAATCTGTTCGTTGAACCTGACAAACGCCTCGGCGTATATGTGGGTCATCCTGCGCAGTGAATCCAAAGGCACATACTCGTTCACCTGATGCGCCGTCTCCTCCTCGCCTGGAAAGAGCGCTCCGAAGGAAACTGCGTTCGGGATCGACTTGCAATACGTCCCCCCTCCAATGGATATCGGCTCAGGACGTTCACCCGTGACGCTTTCGTATGCGTCGAGCAGCGTGGTGACAAGTTCGCTGCCGGGATGGACGAAAAGCGGATTACTGTGATGAAGGATATCCAACTCCCAGCCCATCAGGTCAGCGGAGTGTCTGAGCCCGTCCAGCACAAAATCTCCATTTACCTTTACCGGATAACGGATGTCACACTTGACTGACAGCACGCTGTCATCCAGGGAGATGGCCGCTAGATTGCAGGACAGCGGTCCAGAGACATCGTCCGAACAGGCAATTCCAAGGCTCGAACCATCGTTCTCCAGCTTGAACATGGCGTTGAGTTCAATCATGCCCATGTGCAGCTCGGGAGGACCGAAGTCCAGTGACTCCACCACTGACAGGAATTTTTGTATAGCGTTCTCACCTTTCCACGGCTCCATAGCGTGAGCCGCGCGTCCATTGACGGTCACCAGGACTCCGTTGCCTGTGCTCTCGACTGTTCCGTCAACGGGGATGAAGGCCATCTCCAGGTTTCCGGCGGACGCGTGCCTGAAAAAAACCCGCACTTCGTCCGGAACCACGTTGAACCTGTCTCCTCCGCATATGCTCACAAGATTCGGAAGACCCATCGCGTCCATGACGTGTATTTCTTTTTGCAGCGTGATGTGCAGTACGCCCTTCTCCCCGTTCACGACCGGAAACATAGCGTCTGGAGAGAAACTTGACTTTGGAATTTCCTCCGTGCTCTTGTAGCGCTCGATGCAACGAGATCCGCTCTCCTCGTCAAGTCCCGCAATTACGCGAAACCTGCGTTTAAGCGGAATATCGGCGTCGAGCAGGGCTTTGAGGGCGTGCAGAACAGATATGGCCGGTCCCTTGTCGTCGCTTGTCCCGCGGCCATACATCTTTCCATCCGATATTGCGGCCTCGAAAGGGGGATACCTCCACCTGGACGCGTCTCCCTCCGGCATAACATCGAGATGAACCAGCACTCCGAAGAGAGGACCTGAGCCAATTTCGGCGTAACCAATCATGTTGTCGATGTTGCTCGTGGCGAATCCATATTTTATTCCGAGGTTGAGAAATGTTTCCAGCGCTGCGGATACATTCTGCCCGAACGGATGTTCCTGAGTGCGCGCAGCCTCGTTCAACACACTTGGAACTCTGACAAGCAGAGCCAGATCCTGCGTAATGTCCTCGAATTTTTCATCTATTATCCTGTGAATGGCCTCATAATCCCCCATCGCACACACCTCCTCGTAACTTCGCAGCAATTATAGCAGGGATACCATTGTATGAGTGAGGAAGTATTTGCAAATCTTTTATCGCTTCACCGATTGATTCCATTAAAGATAGATATTTTATCTCCAATGCTTTATAATCATAATGTAATAATTTTTATATGGAGGTGCTGTTATGAGGAGCAGCCGTTATAATGGAATGAAGGTGTTTTTCTTGCCCGCGCTTGCGGTGATGCTGATGGTATTTGTGATTTCGCCGCGTGCGTGGGCCGATGTCGGTCCCAGGGAGAGGCGGCAGATACATGCGTTGCCGGTTAATCCCAGCTACCTCGAATATTGGGAAAAGACCCGCGCAGGAGATCGGCCGAACGGATTGATTCCCAGCCCCATCAACTGGTCTCTGCTTAAAGGGAAAACGGGGAGGGGAGCTAGTGGGTTGGACGCGACATCAGTTGACCTGCCGCGTTCATTCGATCTCGTCGCCAAAAATGTGACGCCTCCAGTTAAGGACCAGCTCTCCTTGGGCACGTGCTGGACGTTTGGCGCCATAGAGGCGATAGAGTCCAGCGTTATATCTGCGGACAAAACCAACGGCACGCACAACTACAAGGAGCTCTCGGAGCTGCATCTGGCCTATTACGCCTACATGGATGAGGGTCCGGACAAGCCCGCTTTCAAGGCTTGGTCTGATGAGGATGAGGATGAGGATGAGGATGAAGCCAACCCTATTTTCGACAGGGGCGGATCCGCCGAGATGGTGCTCGCCCTTTTATCCCGCGGCACAGGACCGCTGGCTGAAGAGGACGCTCCTTACCCCAAAGAGGAGGACGTCGACGACTGGACGACCTATGTGCCGGATCCACCGCCGGCCAAAGGTCCCGCACAGTTTCGCCTGAAGAACGCTTATTATTTCTGGAATGAGCCTGAGGCCATCAAGAGGGCTCTTATGAAGTTCGGCGGACTTGCGTTCGCGTTTGGGATTTATAAAGACACGGTGTCGGGAGACTGCATCTATACTTCGGGAGATTTGGGCTCAAACCATGAGGTTCTGCTGGTCGGATGGGACG
The DNA here is from genome assembly GCA_031273805.1 of Synergistaceae bacterium. Taxonomy (GTDB): domain Bacteria; phylum Synergistota; class Synergistia; order Synergistales; family Synergistaceae; genus JAIRKI01. The sequence goes on along the minus strand of JAISRE010000006.1, from coordinate 8,642 downwards.
ACGACTATCCAAAAGAAGCGTTCGGCCCCGACGACCAGCCCAGAGGCAACGGGGCGTGGAAGATCCAGAACAGTTGGGGGGCCGATGCGGGGAAAGACGGTTTCTATTGGATATCCTATGAGGACGGGACGTTATTTTCTGACAATAGCTCTCTGCCCATAGCCTTTGAAATGCAGCCGGTCGACGCCTACGATGGAATTTATTTCCACGATCCTCTGGGAATGAGCAGTGTTTTTCCTGATTTCGGGGAAAGCCGACTCACAGTGGCCAACGCCTTTGTAGCTAAGAGAGACGAATCTATCGTGTCAGTCGGTTTCATGACAGCACAGGATGATATGGATTACGAAATACAGATCTATCGCGGCATCCCGGCAGGAGGAGCTCCCGACGCCGGGTCTGCTGTGTTTGAGACCCCTGTGCTCCGCCATGTGGACGACGGCGGCGGATTTGTTTCCGTACAATTTGACTCCCCGGTGCGGATTGATAAGGACGAGCGCTTTGCGGTCGCCGTGACGTATAAGTCGTTGATCCCCGACGAGGATTTTCCCGAAGTGTACGCCCCAGTCGAGGCCAAGAGCGTTCCAGGATATGAAAAAGCCGGCTTCAACGAGGGAGAGAGCTATGTCCTGTGGTTTAACAAAGAGTGGGGCGACGCCCACGACGAAAGTTCTTTAGACGTTTTAGACCCGAACGCGAGGGGAAATTTCTGCATCAAGGCGTTTACAGTTCCCAATGATAGCAGCGGCAATGATAGCAGCGGCGGCTGTGACGCGGGTATCGCGTCTCTTCTGGCGATCTCGATGATCGGCGCGGGCGCGCTCTTCGCCGGGAAGAAGATCGCATTCCACAGGTAGAGTGAATCACAGGGGGTGGTTAACCGCCCCCTGTGATATACCAGCATACTATTATGGGGCAATAGGGATGTCGTTTTCCCTGAGTTTGAGAAATACTTCCTTTTTCAGACGTCCGCCCACCTTGAGGCTGGATGATCGCGTCTCGTCCACCCAGTAGTGCAGATCGAAAGAGACTTTGTTAGAATCTATGGCGGATATGACGACAAACGAACTCCTCTGCATCTCCTCGTTGTTATAGCCCTTTATAATGTCGCGGAGAACGGTCTCCGTCTTATCGAGATCAGCGCTGGCCGACACGGATATTTGAAATTGATTCAAAGTCTTTAAACCGAATCTCGTGCGGTTTATTATCTTGCTGTTCATGAAGATGCTGTTTGGCACGGCAATATCTATCCCGTCGAACATCACAATCCTGGTTGACCTTATGCCGATATCCTGCACTTTTCCGCTGAGCCCGTCTATTTCCAGTATATCGTGGTGTTTGAACGGTCTGTCAACCAAAATGATCAAGCCGCCTATAAGGTTCTTGCAAATATCCTGAGACCCGAAACCAACCGCGATCGCCAGAGCGCCCCCCATAAAGGCAAACGCCGTCAGGGGGACCTCCATGACCCAAAGCGCCGCGACTATGAAGACTCCCCAGATCAGGTAAAAGTAAATTTTTGAGGCTATCATGGCTGACACTGGATTCTGGGAGAACCTGCGCATTCGGGATATCCTTTTTGCAAATGCCGCGCTTATAAAATAGCCCGCTGTCACAATGATTGCCGCCACTGCCAGTTCGTATGCCGTCAGTTCAAATCCGTCTCCGCTCAAGACGACATGCCCGACGAAAGCGTCCCTTACGCCGCTCAGAAACACACTTATCCTCTGCATGACCCGGATGGAATCCGACCTCTCGGCTGTTTCCTCCAGAATCGCGGTTGTGATCGATCTGTGCTCGATAATGGCCTGTTCTGAGTAGGAAAGAGTGTGGATGATAGCGTTGTCGAATACCGCGAGCAGCTCTTTAAGGATCGCGTCCACCTCTCCGCTCGGCGAGATCTCCGCCTGTTTTGCGATTATAGCGCGGCTCGCCTCTAAATCTTCTATCGAGTATTGAATGTACTCCGCTTTCGACTCCAGCCGTTTGAACGCGATCCCCGCTTCGGATCTGCTCCTCCAGAAATCGGAGCCATCCGCTATTCCCGCCATTATTTTGTGCCGATATCTCCAGAAGTGAGACGCTTCGGTGAGGAAATCAATCTTATCCTGTACGCACATGAACTTAAAATTCTCCACAAAGAACCTGGCGTTTGCAAGCGCATATCTGGCGGCCGCAGCGGACGAACCGGCGGAATGGTATATATGCAGTCTTCGCATCCTCTCACTTGTGTCCGCAAAGTCCGACGGAACGTCAGCCCCAAACGAATCGAGCTCCTGAATCGACTGCCCAATAGTCTCTTCAAAAACTTTCTGTTGGGATAAGCATTCGCGAATTTCATTGTTGATTCCGGCCAGGATCGAATCCAGATCAGCCTTTCCGAATATGATGTTTTTACGCACATAGTCACGAAGCTCTGAGGTTCTGGCTAAATATCCGGCGACGATTTCATAGTAATCCGTCATATTTTTGAGGCTGAGCATGCTTATCAGCGTCTGAACGGTGTCTATTTCAAGAGTGACGCTTTCAATCCCAAGGCTCGAGCCGTTGATTTCAGGGTTCTCCGATTCTCTTTTAAGGGCATTTAACGCGTTTTCCTGCTTTTTGAAGTTGGAGATCCTTGCCTCGAGTTCGTCAGTCAGTATCCGAACCGAGCCAATGCTGTTCTCCATTCTGCGTTTCAGGATTTCGCATTCGTTTCGCACTTCATCGTAAAATAGGACAGAAAATGGAGCATTACTGCTCAAGTAGGAATTCGAGCGTTCAGAAATAAGAGGCACGGTATTTTCGTCCAATTCGTTCAGCTCGTTCAGCATGATTCTGTAGTTTTCACAAATCTCCAGGAACCGTTTCAGAAGATTCGCGTATTCTTGTAAATCCTCATCAGCGGCATCGTTATTTTCGATGTCGAGCAGCTTTATTTCCCCTTGGAGCAGATCAATTTTCTCATCGACCCGCTCTATACGCCAATCCTCTCCCACGAGCCCGCGCGCCTCACGGTTAAGCCTCTCGATCCTGGCGGACATTTTGCCGGGCAGTGGCCTTATATCCTGCGGCGCCGCAAGGCATTCGCCTGACGCGGCAAAGAGCAGAGCCGCTGCAATCACAATTACCGCGCGCCGCCAAGGATTTAACGCGATGAAATTCACGCGGAGCATATCACAACCGCCAGAAGCAAAAAAAATTTACCCTTCACAGCACTTGTCATACCTTTACAGCCTCCTTGATTTAGATCTGCCGGGACGCCTCTACGCCCTGCGCGCCTGCCGCTTGGAGATTCTAAAAATATTATACATTAATATTTGACACTAAAGAAACGCCGTCGACGCGTGATCACGCCGCAGGTTCGATTACGCGTCGACATACGCTTGCGGCGCATAAAAAAAGCCGCCCCGGGATCTCCCCTTGGACGACTTGTCGCGCTCCGACGCTCTATTTATTGTACTCTCTGCGCTCCTTGATGCGGGCGGCTTTGCCGCTGAGGCTGCGCAGGTAGTAAAGTTTCGCGCTCTTTACCTTGCCGAGGCGGGTAACCTCGATCTTGTCTATGCTGGGACAGTGAAGCGGGAAGATCCTCTCCACTCCTACGCCTCCGGACATCTTTCTCACGATGAAGTTCTCCCTCAGCCCGCCATGTTGACGCCCTATGACAACGCCCTCGAAGATCTGTATGCGCTCGCGGTTGCCCTCCTTGACCTTGACATGGACCTTCACCGTATCGCCGGCGCGGAACGCCGGTATCTCGTCCTGCTTTCGAAAACGTTTTTCAACCAACGCTATCCTTGGATCGATCATTTTATGCTTGCTCCCTTCGATAATACTTTTATATTCTTGAAACTTTTAACATCGTGCAACTCGCGCGGAGTTTTGCGCGCCTATAAACTACCTGAAGCCGAAAAACCTGTCCAGCACTATACTGACCGCGCTTCGGACGGACAGATGATTATAGTCGCCTCCGCCGGATATAGGGGCCATCACGGCGTCTGACGATTGTATCACGTCCTCGTGAAGCCCGTGACCGGTTCCGAAGATGAAGACTATCGGCCTGTTCATCTGAAGCGCCCTCGTCTTGAGCGAGAGCCAGCTGACCGAATCATCCCTCGGCTGAGCCGTCGTTGAAATCGTGAAGGATGGCTGATGCTCCCGCTCCTCCACCCATTCGAGGGCCCTTCCGCTATGCGCGAATACCTTGATCTTTTGCATAGCGCTTGCTCTGTCTGGATTGAAATCCGCCCCATATCCTGTAATCCAGTGCGACGCCACCTTCTTCACCAGCTCGCGCTGAGACGCCATAGGAGTGACGACAAGATACTTCTTAACCCCGTAAGTACGGCAGGCGCGCGCTATATCGTGCAGATCCATGCCCGTCACAGAGGTCGTCGACGACATCCCCTTTCTGTCCAGCACCGGATGATGCAACAGCATGACATATACCCCACAACCCAGAAAAGGCATTATTCCCGCGCGAGCCAGAATCTCCGGCCTGCGTGAAAGTGTCCGGGCTGCCGACTCACTCCGTCTGTACGACTCTATCGCTGCGCGATCGCCGTCAAGCAGAACGCGAGGGGCGGCGCAACCCTTGAAGTTCTCCGGCCTGGTATAGTGAGGATGATCGAGCATACCGGAGAAAAAGGAGTCCTCCGCAACCGCTCGCTCGCGGCCCACGACACCGCGCACGAGACGCGAGATGGCGTCCACCAGCGCAAGAGCCGGCAACTCCCCTCCGGTGAGAACAAAATCCCCCATCGAGACCTCCATGTCGACGCAGCGATCCACAAAACGCTCGTCCACGCCCTCGTAACGTCCGCAGACTATCACAAGACGCTTCAACGCAGCGATTCTGCGTAGGTCCTCCACGAGTTCCTGATGCAGACGGACGCCCTGCGGGCTCGGATATACCACATATCGCGACTCCCTGTCGGCAACGCAGTCGAGCGCGGATTCGAGAGGCCCCGGCATCAGCACCATGCCTCCGCCTCCGAAGCTGTAATCGTCAATCTGTCTGTACTCGGAGCGCCGCGCATGGTCTCTGATATCGACCACCGAGACGTCCAGTCTGCCGGAGTCTATTCCACGGCCCAGCACGCCTGACGCAAGATATCCACGCACGAGATCAGGAAACGCGGTCACGACGGAGATTCTTACAAGCTGTGCGCTCCCGTCGTCGGGTTCGCCTAGTCCCATAGCCCCTCTATAACGGTGATTATCATGGCGCCCTTCTCGAGGTCTATGTTGCGAACAACCTGCTCGATGGCCGGTATAATCTTCACTTCGCCGGATGGCGTGCGAACCTGATAGACATCGTTGCCGCCTGTGCTCATCACATCTTCTACTTTGCCAAGGTACTCGCCGCTGACGTCATCCAAAACATCGAGACCGATCAGTGAGTCTATCCAATACTCCCCATCCGGAAGTTCTACTCTCTCCTCAGGGGCAACCGTCACGATATAACCGGTAAGGGCTTCTGCCGCGTCGCGATCCGTAACCCCGGACACCATTGCCAGCAGCTGTCCCTTGGCGTCGTGCGGCCTGATGCTCTCAATATCGAGGATTCTGTGCGGACGCCCGGATTTTTCTATGTAAATACGCTCCATGCCGAAAAATCTCTCAGGGTAATCGGTCAGAGGCAGAATCCGTATGCCCCCCCTTATTCCATGCGCGCCAACGATCTTGCCTATGCTTATCCGTTCCGTATTGCCGGAGTTAAGAGAGATCGACATCCACTTTCTCGCCCGGCTTCACAGAGGCCGCTTTGGCCACATGCCTGATCGCGTTTATGGTGGTTCCGCGTTTGCCTATAACACGCCCTATGTCGTCCGGGGCAGTCGATATGGTGACCAACACCGCTCCGGCGTCACTCTGTTCGGTTGTCACAGAGACCTCCTCAGGCTGATTCACAAGCCTGCGCACGATGTACTCCACTATCCCCCCATAGTTCGGCATAAGTCCTACTCTGTCTCCTGGATCTCGCATGTCTCGGGCGCAGAAGCGACCTTCCCGGACTTGCCGGCCGAGAACTCATCCCATACACCGACCTTGCGAAGAAGCGCGCGCGCTGTATCGGAAGGAATCGCTCCCTCCTTCAGCCAATGCATAGCGCGCTCCGAATTTACCTTTACATCAGCCGGGTCGGTCATCGGGTTATAAGTACCCAACATCTCGATGAAACGGCCATCCCTCGGCGAACGTGAGTCCGCCACCACCAGACGGTAAAATGGAGCCTTCTTTTTTCCGTGACGCGCCAAACGAATACGAACTGCCATGTGTTTTACACACCTCCTGAATATATTTTATTAATATGACTATCAGCTTGTCATATGCTGCAGGTCTGGAGGCTTATATCCGCCCGACTCGTTTCGTTCGGGCGCCTTGAACCTTTACCTGAGCTAAACTAATAGCCATAAAAACAAATGAAACCTTGCGTCCCGCCCAAACTTCATTTTTTTGTTTCTATCCTTTGAATAAATTTTTCATTATTCCAGGCATCTTGAATGACTTCGACCCAAATTTACCCATACGCCCAAGGGACTTCATCATGCTCTTCATCTGCTCATACTGGGCCAAAACCTGATTCACCTGCTGAACGCTCGTGCCGGAACCCTGCGCGATACGCCTGCGTCTGCCGCCCTTGATTATTTCAGGCGAACGGCGCTCCTTCAGCGTCATGGAGAGGATTATGGCCTCAGTGTATTTCAGCCTCGAAAGATCCATATCAGCGCCCTTCAGCGCCTTTGCGCCGCCCGGTATGGGAAGCATCTCCAGGACCTTATCGAGGGGCCCGAGCTTCTTCACCTGTTGCAGTTGAATCAGCATGTCCTCCAGCGTGAACTTGCTTTTCTTCATGCTCTCAGCGATACGTTCAGCGTCGTCCATGCTGGAAGACTGCTCGATCTTCTCTATCAGGCCGACCATATCGCCCATACCCATTATCCTGGACGCCATGCGCTTAGCGTCAAAGACCTCGAGATCCTCCGCGCGCTCGCCTACGCCGGCGAGTTTTATCGGCGCCCCCGTAGCGGCCTTTATTGCCAGCGCCGGCCCCCCTCGCGCGTCCCCGTCCATCTTCGTGAGTATCACTCCGGTGAGAGAGAGCCGCTCGTTAAAGACATTGGAGACCTCGACCGCCTCCTGCCCCGTCATGGAGTCCACGACGAGAAGAGTTTCGTACGGCGGAGTCTCTCGTTTCATGGAGTCGAGTTCGGCCATCAGCTCGTCATCCAGCTGAAGGCGTCCGGCAGTGTCCATAAGAATGAGGTCGCAGAGGTGATTCTCGGCGTAGTCTATGGCTTTTCGCGCGACGGCTACGGGGTCCTTCTCCCCCGGCGTCGGCCCGAAGAAAGCTATTCCCGCCTTATCCGCCAGGGCCTTGAGCTGATCCACGGCGGCGGGTCTGCGAAGGTCGCAGGCCACTACCAGAGGCTTGTGCGACTTCGACATCCGAAGAGCGATCTTAACCGTAGTGGTCGTCTTACCGGAACCCTGAAGCCCGACCATCATATAGATGGTCGGAGGCTTTGGCGATATCGCGAGAGGGACAGGATCGCGCCCCATGATGTTTATAAGTTCCTCGTAGACTATGGTGGCAACCTGCTGTGACGGCGTGATGGAGTTCAGCACATCCGCCTTCAAAGCCCTTAGTTTTATGGCCTCCACCAGGTCCTTCACAACCTTGTAGTTGACATCGGCCTCGAGGAGCGCCCTGCGAACTTCGCGCAACGCGGCGTTCACGTCGTCAGGCGTCAGCTTTCCCCTGCCCCGAAGTTTTGAAAATACGCCTTCAAATCGCTCCTTTAGAGACTCAAACATCCCGTCGTTCCTCCTCTATACCCACGCGATCCGAACGCGCATTCAGCTTATCGAGCTTTTCCAAAAAAACATCGGGCAGCAAGTCCTCGTTTTCTCCTATCAACTTCAAAAGCGCGTCATAACGCGCCCTCAACGCCAGCATTCCAACCGAGCGCTCCACATCCTCGAGATACTCCCTCGATCTTTTCACCAGGTCATAGGCGCCCTGACGCGTCATCTCCAGTTCACCGGCGAGCTCGCTGTTCGAAAGATCCCCGCTTATCACCATCTCGCACACCGTGCGTTGGCGCTCAGTCAAAAGTGATGAGTAAGCGTCGAACAACTCTCCGAATCGAACTCTGGTCTCCAGCAGCATATCATCCCGCATGACACGCATATCGCATCACTCCGCAACAGATGGGATTATATGCCGTCATGTGCAACCATGTCAAGTAAATTTCTTGTCCTTAAGGAATCGCGCGCGCCGGCGAGTTGCTGTCCAGCGGGGTAACAATTTTTGAGTTAATTTTTATGAAAATCCGATTTGCTTTTGAGAAACATGCGCAGAACCATCCTGTGCAAACGGCCCTGCCGCGCTCCGCAATCCCTCTGTATGCTATGAATACTGAAAGCGGGGTGTTCACAATGGACGACATCGATGGCACGATTTATGGGGAGGGAGTGGAGCGCGAGATCCTGGATCTCGACAGACGAGGGCTTCTGCCAAAGCGAATAAACAGATTCGGGGACCACTATCTGAAATTCCTGCTGGCAGCACCTGAGCGGAAACGCCTGCTCCTCGACCTGCTGAACTCGACGCTGCGCCTGACGGGCTACGAGCCGCTGGAGGACATAGAGCC
>JAISRE010000135.1 GCA_031273805.1 Synergistaceae bacterium | reverse complement strand
GGATTTCCATATGTAGCGCCGTCAACTATTTCTCGAACCTTCTCTTGTATGTTGGGGATATTATCCTCTACATAATTGCGCCCGCCGCCAGCCTTTCGAACCCTTGAAACATCAATGCCCTCGCCGTTTTCGAGTTCTTTCAAGCCTACGCGTATTGTCGTTCGCGACACCCCGCTTATCCTGCTCACTTCTGACATTCCGCCCCAACCATATTCTTTCGCTTCGATTGCGAGAAACCGTCGCAGTTGTTTCTCGTTTAAAACCGGCATCATCGCCGCTATTCGATTTTTCAATTGTCGCACCTCTTTTACAAGATGCAACTATCATGCCGCATTCTGTTTATTTGGTCAAGTTATTTTTACACAATTCCTTAGGAGCTGGCCGTAGATCAACGCGCTGCCTGAGTAGAGCGCCCTTTTAGCGAAGTCTCCGGCAGGGCGATTTTGAAACTCGAGATTGACGATGCGCCCCGACGCGGTGCGTCCGAGGTAGTCGAGCCTTATCCCCTTGCGACCGTAGCCTCTCGGGGATATCTCCCTGTCCATTGGCTCTATGTCCTCCAGAGGCTCGTAGCCCGTCAGTCGCAGCGTCGAGTTCAGCAGGTCGAGGAGCAGGCGTTTCCGCTCCGGTGCTGCCAGCAGGAATTTCAGATAGTGATCCCCGAATCGGTTTATTCGCTTTGGCAGAAGCCCTCGTCTGTCGAGGTCCAGGATCTCGCGCTCCACTCCCTCCCCATAAATCGTGCCATCGATGTCGTCCATTGTGAATACCCCGCTTTCTGTATTTATAGCATACAGAGGGATTGCGGAGCGCGGCAGGGCCGTTTGCACAGGATGGTTCTGCGCATGTTTCTCAAGCAAATCGGATTTTCATAAAAATCAGCCCAAAAATTGTTACCCCGCAGGACAGTAACAATTTTGGCGCGTTTACCGTGCCCGTTGCTTTTGAGCGCTTGCGATCCGGCGTAAAATGTGCTAACGTTACTTATGGTTTAAAAACTTACGTTACGCGTTGACTGGGGGTGAAATTAGTGGTTTTTACTGATGTCCCACAAAACGGGCCGGGCATAATTTTCGCAAGCAAGCAAGCAAGCAAGCAAGCAAGCAAGCAAGCAAGCAAGCAAGCAAGCAAGCACTCTCCCTCTTAGGTAATTTTTTGATTCAAACCGACGCTAGAATAGCGTCGGCTCGCGTTGTCAACTCCCGAATAATTCAAACGAGCAAAAAAACAAATATAGTTTTTTACGAGGCGTGGGGCTTCGTATGGGGCGTGTGTGCGCGTGTTTTGCGCCGCGCGCCGACTAGAGCGTGGGGCTATGGCTGAAGTTTCCGAGGGGAGGTTGCTTATGGGGAAATGGCGCGAGATAACGAAGGTGTTGCGCAGGAGGAGCGCGCAGCGCATATTGGGGTATATGTGCATGTTTCGAGGTAACGAGCTGCCCGAGCGCTTGAAGGAGAAAATTTTGAGCCTGAGGACGCGCAACAGGCCCAAAAAGGGGTAATACTGGTAACAAGTATAGCCTGACAGAGTAAACAAGCATTCGGCGCCGGAGCGAGCGTCACCAATATATTTTACAGGACAGGGATGATTCAGCCATACGCCTCTTTACGGTGAAATCAGTCCCGGCGCCGAACTGCTGAACAGAGTTTGTTTGTAATACGCGCAAAGAAACAAAAAAAATTTTTTGGAGGGAATCAAGATGAAGAGAAGTATTTGGCTGTTGTGGGTTGTTTTGATCCTTGTTGCGTTTGCCGCAATAACCGGCGGCTGCGGGGGAGGAAGCGGAGGCGGCGACGACAATCCGGGAACTGAGACTAATTTCGCCGCGTTGGAAGGAAATTGGACATTCGATAATAGTAAGCCGAGCGGAGGAACAATAACGGCGATTGGTTATGGAGAGTCCAGTCTCTCTCTGTTAAAAGGTTCAGCGGAAATCAAAGATGTAAAAATTGATGGCAACAAAATTACGCTGGATTTAAGGTGTGCCTTTGATTGGCGAATAAACACTTATGAAATAGTTTACACGGATTGGGGAGCACGCGCAGATGGTGGATTTGAGGAAGATATCGAGGCGACTATCGCGGGCAATAAAATACACTTGCTAATTGACTCCGAAGGGGTCGATGGCGATATTGCTATCTCTAACTTTGATATAACATTAAACGGCGAAAACGAAATATATGTAGAGGAAAAAGGCACGGCGCTTGAATATGGCAGCTACAGCGCATACTACCATCTGAAAAAAACCGGTACTAATACGCCAGAGCCTGATCCAGGAGAAGTGCCAAATCCTGATGTAACGGCATTTTTTGCACAAGGGCGAATTTCGGGTGGCAGTTGCATTTACGCTGATGGAAATAGAGCAGAAGTCTTTACTCAATCAGGCTATTATACAGATTTGACGCTGACGGTCCGCCACTATGCTTCCGACCCGCCCGATGTGGTGTATATAAATACAGGAAATACTACTAACGATATGTATTTCCCTCCAGAAGTGGAAATATCCATGCAACACGGTAGTAATTCGACGCTTCGCTTGACGATTAGCGATTTTATCAACAACATACGCAAATTCACTCAGAATGGGAATATCTATACAGGTTCTTATCAAACCCCGGAAGGTTTCGAAACTGTCGAAATTGAATTAGACGACGATGAGATTTCATCTCTTGAAAATCCTGATATGTCACAATACCGGACCGTTTCCCAGTATAAAAAGATAAAATGTTTAACGTATCAATCTTATCCAAGAGATGGAGTTATCTCAACAAAAAACTATTATCTGTCTGGAGAATGGTGGGAAGATTTCAAAAAGCCGTCGTTCCCATCCCTCGTAGATTCTCCTTATCTCCCTGCGGAAAAACTGCCGCACGACCAGTTAAAGAACTCAGATACCTGGTATCACTCGGAAGGTTCAGGGTGGCACTATGGTAATTGGGAGTCTAGTGATGGACCAGGAGGACGTGATCCAAAGAAAGGGCATGGATATAAATTAAGCGATAAATACGCCATCGATTTAAATTTACCGGGGAATGCCGAGTTGGGATACCCTGTCTTTGCCGTAGAAAGAGGCGTGGTTAAACGAGTGATTGCCTCCACCGGATATATTGAAATTGAGCATGACAGGCGGCTTGTAACGGACAGCTATATAGTGAATGACCACGCAATATCAGCAGACATAAATGAGGAAACAAATCAGTCTGTATATGTACCAAGATGGTACAGCGGTTATATGCACCTGGATTCGTTTGAGCCAGGGATTGAGGAGGGAAAATCTGTAGAAAAGGACGCCGTGATTGGCTATATAGGCAGTAAGGGCACAGATAATACACATTTGCATTTTGCGGTATATGATAGAGATGGTTACAGCTTTTCTCCGTATGTTCTTTCAGATAAATATAAGCTGATCAATTATGGGGGGTATGATACCGCTTATGTGGAAGCCGACCAAATGAAATATGAAAACGCCCCGACATTAGCTTATAGAAATAATCAGCCATAGCAGTGTTTGATGCTTATTTACGGACACTGAGTGACTGACGGGACTTTTACGGCATGGTGAACTTGTAACCTATACGAGATCAATAAGGATATCCGTGCTGGAGAATCAGAACACGGGTTTGCGGCAGGAAGCGGATACATATACCCAAGGTATGAACCAAAGCGAGTAATGATTTGTGGTCATCGGCACGTATTTGTTTGATCAGCAACACCGGTTACACGCCCGCTATTGAGTGGACCGGTTGATGTCGTATAACTGTCATTGATAAACACTGCGGGCCCCGGAGAACGACCTAACCGGGGCTCGCGATCATTAATTCCTGGGATCATTATATTGTGCCTATACGCTGAATTTATCGGCAGCCGGCTTACGATTATGAGATGTATGGTATGATAATCTCCGTCGTTGTGAGTGTTTAGCGGATTATCTCGAAAGTGTATAAAATCTGGTGATAATTTCGTGTTTTGAGTCTGTTGCGTCTGCCATTCCGCCGCTTCGGCCTTTGGCGTGTACATTGATCTTCAATCATGCTTACTGCGTATTGTTCAGGTATTATTTTAGTTTGGAGGGGAAAGAATTTGCCTGTTTATGCCATAGCTATCGCGCTCCTGCTGGATTTTATTCTTGGCGACCCGGCCTGGAGATGGCATCCGGTCCGCGTCCACGGCCATCTGATAACAAGAATCGAGTCTTATTGCAGGACGATTCCCATTCCTCCTAAGACACAGGGCGCAGTGTTTTTAGTCCTGAATATGTTTTGTTTCATAGTTCCGATATCGGTTCTCATATTACTCTCCAGCGCGGGCGGCAGACTTCTCAGTTTGCTGACGCAGGCGGTGCTGATTTATTTTGCGCTCGGAGGGACCTGCCTTGCCAGGGAGGTATCTGGCGTCTCTGATTCTCTTATGAGAGACGGCGTTCGGGGAGGCAGGGGGAAAATCAGGATGTTGGTGAGCCGCGATGTCGATATGATGAGTGAGGGCGACATAGTGTCATCCGCAATAGAGACCCTGGCGGAGAATTTCAGTGACAGCGCCTGCGCCACGCTCTTATACGCGGCCATTGGCGGGCCGGTGCTTGCCTGGATTCATAGAATATCCAACACGCTCGACGCGATGGTCGGCTACAAGACCGAGGAGTACGCCGACTTTGGATTTGCCTCGGCAAAGTTGGACGATATCCTGAACTTCCTGCCCTCCAGAATTTCAGCGCTGATAATCGCGCTTGTCGCCCCATCCGTTCACGGAAATATCTCTGCCGCGTGCATCGGGGCGCGATCTGACGGAGCGCTGCTCTCCAGCCCAAATTCAGGGTACCCGATTGCTGCGTTCGCGGGAGCGCTAGGGGTAAAACTCTGCGGCCCGATGCGCTACTTTGGCGAGTTGAAGGACAAGCCTTTTATCGGGCATGGGCCGCGCCCCCTGGAGTCGGACCTGGCCCGGGCCCTCACGCTGTACTGGAACGCGTATGCGCTCGCTGCTGTAGCGTCTATTCTGACGGCAAAGATGATGCTGATATGAGATTGCACGGCGGGAACATCTATGACTTGGCTGATCACGCGAGCGTCATAGATTTTTCGAGCAACATCAATCCGTTTGGGCCTCCTGATTATGCCCTTCGCGCCGCCGGTGACTCATTGGCGCTGATAAAAAAATATCCCGACACGGACGAGACAGAGATAAGGCGTGCGTTCGCGGAGTGGCTTGGAAAAATTCCCGATGCATTTGTCTTTGGCAATGGGGCGAGTGAGATGATACGTGCCGTTATGGAGTCCGTCAGGCCTGGAAGAGTGCTTATCCCGGCGCCCACATTTTCAGAATACGCCGAGAGCGCCCGCCTGCTGGGAATCGAGGTCGTCGAAATACCCTCTGACGCTGAAAAACAATTCGCGTTCGACGTGGAGAGAATAGTAAAAATTTTTGCGCGGCATGATCTTCTGATCATCTGTCAGCCCAATAATCCGACAGGGATCTCATGGACTGAGGGCGAACTAGATGTGCTTCTGGATCTGTGCCGGGAGCGCGGTGGCTATATGATGGCAGATGAGTGTTTTTTGAATCTGACTTATCCGCAAGCTCCATCGTGTCTTCGCGCGGTCGGTGATAAAAATATAATAGTCCTCCGGGCCATCACGAAGGATTTCGCCGCTCCGGGACTTCGCGTGGGGTTCACGGTCTCGCATCCAGACATGGCCAGGGTTATAAGGTCTCACATTCAGCCGTGGCCGCTCAACTGCGTGGGGGAGGCGTATGCCATCGCCTGTGCGCGCAGGCCGGAGCCGTTTTTAAGCGAATCCGCGCGCCATATATCGTTTCTCAGGGAAGATATGCTGCGTAAACTGCGCGGCATGGGTTATTGGGTCTGTCCGTCTGATGTCAATTTCATTTTAGCGAGGAGCGGCGCCGAAAGCTCTGACGAGATTTATTCGCGTCTTCTAAAAAGTTCGATACTTATACGCAGATGTTCGAATTTTTCAAATATGGACGGGCGATTTTTCAGGCTGGCCGTCCGCCCCGAAGATGAACAGGAAAAATTATTCTCAGAGCTTGCAATGATAGGAGATCGCTGATATGCTTATATAGAGCAGGTATGCAAAATACATTATAGATATGGGAGAGCCGTTGAATGAGTGATACTATTTTTGCTCCCGCAAGTATACCCAATCTCCGTGAGGTTGTTTTTGAAAAGATCAGAGAGGCAATTATGACAGGCGTCATCCCGGCCGGTTCGAAACTCTCAGAAATAGATCTATCCAGGCAGTTCGACGTATCGCGTACTCCGGTCAGAGAGGCGATCAGACAGCTGGTCGAGACCGGGCTTGTGCATCTTACCACTCGTCGCGGCGCCTACGTTCTGCTTCCAACTGCTAAGGACACCTTGGATCTGTACGAAATTCGTACGGCCCTGGAGTTTATATCCGTCGAGCACCTGTGCGCAAATCCGCCGAGGGATATATTGCTCCAGCTGCGGGGAGAGTTTGATGAGGTCTCCAATGACTGGGACGCCAACAGATTTATGACAATGGATGTGGATTTTCACACCACCTTGTCAAAGCACGCCAACAACAGCTACCTTGATTTCATGCTGGAAAGAGTTGGGGCAATTCTCCAGATTTGCCGTCATTACGCAATCGGAAATATACCAAAGGTCAGTTCGTCGAGAGAGCATATAGCTATAATAGACGCAATATTGTCACGCGATGTCGGGCGCGCCAGGGAAAAAATGCGCGAACATCTTGAAAATACCCGCGACGCTCTGCTGGAGTACATATCCAGACATCCCGAGGTCGCGATTCCAAAGGAATAAACAAAACGCACTTATATTCGAAAAATGTGCGTCTTTTCGCGCTATGCGCTTGGTTCCGGCGAGTGGATATTTGCGGATTTAATGAAAGGTGTGGCGTCCACGAAGAAGTTTGTCTCGTTTTATGCCTTTATCCTGTTGCTGGCTCTGGACAGAGCGACGAAATATTGGGCGTTATCGTGTATAACCCCCATATCTGGAGGAGAGGGCAGGTTTTTTTTATCCCTGGGACTCTATTTCAATCGGGGGATATCGTTTTCTCTGCTCGAAGAGTATGCCAATCTTGGACTTTCGGTTGCGCTTATCGGGAGCGCGGCTCTATGTCTGATATGCGTAAAGGTGAAAAAAATCAGGTCGATGCGGGGGATGCCGTTGCTTTACGCAGGCGCTGTCGGCAATTTAATCGACCGTTTGATGTACGGATACGTGGTGGACTGGCTTTATATAGGAGGGTATATAAATTTGGCTGACGTATGGCTCATATTTGGATGCATCCTGTTTTTAGCGGAGAGCGTTAGCATCGCCAGGATTCGCCAAAATATCGGATGAACGACTGTTAAATGGCGAATATCTCAGGTCCTGTTCAGCATGCTGCTATTTGAATCAATCCTCCGAAAATCGTTTCCAGAAACGCTTCAGGCGCTCAACTATTTTGACCTCCGCTCCTATCTTCCCCGGGAGATAAAATCGCGGCGGCTGTGATTTGCCGGGCGCGTTTGGCAGGTAGTTCTGAGGAACCCAGTGCCTCGGGTCGTCGTGGGGGTATATATAGCCCTCACCATCGTTTCGCAGATGCCACGGGACCTCGATCATGTCCCCTGACAGCACCGCTTTTTCAGCGGCGGCTATCGCGAGATACGCGCTGTTGCTCTTTGGGGCGGATGCAAGGTAGATCACTGCCTCGCCAAGAATGAGCTTCGCCTCCGGCAGCCCTACTCTGTCGCAGGCTGCCGCAGCGCTTTCGGCCAGGACAAGCGCCATAGGATCCGCAAGCCCTATATCCTCCGCCGCCAATATGCATAGCCTTCTGCATATAAATCGAACATCATCTCCGGCTGCCAGCATTCTGGCGAGCCAATAGAGCGACGCGTCCGGATCAGAGCCCCGAACGCTCTTTATGAGAGCCGAGATCACCGAATAATGGTCGGTACCGGCCCTGTCGTACCGGAGGGTTTGTCTTCCTGTTGCCTCATCCACGTCTTTTTTTGTGAGATATGCGCCGCCTCCAAGCGCGACTCCAGTGACGGCGGTATCGA
Source organism: Synergistaceae bacterium (assembly GCA_031273805.1). Lineage (GTDB taxonomy): Bacteria > Synergistota > Synergistia > Synergistales > Synergistaceae > JAIRKI01. The sequence goes on along the minus strand of JAISRE010000135.1, from coordinate 1,972 downwards.
GCCGCGTCAATGCCTGTCTGGCGTCGCCGCCGCAGAGCGACGCTATGTGAGCGAGCGCTCCGTCGCCATCCTTTAAGCCCAGCCTGCCAAGGCCTCGCGCTTCGTCGTCTAGCGCGCGCTGAAGCAGTTTTACTATATCATGTTCGTCAAGCGGCTGCAGCGTGTACACTATCATGCGCGACAGCAGGGTTTTATTTATCTCGAACCAGGGGTTTTCCGACGTGGTCCCGACCAGTATGATATCCCCGCGTTCGACGGCCGGCAGAAGTACGTTCTGCTGACTGCTGTTCAGGTGATATATCTCATCGACGAATGCGATTGCGCTCGTGCCGCCCGAACGGGCCTTGAAGGTCACCGCGTCGTCTATCAGCTCTCTGAGCTGGGAGACCTTGGCGCTGACCGCGTTTATCTCGAGAAGTTTCCGTCCCGTGGATGACGCCATAATCCTCACCAGAGTGGTCTTTCCTACCCCGGGATTGCCGTAGAGTATGCAGCTCGGCACGCGTCCGTCCTCTATTAAAACGCGAAGAGGTTTGTTTTTCCCAAGAATGTGCGTCTGTCCGGCATACTCGTTCAGCGTGCCGGGACGCATTCGCTCCGCGAGAGGGGTCTCGTATGAATTGTCAGCCCGATCCTCCATAGGAGTGCTGTCTGTGGGCTCGTCCTGAAAGTTCAACATGCGCTCCATTTAACGACCGTCCTTTAATAACGAGATGATAAAATCCTGGAGTTCTCCGGCGTCAGTCGGCGGAGACGCGCACGGCTCGGCAGAGACGGCATTACAGTCATTGGGCGAGTCGATCACCCTGGCAAAGGGATAGCGCGTCCGCAGAAAATTTCGGAGCGTATCGTCAAGAGACATACCCATAAATGAGGGGTCAAACGATGAATTTTTGCGCCACATATCCGGCGAGAAAACTTCACCTGCCGTTACAAAACCACCTACTCCGAGAGCAGCCGCCCGCAGGACCCATGTGTCCAGGTTGGGTGACGCGCCGCATGGGATGGACAGGCAGACGTCGTAGGCGCCTCGCAGAAATTCAGGCCCGAATTTTTTGAATGTGTCGAGGTACTCCCATGGAACCAGCTCAGTCGGGTGAAGCATCTCATTGCTGAGCTGTAGCATGGACGGATAGTGACATTCAATCCACGGCTTCCACCCTATATCAGCCTCGTTCCTGACCAATACGCCTCTCATTCCGGCTCTCCTGGCGCCCATCATGTCGTAGATATAGTCTCCTATTAAAACCGTCTGAGACGGAGACGCGGATAATATGCCGCAAGTCTCGATGAGAGCCGACGGGTCGGGTTTTATACTGTCTCCGTCGTCTCTGGAGCGCAATACGGGCGGAAGTTTGACGCCTATTCTTTTCGCGGCTGCCAGTATGGATTCGCGGCAGTTCCGCGATACCACAGCCCACGGTATGTGATGATCGTCGACCCACGCGAGCAGATCGAATATCCCCTGTACCGGCCTGGCTTCATTCGCCCCGCGCATCTCGATCTCCTCGATGTCGCGCATCAGCGCCTCTCGTTTGCTAACAGATAATGTAAATGAGTCCTCCAGAAGCATTGCGCTGCTCCTGGAGCCGTAGTATTTTTCTCTGACTTCTGAAAAATCAAGATGTGTCTTTGCAATAATTCCATCCCAATCGAAGAGGATTGCCGACGCGTGAGATGGGGACCAGAAGGGAGCTCGAAATGTCATGACCGTGTCTCCTGAATTTCAAAAAACCCGCAGTGCCGTGAACGACCTGTCTTGACCCGCTCCTTAATGGATAGGGAACCCCCGGGCCTTGGCTTGTGCTGGCAAAATTGCCGCTTCTGCCGGTCTGGAGCGGTTCCCTGCGGGATTAGAACGTTGGCTCAAGACATTTCTCGTTACACGCACACCGCAGGATTTGTAACTTGAACCATTATAATACGCTTTGCTCTGAAATTACAACAACATGACAGTGGATAAAATCAGCTT
>JAISRE010000087.1 GCA_031273805.1 Synergistaceae bacterium | reverse complement strand
TTTATAATTAAGGTGTGAATGATAATGAAATTCAAGAGCATTGCGTCCCGTATAATCTTATCTGTCGTCCCGATTATCGCAATCTCAATCATATTATTCATATTTATAACAATTAAAACTGTGGACAGCCGCATCAACAATCAATTTAATGCTAAAATGCGCGAAAATCTTGAATCTGCTATCCTTCAAATACAGAACGAACTGACCAAAAACGCGGATATCGCGAGAAGTCTTGCCATATACGCCAATTCATGCAGAGGGGAGTCAATCGAACGCGGGGAGATGAAGGAGTTTGTGTCAAAAATAGTTTTGTCAAATAAAAATACATACGGGGGAGGAATTTGGTTCGGTCCCTTTGTTCTCAATAAACAGCGCTACTTCTCGTCTTATGTGCATACGGTCGACGGGAAGCCGGTGTATGACGGAAATTACGAGTCTCTCATCGATTACCAAAACTCTGTCTGGTATCTCAATGGTTACCGCTCCAAGGGGGATGTAGTGTGGTCCGACGTTTATGTAGACACGGTTTCAAAGCTCACCATTATCACCGCTACAGTCCCGTTTTTTGACGAAGAGGGGAATTTGAGGGGCGTCGCAACGGCAGATATGACGCTGACGGACATCCAAACAATCGCGAACGACATTTCCATAGGAGAGACGGGGAAGGCCTTTATACTGGGCGAGGCCGGTGAATACGTGTCATTTTTTGACGACAGTAAAAACCTTCTTGATAATAAAATAGTCGACGAAAGCGAGGGGAACATGTCCGAATTTGGGTGGAACGTGTTGAAAATGAAGGAGGGCATGGCGACACTCGAGACGAATAACGGCGTGTATCGGGCTTATTACAAAACAATACCCGAAAACAACTGGATAATGGTTGCTCTTGTAGATATAAATGAAATCGCCTACTCTACGTTAAACCAGATTTTGGTCATTGCCATCATCCCATTCACCGGATTATTGCTTGCGGCGTTCCGCATAATTTCTGTCGCGAGACACCTGCGCACAGTAGCCAACAAGGTAAACAGATTCGCGGGACTGGCCGCGTCCGGTGACTTTTCAAAGAGGATTGAAATCACGGAACATGACGAGTTCGGTTTCATGGAAGATCACCTGAATAAGATGATGGAGAAGATGAGCGAAATGTACGTGAAATCATCGGAAATGGTCCACATGGCGCAGGAAGCGAACAGGGCAAAGAGTGATTTTCTGTCGAACATGAGCCACGAGATGCGCACCCCGATGAACGCGATAATAGGCATGACGACGATCGCCAAATCGTCACAGAGTATCGAAAAAAAGGACTACTGCCTCAATAGAATCAACGACGCCTCAACTCATCTGCTTGGCGTCATAAACGACATACTGGATATGTCGAAAATTGAGGTAAATAAATTCGAGCTGTCGTTTATAAATTTCAATTTTGAGGCCATGCTCAAGAAGGTCGTCAACGTAATGAACTTCAGTGTGGAGGAAAAACATCAGAGCTTCATGATCAATCTTGACAAAGATATCCCGCGCGTCATCTCAGGGGACGAACAGCGTCTCTCTCAGGTTATAACAAACCTGCTCAGCAACGCCGTAAAATTCACCCCTGAGTATGGCTCCGTGCTCCTGAACACGCGCTTGATGAATGAGGAAAACGGTATCTGCACGATACAGTTGGAAGTGGTCGATACGGGAGTTGGCATTTCTCAGGATAATCAGGCGAAGTTGTTTACACCTTTTGAGCAGGCGGACAGCAGTGTATCGCGTAAATTCGGCGGAACAGGACTGGGGCTCGCCATTTCAAAGCGGATAGTGGAGATGATGGGAGGGCGGATATGGGTCAAATCAAAGCTGGGCGTCGGCTCGGCGTTTATCTTTACCATAGAGGCCAAAAGAGCGTCAGGCGGAGAACTGCTTACTCTGAGCCCTGAGATCAAAGGAAAGAACCTGCGCATCCTTTCAGTCGATAACTCGAAGGACATAAGGGAATATTTTGAAGAAGTATCCGAACAATTCGGCATAAAATGCGATGCAGCGTCCAATGGCGACGATGCGTGCATGATGATAGAAAAAAACGGTTTCTACGATATTTATTTCGTGGATTGGAAGATACACGGCATGGAAGGACTGGAACTGACTCAGAGGATAAAGAGCCGCGACAAGCGGAATCCGGTCGTCGCAATGATACCGTCCACAGAGTGGAACGCGTTAAGCTCTGAGGCACAGGATGCCGGGGCCGACAATTTTTTGCAGAAGCCTCTTTTTCGCTCCTCGATCGTTGAATGCGTCAATCAATGTCTTGTGAAACATGATAAAGCGGCATCAATTGCCGTGATACCCGAAGTGACGGAAAAATTTGACGGCTATAGCGCGCTGCTCGTGGAGGATGTCGAAGTCAATCGTGAGATAGTGCTCACAATGCTTGAACCGACATTGCTCAATATAGACTGCGCTGAAAACGGCAAAGAGGCAGTTAAGATGTTCGAGGCGAATCCAGGCAAATACAATATTATACTGATGGACGTTCAAATGCCCGAGATGGATGGTTACGAGGCCACAAAGCGCATCCGTGAGATCGGCAGGGTTATGGGCCGCGAGCAGGTACCAATCATTGCAATGACAGCCAATGCATTCCGAGAAGATGTCGAAAAATGCATTGCTTTGGGAATGAACGGCCACATCGGCAAACCTCTGAACTTTGAAGAGATAATATCATCTCTAAAAAAATACCTCGTTGACGCTCAGGGTTAAAAATTCCGCCGGACTATTTTGTGACCGGATGATACAAGAGGCCATTATCCATGAAATTTTCTGAATATATATGCCTGAACAATCTCGACAACGTCCTTATTTTGCCCAGAGGAGGGGAGATCGGATCGGGAGTTGATTTATTCACGCTCAACGATAACATCCCTGCCGGGCATAAAGCCGCAGGCAGAAATATCGCCACCGGCGAGCCGGTGATCAAATACGGGCATACAATAGGCGCCGCCGCGCGGGATATAAAGCAAGGCGACTGGGTGCACGAGCATAATGTCACGGCGCGTCTCCGGTATGATGACGACGAGTTTCCCGCTTGGGGAGGGGCCAGGGCTGTCTTGTCTCATATATCAGACAAAAATTTCATGGGCTACCGGAGATACTCCGGACGTCCGGGCGTCAGAAACGACCTGTGGGTAATACCCACAGTGGGATGCATAAGTGAGGAACTGAGGTCGATCCTGAAAAATTACCACAAGCCCTACTGGATAGACGCCGTGAAATTGCTGGAGCATACATCCGGCTATTCTCAAATCGGCGAAGACCTCGATCTGACACTGAATATACTGGTCGGCCTCGCTCAGAACCCCAATGCTGCAGGAGTTCTCCTGGTTGGACATGGCGGTGAGAGCCTGACTGTTTCTGAGCTTAACAGCCGGCTGTCGAACAAGGATTTGAACGTGATGAAACTTACCCTTCAGGAGACGCCCAATCCCGCAGACTCCCTAAATAGTATGCTCGATGAGCTGGCGTCGCTGGCCCCGCGAGTCAGGGAGGAGTTCCCCATTTCAGAGATCTGCGTGGGGATAATGTGCAGGGACATAGACAGATATTCCGGACTGACGGCCAATCCTCTGGTGGGAAGATTCTCCGACTTTCTGACAAAGTACGGCGGGGTGATAGTGGCGGCGGGAATACCGGAGATGTTCGGAGCAAGCGGTGCAATTGTCCCTCGAATATCATCGAAAAAAACATATGAAAATTTCATATCACGGGATCGATGGTTTCGCGATTACCTCGCGAGGCGCAACCAGCCAATCGGCGGGGTTCTATCCCCGAGTGACAAGGTCAATGGAATAACCACGGCGGAGGAGAAGTCACTGGTGATTCTCGAGAATACCGGAAGCGCCTTTATTACCGGCATTCTGAAATACGGCGAGCAGGCCGACGCTGCGCCTGGAGTGCAGATAGTGTTCTCCTCCGGCAATGACCTCATCTCCAGCACGTCTCTGGCTGGAAGCGGCGCCCAAATCATATTATGCGCCGCCGGACGAGACACGTCGTTCGGCGCCGTAACGCCGACACTGAAAATATCCACCAATACCGACCTGGCAAGGCGCCATCCCGACTGGGCCGACTTTGACGCGGGAACACTGCTCGACGGCGAGTCCTGGGAGAGCGTGACTGAGCGACTGATAGAGTGCGTTCTGCGTGCTGCCTCTGGCGAGTATGTCTCGCACGAGAAAAAAGGTTTTTGGGAGATAGCCGTATTCGATTTGAAGTCAGAGGCCTGAAGGGTAAAAATTACCCCCCTCTGTCGTCCCCCGATTCCACAACAAATACCCCGGAGATATCCTCTCCGGGGTATTTGCCTTGTGAGCATTGGGGTTATATCATCACAATCTTCTTATTATTTTTTACGAAACGCGCGGACCGCAGTAATAGCGGCGACAAAGAGCAGCGCAGCGCCCGAGGTTCCCGCGTCACAGCCGCTGCTGCTGCCGGGGTTGTTATTGCCGGGGTCGTCTCCTGGGTCATCGCCTGGGTCGTCGCCTGGGTCATCGCCTGGATCGTCGCCAGGATCATCGCCAGGGTCATCGCCTGGATCATCGCCAGGATCGTCGCCAGGATCGTCGCCTGGGTCGTCGCCTGGGTCGTCGCCAGGATCATCGCCTGGATCATCACCAGGGTCTTCGCCCGGTGTTATCTCTGCAAACTCAGCAGTAACGCTGATATCTTTGTCAACGTCCCGGTACTCGTATGTGTAGAAGCCGCCATCGAACAAGACGTTATTCGTCTCATTCACTCCGTTTACCGAAAATGACTCTAGGTCGTAGCCCACAGCCGGGTAGATTTTAAATAGCAGGTTGGCGCCCTTGTATACATTCGTCCCGCCATCGATCTCGATTCTCCCGTTCTCGATATCGGAATTGGAGACGCCGGTGATACTATATGTCACAATCGGTACGCCCTCTTTTTCAAAACTGCCCACGGATGTCTCCGACAGGCCCTTTATCTCAATGAGCCTCGAACATCCTGAGACATGCAGCTCCGCAATCGAGCTCACGCCTGTGATGTCCAGAGTTGTAAGGTTCGCGCAGTCCTCCAGCCCGATCGTTTCCATTGCCGTTGGGCCAGAGATTTTAACACTGGAAAGATATGGGTTTTCATATGCCTCGACAAGCTCCAGATTTACCAAGCCGCTGAAGTCCAACTCTGACAGGTGGGTATTCCAGCCGTAGAACAGCTCGAGGTTAGTAAGAGTTGAAAGCCCGGTCAGCGTGGCAAGTGTCGGCATATCGCGAACCGCGAGGAAATAAAGATTGCTCAGCCCAGTCACGTTCAGACCCGTCAGTTGGTTGTCGAAGCATCTCAGCACCTTGAGGTTCGTCAGGCCCGATACGTCCAGGTTGGTCAATTCGTTGCTGTAGCAGAGCAGGTTCTCCAGCTTCGTCAGGCTCGATACGTTCAGAGCTGTCAGTTGGTTGAAGGAGCAGTCCAGATCCTTCAGCTCGGTAAGCGCATGTACGTCGAGCGACACCAGCGCCTTATTGGCGATGCTGAGGCCGGTGACGCGCTGTTCGCCTCCAATTTCAGTCCATGCGACCCCGTTGGCGCTCCAGTCCACGGTCTTTGGATAATTCAGGTAGCCGTCCGGGAATACAGTGCTGCCCGTGTTCGCGCTCTTGATAGCCGCGAGGACCGTGAGGTCACCGGCGTTATATGTCTTGTTATCCACATCCGTGAGCAGCGTCGTGCGGTACACGTCGTAGAAATTAAAGTCCTCGTGCACCGCGTCCATGCTTGCGGCGTTGTTTCCTGTTGTCGGTGTGTAGGTTATTAGTGGATCGCTGTAATCATCCGGGAACGGAATGGAAAAATCCGCATTATAGAAGCGGCTGTAGACGACGTCAGGCGCGCCGAGGGAGTCGGTGTTACCTGTGAATGTCGAACGGCCGGTAAACACCGTCGGGACTGTGGATTTATTGATCTCACCCGCTCTGCCGCCCATATAACTAAGGCCGTAGTGGATATCGATAGCGCCGCCGGCGTATGTCGCGACGTTGTTGGTGAATACTGCGCCGTTGCCGATATTGAGCGCGCCGTCAATTCCCTTCGTCCCGATCGCGCCGCCCAGGGCCGCCGTGTTACCGTCGAAGGTTGTGGCGCCGCTTATCGTGATAACGCCGCCTCTGGCGGAGATCGCGCCGCCGTTGCCCCTGAGCGCTCTGTTTCTCCTGAATGTACTGCCGCTGACTGTCAGGCTGGGAACAGCGCCTTCTGTGTGGTGCGGTTCGAGGTATATCGCGCCGCCGCCGCCCGCTATCGCGCTTCCGGAATAACCGGCGAAGCAGTCGGTGAAGGTCGAGTTGTTGACCGCAAGAGACGCACGGCCCTCGATGAAGACCGCGCCGCCGAGCTTGGCGTTATAGCCTCCGTTGATCACATTCAGCCTATTGATGGCGGCTGTGACCGGGGCATTGGGGTTGTCGCTTCCCCCGTCGATGTCAAATACCGGGTATCCGTTGCCGTCGATCATGTTTCCGTTGCCGAAGATGGTGACGTTCTTCTTGATGTATACCGTAGCGGTCGTCACAGCATCTGTTCTTGAAGCAGCGCGATCGTTGAGGGCGTCCTTTACGTACGTTATATTCGAGTTTATGACCACTATATCCCCGCTGTTAGCGGTTCCTGGCGCCTCATCCTCCGCCCTCAAGGTATTGTAAGCTGATGCATAGGTTGGGTCATACTTATAATAGCCCAACGCCTCCTTCAACTGATCATGGTTGTTAACGGTTATCAATTGATTTGGTATAGTGCGGTTCGCGTCGGCAAAGTAAGTCGGAGATATAGTAGTAGTGCCGGTTCCGGAGTCCGCAGGAACCGTGAGTGAGCTTAACAGTGAGTTCAACCTATTTGCTGCTGTATTTATATTGTCCGTGAAGGTCGACGGATAATTGACGCTCACGACATAATTCTCCGTACCGTCAACTCCGGCGGTGTTGCCTGAGAACACGGCGCCGGAAGCCACAGTGCTGGTCGTCCGAGACGCATAGTAAGTGTTGCCCGATACCCCATAGATGTGTATAGCTCCGCCTGAGTACGCGGCGTTGTTGTTGGTGAATCTGGTCTTGCCGTCTGCGGTAAGACCTGCTCCGTTGGCGGCGAGTGATATCGCTCCGCCGATCAAAGCGCTGCTGTTGCCGTCGAAGTCAGAGCTGATGATTGTAGTCGGCACATTGGCAAAAACAGCTCCGCCTTTGGTAATCGCGCCAGTTGCGCTGTTTCTGTAAAAGTTGCTGTTGGTGATTTTCAAGGTACCGCTGCCTTGAACATACACCGCGCCGCCGCCCGCGTTACCGCCGGTGGACAGAGAAGTATTGTCTTCGAATGTGCAGTCTTCTATCTCGAGAGAGCCTCTGCGTACGCCAATAGCGCCGCCGCCGTAAGTATAGCTCCGAGTGCCGCTCAGCTGAGTGGCGATGCCTGTCATATTCTTAAAAACTATGTTCTTCAGCACAATTACGTCTGTAGCAGGGTTATTAAAGCGCAAGGTTGCGTAATCGTTGTTGTTGCCGTCGATTGAATATCCATTTCCGTTAATGATTATATTTCTTTGGGAAGCGCTGAATGTAGCTCCCGAAGCAGCATCGACAGTTATGTCTTGGGTCAGGTTAATGGTTTTCGGAGTGCTGCTTGGGTCGTTGCTGATCGCGGCAATCAATCCCTCCCAATCAGATACATCCACAGCATAAGCCGCATAAGCCGTGTAGGGCAGGAGCAAAAATACTGCTATAAGGAACGAGAAAAAAATAATTCGTCTGTGAAAACTTTTAAAACTCACCGACACTTGTTTCACGCGTAACACCTCTCATATAAGAATTTTACTGCGCTTTAACTCACTCCTCGCAGTCTTGTTTTGATGTTAGTATAATATAACTAATATGTCAATACGCTTATCGGAAAGGCGATATAAAGGCCGCATATTCAAGTTTTTTCGCGCTAAAACCTTTAATGTTCACAGAATCAAACTCTTTTTATAACAATATACGATTACATGCGGCGGTTTTGCAATATTATTGACGCGAATCTGAAGAATATTCTGTTTTATAGATGGCTATGCTGGCTATATATCGATAAGACTCGTTAGATGCTGCTTGTCAAGGCAGTAGTTTCTATCCAACAGCGGGGCGATGATCTGGTATTTCTCCGCCGCCGCATGCTGCAACATGGAGGGCGGTCTGGGTCGGTTCTGTCTTTGGTAGGAGTAGGAGAGATGTTGGCATACGGCGCATTCTCTCACCTCACTTATTTTTCTTATCTTGCTACGATACCATTACTGCTATTGACTTTGCAAGAGAGCAATGTTGTTCGCTCCCGGACTGCATATGCGAGCAATTCTGGGACGAAATGTCCGCTCAGAAACAGCATCGCTCAATAAGGAATTGTCTTTTACTTGATAACCGTGCCGAGTGTCTTTTCGTTCATCTTAAATCTCCCGTCCCGTCCGCAAAATCTCCTTCACGAAAGGATTGTCGTTTTCCAATTCAGATGTCGCGAACCCGAGCGGTTCGATGTCGATACCCTTGTATTTCCGCGTCAGGCGAAACAGCAATTTCATGATGTCGAGCGAGAGCATATCCTCGAAACTGTGCGAGAAAAAGCATACGTCGATATCGCTCTGCTCGGTCGCTGTGCCTTTGGCATATGAGCCAAACAGAAATACGCGGTCGATTCGCATTGCATTTTTCACATCCGCCACATAGCTGTTTACCGTTTGGTCTACGGCTTCATAGTCAACAGCCACGCGAACACCTCTTTCGTCAGTGTCAGATAATCTTTAGCAGTTTGCTCATTTAGGCGATCGCTCAATTTTTGTTTGTAGTCGGCGTACCGCCCGTTCAGGTAGTATATAGTCAAATCCTCGAACAACTCATACCGCCCATCCGTCACAGCTTCCGGTAGTCGGTTTTCAAACTTCTCTACAAGAACTCTGATGTTGTGCGTTTTTGGGATATTGTCGTCGATAAAAAGGATGTACAGCCCCTTGACGAGCTTTTCCACGGCCTGTTGGCACATGAACACAACGTAAAGCCAGCGCCCGCCATTCAGCATAGTTTCTGCCGTGTCGAGGTCATATTGTGCTATTTCGAGCCAGTATTCGTACTTTTCTACCGCATCCATATTCCAATCTTATCACGCTCAAGAGGATTGTTCAACGCGAAATGCCGGGCTTTTAACCGATCCAGAAGGTCTGAACGCGGTGAAAATAACATCGGGAGCGAAAAGTTTTTACTGCGGAACGAGACCGGTTTCTCTTTTAGGCCATGTTTTTCATAACTACGAATACCGTAAAACCGTTCTGCAAGCGGGCCGGTCTCACTCGTAAAATGATGTAGAAATTACTGCTTTGCGAAGATACATCTTTTTTATGAGTTTGTGCAGCGGGAGCCCGGGTTTTATTGCTTCAAATCCTGGGAGGAGTTGGCCTTTCCCAGCTGAGAGATGCGCCTGTAACCGTCAGTCATAATTATGGCGCCGTCCGCCGTTACCCACAGCGCCTCCGCGCCGAGCGACCCGATCAAGGCCCGCGCCCTGTCATATCCAAGGATAAACGCGGCGGTCGAGAGGATATCGGCTGTCGTAGAGTCCGGGTGGAGCACCGTTACGGCGCGCGTATACTCCGCCGGATATAGAGTTGCAGGGTCTATAATATGATGATAGCTCCTCCCATCGTGTTTGAAAAAACGCTGATAGTTTCCGCTCGTCACAATCGCGCCGCTGGGGACATAAAGGACATCCAGCATGTTTTCGGACATCTCTTCCTCGACCGGAGCGCGAACGCCGATGCTCCAAGCGCTCCGTCCGTCGAGGGGCGCTCCCGTCGCGACCACGTTGCCCCCGGCGTTAATCAGGGCGGACTCTAGCCCGGACTTCCTGAGGAGCTCAACCGTTTTTTGTACAGCATACCCCTTCGCGAGGGCGCCGACATCGAGACTCATGTCCTTGCAGCGCAAAAAAACCGTGGATGACTCGCTGTCTATGACTATATCATCCACCGAAGTATGGGTTGAGGCCAGAGTCAGAGCCTCCGGAGTCGGAATCGAAAATTCATTGTCGCCCGACAACGCCCTAGTGCGCAAATCGTGCCATATGGAGAGAACCGGCCCCAGAGCCACATTGACCGCGCCATCCGTGTAGCCGTAAGCGTCGCGCGCAATCGTGAGCAGATCGATGATGGAGGAGTCGACCACGACCGGGGACACGCCCGCGTTCTCGTTGATCGTTCTTATATTAGAGGTCCCATCATAGAGGTTGTAGATGTCGAAGAGGCGATGCAGTCTGGTCATTTCATCGTGCGCAATCTTCGCGTATCGCTCGAAGGCCGCCTCGTCCGGGGCAAATGCCGTAAAGGTCACGTGGGTGTCGAATGTGTCGAAGAACTCCGTTGAAAATTTAGTGAATTCGCCGCGCTCAAGTTCTCTTACGTCATCTCTTTTTACAAGAAGCGAAAGTGCAACGAGCGCTGTACATAACGCGATCATAAGGACATAAGCTATACGCCGATTCATGCCCCTGGCTCCGGAGAGTTTTTGGCTGCGGCGACGGGCGGGGCGGATATACTTTTTAAAACAGGCATCACCACGCGGAGCAGCACTGCGGTCAGTGCGCCGGCGGGAATGCCGAACGCTATCATTATGGGGAGAAATGCGGGCAGCAGGTTGGTGGACAGCAGCCAGGAGGCTGCAGCGAGTTGGGCGAAATTATGCGTCAGAGCCCCCGCGATACTGAGTATAAAGTACGACGCGCCCTGCCACACAGTGGAGAGCAGGACTATCGCCAAAAGCGAAAATATTCCGCCGCAGAGGCTCATGAGACAGGCGAACGGTCCCCTAGTCAGAAGCACGAACAGCGACTTGAGCAGAGCCAGCATGAACGCCGAGCGCCGCCCTACGAAAAACAGAGCGTACATGGTCACCACATTCGAGAGCCCGAAGCGCATATTGAACGGCAGAGACGGAAGCAGCGACTCGAGCATCGTAAGCAGTAGTATCATTGACAGCATAAGCGCCATCAACGTAATGCCTCTTGCGGTAAAATTCTTCATCTTCTATCCCCTTGACAGGCAGGCGGGCGAATCAATACGACGTGCTGTCCAACGTCTCCCCCTCGCCGGATTTCACCCTGACTACAACACGATTCGGCAGGCATACTGCCGATTGACCTGATATCCCGAGAAATCCGGAATGAACGCATATCTTATCAGGGCAGTCGGAGCTGACGAAACCGACCCTCCCGCTTCTGACGGCAATCTGAACGGCGGGCTTCCCGGCAGGAGAATATACCTTATCTCCAGCGAGAGCCATCGTGGTCTCTATTCTCCCATCCACCGCAATTTCTGCGTATACTCCGCCATCCTGTGCCGAACGAAACGTATAGATATAAAATGCCCCGAGAGGCAAAATTATCAACAACAAGATCAAAATATCCCGTGCTTCAAAAAAACGTCTTTGAATCACATCAAGAACCTCAAGTTTATATTTTTATGGCGTCATTAGCGCGAAGTCGAGCCAAGACAAGGGGCCGGAGTGAACGACATAATCTCTGTTAGCAGCAACTAACTGCAATTATGAAGAATTCCCGTGCGACCACGGATATGATAACAGCATATCCGGCTTTTGTCATTCCTCACAATTGGCTTTGTTCGTCGGGGCTTACACGCTAAAGACGCCGCGAGAGATGATGCGTCTCTGGGGGATGAGGGGATGAATATTGAACGAGAGGATGAAGCTCGAATCTGGAAAAATTCTAATGCGACGGTGCACGACTACATGTCTTTGACATACTCCCCTTGCTGAAGCAAGGGGATTCTAAGATCAACAAAGGCTGCTGGCCGAAACCAGTCTTACACCATCTCCCTTAAGAGTGGATGCCCCCACTCTTTCTATATTTATCG
>JAISRE010000039.1 GCA_031273805.1 Synergistaceae bacterium | reverse complement strand
CGGACCGTCCGCGATGCTGCGCGGCGGCAGGACGACGAGGAAGAGAGCCGCGCCGCACAAAGCGATGATTATCAGCAGCGCGGGCAGCAGCTTCGCCGGTTCAGCCGCTTTCCGCCGCGTGTATGCCTTCCCCATGCGTGTTCCCCCTGACTGTTGCATAAACACTTCCTCAGTGAACTTGTAACTTACATGATAATACCTTTAACGGTGTTTTTGTCCACGCTATCCCTAAATTTCCAGCGGCCAGAGCGGCGACTTTGACCAGCCTCACGGCGTCACGGTTTTTCAAGTACGCACGGATGAGTTTTACTTAATGAATATACTGCAATACAGCTCATGAAATACAATAAACTGTAATTTCTGGAAAAGTTTTTAACGCCATTCAACCTAATTTTCCGAATGGCGGTTTTGGTGGGACATCAACTCGTCTCTGTATCTGTCATACAGCTCCATCGTCCACCTGCGCAGAGGGCAGGCAAGGATGAATCTATGTCTCGCGATGAACAGGGCATCCACAGTTTTACAGCGGGAAAAATGTCTGCTCATCAATGTTTTTAGAATGTCACCTTGTTATACTTCCGGGGAATTAGGTTAGTATTAAATTCAGCAGAGTGGGACATCCACTCTTAAGGGAGATGGCGGATATACTGGCTTCTGCCAGCAGCCTTTACTGATCTTAGAATCCTCTTGCTTCAACAAGGGGAGTATGTCAATGCTATCACGGCCTTTGAGCGGTTAAATCCGGCAGGTTTGCGGCATATCACACACGAATGCCAGTCAGGACTTTTGCCGTCGCGTTATAAATCATGACTATCAGTTTAGCTCAGGTAGAGGTTCAAGCCTCCCGAACGAACGAAGCGAATCGGCGGCCGACACGATGTCGGGCGAGCGGCGAAGTAAGCACAAAACCGCATTCTTCGCGCGGTTTTGTGCGGCATGGATGGACTTCCGCCACGGTCCGATTCACGTAGTGAGTCGGGTGGCTTGAACCCCAAGGCTTGCATCATGAGACAACATTATAGTCATATTATAAATTCAGCTCCAGGTATATATTGTCCATCATCTCCCTGTCGATGCCGATATACCTCAACGTCACAGAGCTGGCTGAGTGGTTGAGGAGTTTCTGCACCAGACCGATATCTCCTCCCGATTTTTTATACACATGATACCCGAACGTCTTGCGGAGCGAGTGAGTGCCGACATTTCTCAGGCCCACAAACTCTCCGGCCGCTCTTAAAATTCTCCACGCCTGCCATCTGCTCAATGTTCCGCCCTTTTGAGACAGAAAGAGCGGCTCCAACATATTGGAGGTCGAACGCCTGAGCAGATAGGGCGACAGTGTTTTTTGGATGGATTCATTAACAGGAAAGCGTTTCAATTTGCCGGTTTTCTGCTCTTTAAGATTGATAACCCTCGATATTTCTCCCCGCTTGTCCATCACATCCCCAATGGTCAGCGACAGCAAGTCTCCAATCCTCAATGCTGTGTTGATGCCCATAACGAATAGAACCTCGTCCCTTTCCCCCCTCGCTCTTAAAAATTTTTTTATCTCTGCTATTTTCTTTACGTCTCGGATTGGATCGACTTCCATTTACTCGTGCTCCCCTCTTTTTTAAATCGCTCTTTTAAAAGAAATAATACTATGGTATGCAATGTTTTAACAATTCTTTTAATGTAAAATTTGAGCAGATTTCAGCATTTTAAGTTAAAATTATATAAATCAGATGTTTTTCGTATCTTCGAGTCTCTTTCGTCCCGGCACATGTATAATTTCATATAATTTCAGCGGGCACGATTTGACTGGTTAGGTGGGGAGTGGTAATGGTGACTGACATGTCAGGCGTGTCGGCGGAGACTGGCGAGCGCATAAAGACCATTGCGTCGTATCTTGGGATTTATGTAATTTGGGGTTCTACTTATCTGGCCATAAGCATATCGATCAGGACGCTCCCCATATTCTTCTCGAGCGCCGTTCGTTTTTTAACGGCAGGCTCGATTCTCATAATTTATTCATTAGCCAGGAAGGTTGATCGTCCAAGCAAAGCCAATCTGATCATTGCGGTCAAGAGCGGGTTCATATCGTTTTTCATATCATACGGATTACTGATGTGGGCCGAGCAGATTCTCCCAAGTTCAGTGGCTGCGCTCATAGTATCGATCGAGCCGGCGTGGTTCGTTCTGTTCGACTGGATCTTTTTTCGCGGACCAAGGCCAAATCTCAAGATAGCCGCAGGGCAGGTTATCGGTTTTGCGGGATGCGCAGTACTGATGTTCGGAGGCGGGATACCTGATTCGCTGAGGGAGGTCTCCGAGGGCAGGTACGTAGTTTCAGCGATTGCGGTGATCCTCAGCGGATTCGCGTGGGTGTACGGTGTTCTCCTTTCGTCAAAGTCCGGGGACTCTCATAAGGATTCGGCTATGGCATCCGGTCTTCAGATGTTCTTTGGCGGTATATTCTTCATACTGGCTTCCGCTGCGCGATGGGAGTTCGCAGACGTAGGAGGAGGAACGGCGGAGTCCTGGATCGCGACCCTTTATCTGATTATATTCGGCTCCATCGTCGCCTATTCAGGTTATGTCTATCTGCTCAGGAGGGAGCCGGCCTCGCGCGTCACCACTCACACATTTGTAAACCCCGTCGTGGCAGTCGCCCTTGGCTGGGCGATAGCGGGCGAGGAGATAACCGGCTACACGCTCCTGTCCGCTGCGCTCGTAGTCGTCTCCGTCATCATAATCATCTACTCCGGCGCCTCCGGAGCGAAACACTGACATATAGAATCCGCAACTTCCTCAGGAGTCCTGACCAGCGTCACTCCCGGAAATCGGGAGAGTTCATCGGTGTACTTCAGATCTATCTCTCTGGGGCGCACACTTATCTTTTTGCCTGATGGAGTGACAGAGGTCATCTCGGAGGCTGTGTCCGTCGGCAGTATGTATATTGGGATTCCGCTTTTGCCCGCCTGAGCGAAAAAATTTGAGGCCATCGAGTCGGCAATGCCCAGGGCGCACTTCGCCACGGTATTGGATGTCGCGGGGGCGATTACGAGAGCGTCGTATCGACCGGATGAGAAAAATATCAGCCTCGACGAGCTGGCGTCCGTCTCAAAAAAGATTTCGCGCCCGCTGGACTTGAGACGATCCATCTGTCCATATCGGAGCGCCACCTCCCTGCCTGCCCTGGTCAAGTGCAGATCGACCGTGCAAAAATCAATTGAGAGCAGATACTCGACCGTTTCTGCTAAAAGGTGTCCGGCGCCGGTAATGACCCAGCAGATGGAGTAACTCATATCAGTCGCTAAAGCAGGCTGTCCAGCCAGCTTTCGAGCGAATGCGCAGATCGCCCCTCCCCAGTCGCGGAGTCGGCTCGGAGTTCATGGCGCATATCGCCCAGCAGACCGCAACGCTCCGCGTATGCGTTGTGGGCGTGAATGCTCTCGAAGTTCTCCTGACGCGCCAGGACAAACGCGTCGTCCGACAGAGCCGTCAGGTTTTGAGTCACTCCCTTTATCATCTCCCTCACCACGTCCTCCACAAAGCGCGGGTTGGCGTGAGCTTTGGTCACGACGCGCAGCTCGTCAGGGCGCTTCAACAGTTCATATATCTCGGAGCTCATAGAGGCTTCAACGAGCCTCACCAGATCCTCGGCCAGAATATCGTCCTCGGTTCCTATGATGAGGGTCCCTCTGCCCCTCTGATTATGAGAGGCCATAGGCAGAATGGATGTGATATCATCTGCCTGAGCCGGACTGTAGCCTGACGCGATCAATCGCTCGCGGGATTGCTCGATCACCATTGATTGCGCGCAAGGGCAGACGGTGAGCCCGTTCACCTCGACGCCGATAGCTCTGCGGGTGGAATTTCCGTTGCTGATGGCAATCCCTATGAAAGTAAAGAGATCCTCGACCTCGGCGCCTGTGACCGGAGCGTTTTTAGTCATGGGAAATTGTGCTCTGATGCGCACCTCAGAGCGGGAGGTCCCCTGCGTCCTGGCTATGGCTAAGGCCATCCGTTCAGCTAACGTCTCGATGTCGGGTGAGGCTTCAGCCGCCATTTCATAAGCTATATCCTCGATGTTTTCTGTGAAGCGCGACATGTGGACACCGGAGCGCGTCGAGTCCAGGTGAGCGAAGAGATCCATCTCGGCAAAAAAAAGCGTATGAGGCCGTGTTCCGGCGTGCAGGGAGGATTTGAGGCGAAGAACCCGCCTCATGCCGGTTATGCCGACCCGCGACAGGAATACCCTCGTCGAAGGCAAGCTCTCCTGCACGTCGCTTCCCAGGTTTTTAATCGTATCGTCCCCATTAGAGATCATATGATTCTTCCTCGGTGAATGACTTCTCGTCGAGCTCCTGAGTCAGGGAGTCGGAGGGCAGTTCCGCTACGTCCCTCAGTTTGCGCTCTATGGCGCGGGTACGCCTTCCGGCGCCGTCCAGCTCCCTGCCAGCCTGTTCTATGCGGCTTCGTGTCTTGTCAAGCATGTCCCCGAACTTGGAGAACTCGGTCTTTATCTGTCCCAACAGCACCCACACCTCACTGGAGCGCTTCTCGACAGCCAGCGTTCGAAAGCCCATCTGCAGGCTGTTCAGCAGTGCGGCAATGGTTGTCGGACCCGCTATTACGATACGATATTCCCTCATCATCCTCTCCGCAAGGCCGTTTATACGGAGAATTTCGGAGTAGAGTCCCTCCACCGGCAGGAAGAGTATCGCAAAATCCGTCGTGTATGGGGGCTCGATGTACTTGTCATGAATTTTTTTGGACTCCTCGATCACTCGCCGTTCCAGAGTTTTGCGGGATTCCGCGACGCCCACTGCGTCCGCGTTCTCGGATGCCTCCACAATCCTGAGATAGTCCTCCTGCGGGAATTTGGAGTCAATTGGCAGCCAAAGCACTCCTCCTTCCGCCTGTCCCGGCAGTTTGATCGCAAACTCGACACTCTCTCCTGAGCCCTCTCTCACCGCCACATTGACGCCGTACTGGTCCTGATGAAGTATCTGCTCGAGGAGTGCGCCAAGCTGAATTTCCCCCCAAACGCCGCGTGTTTTTACGTTTGTGAGGACCTTGCGGAGATCTCCCACGTCGCCAGCCAGGTTTTTCATCTCGCCCAGCCCGCGATGAACCTTATCCAGCCACTCTGAAACATTCGAGAACGCCGCCCCGAGACGCTGTTCGAGCGTGGCGTGCAGTTTTTCGTCCACAAGTTCCCTCATTTTGTCGAGTTTCTGTTCATTTGCCGCCTGAATGCCCTTCAATCTCTCCTCCACAGCAGCGCGGAGCAGGTCCAGCTTTGCCTCGCTGCTCCTGGTAAGTTGAGCCAGTTGCCCCGCCATCAGGTCCAGCGCGTTTTTCTGGACATCAGCTATCTCCATTATGTGCTTTGACTGAGTCTCGCCAAGGGTAATGAAGCTTCGCGATAATTCCTCGCGCTGTGCTCGTTCTGAGGCTGACAGCATCTCTCGAAGCGAATCCGAGGACTCTCTGGAGGTCCGTTCGACAGAGAGCAATCCTTCCTCGATGGACTCGATCTTTAGTGATATCTGGCGCGACGCCTGAGAAATTTCCCGCGCTCTCTCCCCAAGTCTGCTGAGATTTAAAAAAAGGGCTGCCGCCAAAATAACTGTGACCAACAGAATCCCCGCAATAATTGAATACATAATAAAAAACATCACGCTTGCCCCCCGATTGCCGCTTCAGATAATATGTTACCATGACGAGACTTACTTGGGGAGGCAACATACCTCGAACCACAGGTTCAAGATCCTGGGCGCTGCCCAGACCCGCCGGGGAACCAGTTCCCCGGACCTCTATTATTTTTTTGAGGATATATTATTGAACCTGGCGCACAAGGTTTAGCGTATCGGCTTGTCCTCTCTCACTTCCATTTTCGGATTGCGTCGATGAACCTTGCGCCGTACTTTTTCAGCTTCATCTCCCCTACGCCTGGAATCGACAGGAATTCCCGCTCGTTTGAGGGTTTTTCACCGCACATCGCTATCAAAGTCTTGTCCGAGAAAACCACGTAGGGCGGCACGTTTTCGGCGGTCGCTATCTCACGTCTCAAGGCGCGCAGTTCCTCGAACAGCACGCTTGTTTCCTCTTTTGTCCTGACGTTTGTTTTTTTCGCCTTCGCCGGTTCGCGATGGTCTCTCATCATCAGCCTCATTTTGCTCTTTAGAAACGGCATTGACCGCTCCGTGAAGGACAGTGTCCCATATTCGTCCGCCGCAAGAAAGCGCTCCGCCACGAGAAAATCCACCATGTCCATTATCTCGCTGGTCTTCGATTCCTTCATGATTCCCCAGGTTGAGACGCGGTCCAGTCCCTGCGTGATTATCTGTACCCGTCTCGACGAGTTCGTAGACTTTCCCTTCAGCACGTCGGCGATCATCGCGCTCGCGTATCTCCTTCCGCCAGTTTTTTCGGCTATGCGATAGACGCAGGAGAGAATTTTTTGAGCTTCGATCGTAATATCGCGCCTGCCGGTTACAGCGCGACAGTTACCGCAGGCGTCGCAGCCGGATGTGACAGTCTCCCCAAAATAGCGCAGGATGTGATGTCTCAGACAGTTACCAGTGTTGCAGTAATCGACCATGTCGCGCAATTTGCGTGAGTTCGCTTTTTTTATTTCAGAGTCCTCGCTTTGCGAGATAAAAAAACGTATAGTCGCAACATCGCTCCTCGCGTACAAAAGTATGCAGTCTGCGGGAGAACCGTCGCGGCCTGCGCGGCCTGCCTCCTGATAGTAGCTGTCTATGCTGCCGGGCATGTTGAAGTGGATTACGTAGCGGACGTTCGATTTGTCTATGCCCATCCCAAAGGCGTTAGTCGCGACAATGACTGTCGCCCTGTCGTATATGAAGTCGTCCTGGTTCTTCCTGCGTTCGTTGTTTTCCAGACCGGCGTGATATTTCACGGATTTTATCCCGTTCTCCAACAAGTGCTCGCACACCGTCTCGACTGTCTTTCTCGTCGAACAATAAACAATACCGGACATGTCGGGAAATTTTTTCACGTAATCCAGCAGGAATTCCATCTTGTCAGCGGAGTGATTGACCTGAAAGAACAGGTTCTCCCGGTCGAAGCCGGTCGTCAATACGTAAGGAGAGTTCATTCCCAGCTGTCGCACTATGTCAAGCCGGACCTCACTCGTCGCCGTGGCGGTGAAAGCGGCCACTACCGGGCGGCGGGGCAGAGAGGCAATCATTGGGGCTATGGAGAGATATGATGGCCTGAAATCGTGCCCCCATTGGGATACGCAGTGAGCTTCGTCCACCACGATCGCTGAAATTTCAATGGACGACAGAAATTCCCGGAACCCGTCCCCTTCCAGCCGTTCCGGAGCGACGTAGAGCATGGATATTTTGCCGTTGCGCGCGCGCCTTTGGACATCTCTTACATCATCCCATTCCATCGCGCTATTTATGGCTTCCGCCGCAACCCCGTTTTCACGAAGTGTGTCGACCTGATCCTTCATTAGAGATATCAGGGGAGAGAGCACTATGAAGATGCCGCTGGACAGTATCGCCGGCACCTGATAACAGACTGATTTGCCCGCTCCGGTCGGCATGATGCCGAGAACGTCCTCTCCCGATAATATTTTTTCTATCAGTTCCTCCTGTCCATGCCTGAAAGAATCGTAACCGAAAATTTTTTTGAGCGCCTCGCCCGGAGTATTCATGAGCAACTCCCCAAACATCTTAAATTGAAGGT
Source organism: Synergistaceae bacterium (assembly GCA_031273805.1). Lineage (GTDB taxonomy): Bacteria > Synergistota > Synergistia > Synergistales > Synergistaceae > JAIRKI01. Next base: position 1,078 of record JAISRE010000039.1, on the reverse strand, counting down.
CAACGATCGTAAATTTTAACATGGTGTCCGTGTACACAAAAGCGATTTTTAGGAAGGACGGGGCAAACGCGTAAAAGTACTGACTAATATGCCAAAACGTCCATAACGCCGCACTATAAAAAAGAAGGCTATTAAATGGCGTCAGAGGAGGATCATAGGCGATATTTTGAGGCGGTCCCGGTTGTCAATTTTTATTTTTTACCTGCGGTTTGAGATCAAGGTGTCTTCTGGACAGATATTTTCGCAGCTTGTCCAGCACCTCATCGAAGTCCAGCGGTTTGCCGACGTGGTTGTTCATGCCGGCTGCCAGGCACCTTTCGATATCCTCGCGGAAAACATTGGCGGTCATGGCGATGATCGGAATTTCCTTCGCGCGCGGATAACCGAGAGCGCGGATTTTACGAGTGGATTCGTAGCCGTCCATCCCCGGCATTTGGATGTCCATGAATATCATATCATACAGATTCGGCGCATTGCTGAACATTCGGAACGCCTCGGCGCCGTCCTCCGCGCAGTCGATAGCCAGCTTAGTAGGCTCGAGCAGCGTAATCACTATCTCTCTGTTGATGTCCACATCCTCGGCGAGAAGAATGCGATACCCGCTGAAATCGTCCGCAACGTTCTGCTCGCAGTATTCCGGGAACAGAGCCTTTGCGCAAAGACAGTCGTTTATGCAATCCACTATAGATGAAGGGAAAAGCGGTTTGGGCAAAAACTTATTTATCCCCGCCAACTTTGCCTCGTCCGCTATCTCATTCCATGTGGCGGACGATATCATTATCACCACGTATTTGTCATCGCTGTAGTCCTTTATCAGGCGGGATAACTCTATTCCGTTCATGTCCGGCATTTTCCAGTCCAGAAAATATATGTCGTAGGCGCCATTTCGTTCGATGAAAGAGCAGGCCTCACTGGCGCTTGCGGCTGTGTCGCAGGTAATGTTGAGTCTCAGCGAGACTTCGGTGAAATACTCCAGAACATCCGGTGAGTCGTCAACCGCCAGCACTCGGATATTTTCCCAGTTTGCGCCGCTTTTTAGAAGGCACTGAGGCTCATCATCCTCACCGCGCTCCAGCTG
>JAISRE010000010.1 GCA_031273805.1 Synergistaceae bacterium | reverse complement strand
CTCCCTGATCCTGCCCCGTGAGGTAACTCCCGGAGAGTGCGGCGCCTAATGAAAGACGTTGATCCGCGAGCAATGCCGACGCCTGGAAGTAAGCGGATTCAAGTGATTTTGTCTCGGATATGATCATGTCGTTGCCCGATTTCACCATATTCAAAAATTGATCGAGCGACACTGTCTCGCCTGGCAAAGCCTCATTCGCAAAAAAAATCGATATTACAACAGCTGCGATCAGAAATATCCTCATGTTTATCGCCCCTTATTAAATGAGAGTTCAGTGAACAATGTCTGCCTGCGAATGCTGGCCTGAAACGTAGTTTTTGGAGAAAAAACCGCGCGTATTCCAGTAAAGTTTGTAAGCCGCCGGGATCGCGAGCAGCGCGAGCAACCCTCCGGCCATGAGTCCGCCGATGGCGACAATGGCGACGGGCCAGCGGAACTCCGATCCTCGTCCTGTCGCCATCGCGAGCGGCATGAACGACACTATCGAAGTAACCACCCCCATTGTCACGGATTTGAAGCGAATATCACAGGATTTTTCAATGGCGGCTCCGGGCGGCAGGCCCTCGTCGCGCCTCAAAATCTCGGCGCTGTCCACCACGATGATCGCGTTGTTTACGACCAAGCCAACCAGCATGACCATCCCGATCATCGCGATTATCGATATGTTTGCGCCGGTTGCCAACATGAGAGGAACGACGCCGATTGCCGACATGGGGACGGAAAAAAGTATGATCGCGGCATAAGCCCAGGATTCCAGTATGGAGGCTATGACCAGGAACGTAACTACGACAGCGAGCAGGATCGTAAGCGCCATTGCGCCCAAGTCCTCCTCCATATCCTCCGCTTCTCCGGCCATGCGAACCGTGTAGCCTGGCGGAAGTTTTATATCGTCCAGAACTGCCTTGAAATCACCAAGGACAACACTCAGCGGGACGCCCCGAACGTTGCCGGTTATCGTCAGGGTTCGTTCCCTCTCCGTCCTTCGTATCTCAGTGGGGGAGTCGCCCCACGCTGCGTCGGCCAACTCCTCCAGAGGTACAGCGCCGAATTTCGTAATGACCGGCAGTTGGCCGATAGCATATATGTCGCTCCTTTTGCGAGGGTCGATGAGAACTTTTATGTCGTATTCCTCACCGCCCTCGCGGAAAAAACCGGCTTTATTGCCATTCAAGTACCCCTTCACTATTTCGGCGAACTCCGAGGCGTCGATGCCAAATTGCGACGCCCTCCAGCGAATCGGCTTAATCCGCAGTTCGGAGCGTCCCATTTCGGTGGAGAGCGACAGATTCGCCGCGCCGGGGATATTCTCTCCCCGGGCGCGTATTTTTTCCGCTATATCCTGTAGTAGTGCAAAATCCGGTCCTTTTATCTGTACCTCTATCGGGTCTGGGCCAAATGTTTGCTGGGCCGAGAGGACCGAATACTCGACTCCGGCGACCGCCCCGAGACGGCTGCGGATTTTGTCCGCTATAGCATCTGTCTCCGGGCGGCCTGGAATATCCTTTAACTGAACCGTTATCTGTGATTTGAAGAGGGACTGGTCCATTTCGCCGCCTCCGATGGAGGTGATCACGCGCTCGAAAAAACCAGCCTCCGGGATGGCATTTATCATATTCTCAATCTGCATCGTCCTGACCATTGTGGCGTCAAGGGAAAAATTGTTGGAGAACTTCAGGTTCACCGTGACCATGCCGTTGTCCGATGTCGGAAGCACTTCCATCGGGATGCCGGCGCCGAGGGCAAATGCGCCGACGGTCAGCGCGACAAAAAAAATCAGGGTTATTGCCGGATGCCGAAGAGTTTTTTTGAGCACAAGAAGAAAGAGATCTCTGAGGCCGTCAAAGAGCCACACCCACCATCCTGTCAAAATCCTTCCTGCCGGGGGAGTGTCATTTGTTTTGCCTATCAGCCTTGCCGCCATGGACGGGACAACTGACAGCGTCACCCAAAGTGAAAAGAGCGTAGCGTAGAGGATGGTGAACGCAAATGGCGCCAGAAATTGCCCCGACACGCCGGACATCAAAGCGACCGGCAGGAAAACACCGAGGTTGGTCAGCACCCCCGCCATCACGGAGGCTGAAATCTCCGTCGTCCCGAGCAGAGCTGACTCGAAGGGCTCATACCCCATGTCCTGAAAACGGCAGATATTCTCCAGCACGAGGATGGCGTTGTCCACCAAGACGCCCATCGACAGCCCAAGTCCGAGCGTCGTCATCAGGTTCAGCGAGTATCCGTGCAGTGATATGGGAAATATTGTCGCCGCGAAGGCAACCGGCATGGCCACGGCAACGATAAAGGCCGAGGATAACCGCCCCAGGAACATGTAGATCACGAGGGCTGTGAGGAATATTCCGATCCCTGTAGCGCCGATAACTCCCTTTACGGCGACCCTCACAAAATCACTGTCGTCTTGGGTATAGGCGACGCTGAATTCCGGGAGGGCGGAGATCAGCGAGAATATTTCGCGTTTGACCGCAGCTCCTGCCTTGACGATATCGGCGTTTGGCCGCGCGCTCACAAGAAGTTGTATCACTGAATGCCCGTCGACACTGACAAGCGAACCTCTGTCCGCGTATGAGTCATCCACGCGTCCCAGCAGCGCGAGCGATACGGGCTGTCCATCCGACCCCGGCAGCGTCATTGCCTCAAGCTCTTCCAAAGATGTGAACGCGCCGATCATGCGTATGGACACGCGCTCATCCCTCCCTGAGATGTAGCCCGCAGGAAGTGTCTCGGCGTTTCCGGCGATGCGGGCGCAGACCTCCTGGTAGGATATTTTATGCTCTTCCAACGCCGCTGGGTCGAGGATTACGTGAATCTCCCTGTCGAGACCGCCCATCACCTGAACCTGCCCGACGCCCTCTATACGGGATATTGCCGGCTCTATTCTGTCGGAGATGATCTTTTTCGCGAGCGTTTCGGACAAATCGCTTGAAAAAGAAGCAACCATGAAGGGCTCCAGAGACATGTCGAATTTCGACAAAACTGGTTCCTCCGCCGCACTTGGAAGCCGGTTTATCACGGACCTGATCTTGTTTTCGACGTCGATTGCCTTGAGGTCCGTATTGGCATCCTCGTCGAAAAAGAGCCCCACCAGCGAGACTCCGTCCTGAGAGTAGCTTGTCATCTCCTTCAAGCCATCCAGATTCGCCAGAGCGTCTTCCAGCGGCTTTGTAACCATTTCCTCTATCTCCTCCGGGTTGGCGCCTTCGTAGACTGTTCGCACCATTATTATGGGCGGGGTCACATTCGGGTAAAGCGTCACGCCGAGTTTACCGTAACTGGATATGCCGAGCAGGACGAAGAGCGTAACCGAACACCAGATGAAGACGGGGCGGTTTATGCAAAAACTCACGAACCCGCGCATCTCAATTCCCCCCGCCGACCGGCGCCATGTCACATGAGACGGGGACGCCGTCCGCAATCCCCCTGTTGCCGCTCGTTATCAACAGATCTCCGGGTTTAAGCCCTGATGTCACCAAAACTCTGCCGTTATTGCCGTTCTCCGCGTCCACTTTTGTCAAGCGGGCTATTCTCTCCCCGCCGATTCCGTCCGCGACGTAGACAAACCGCTCGTCACCTCTGCTGAACAGCGCGTGAGATGGGATGGTGATCGCGTTACGTTCCCTGCGGACGAGAAGAGAGCCCTCCAGATATGCGCCCGGTACGGCGCCGGCGCCTGGCGCCAGGCTCACAGTCACTGGGCATAATCCGGAACCGGGAGTCGCTTTGGGATTGACTCGCGTCACGCGTCCGCTTAAAGATGTACCTCCTATGATGACGTTGACCGGAGTGTCGCCTGTGATTGCCGCTATGTCATGTACCGAAACCATAAGCTCTACTTCTATCCCTGACTGGTTCTCTATTTCGAGAAGCGTTTGCCCTGCTTCGGCCAGCTCTCCCGGCTCGATATTGCGCGCTGTCACGATCCCATCGATTTGAGAGAGCATCCGTGTCTGTTTCAATGCGGATTTGTAGCTCTGAGATATAGCCTCTTCGGACTTCATAACCGCGTAAGCCCTGTCCACTTCCATCTGTGAAACTCCTCCTTCCGCGCATAGCGCGAGGAGACGGTTGTATTTCGATTTTGCCTCATTTAATGCCGCGTCTCCCGCCCGCGCGTTTGCGGCCTGATCCTCGCGCCGCAGAGAGAGCAAAACCTGTCCTGCCCTCACGCTGTCGCCCACATTCACATGGACCTCCGCGACCGTCTCACGCACAAAGGAGACCACGCGCATGGTTTTAGCAGAGCGTACCCGACCGTAATAACTCCTCCATACTTCCCAGTCGGAGGATACTATTTTCATGACCTCGACCGGTTTTGCCGCCCGAACCTCGTTCTCCATCAGTTCAATTGCGGCGCCGTATTTTTCTTTTCTGTGAATAATTTGGAAGGTGATTGCCGCAAGGCTGATTATTATGACGACAACCCATGCAAGCAGTCGTATTTTACTCGCTCTCGACAGCGCTCCGCTGGTATTTTCCAAAAATATCGCCCCCGTTTTTTATTTATTGCGGAGGGATAGTAACATTACTCTTTAAATTAAATTTAAACGTGGCAGGCAGACGCGAAAGGTCGTGCCTTTTTGTGGTTCGCTTTCAACCTCTATGCGGCCATCGTGCATGCGCACAATTTCTTTAACAATTGACAGCCCCAGGCCGTTTCCGCCTAAAGATCGGCTGCGGGCTTTGTCGGCCTTGTAGAAGCGCTCGAATATGCGCATCTGGTCCTGAGGCGCTATGCCAACTCCCGTGTCGGAGATCCGGCAGCAGATCTCACCGTCCTCCTCCCTCAGAATTATTTTGATAGTTCCGCCTGGTTGAGTGAATTTGACTGCGTTGTGGAGCAGATTTATCCAGACCTCTAACATGAGATTTTCGTCGGCGCGCAGCGTCACTCTCTCCAATTCCGCCTCTACGTTCAGTTCTTTTTCCATCCACTGCGGTTCCAGCATGAGCGCGACGTTTTCAATCTGCCTGTCGAGCCTGTACTCGCTTTTGGACGTCTGCTCACGGCCCGATTCAAGGGAGGAGAGTTTGAGCAGGTTGTCGCTGAGGCTGGAGAGCCGATGGCTTTCTGTTTCTATGATTTCGATATAATGATTTTTTTGTTCTGTTGATATATCGTCGTTTTTGAGCAGTGCCGCGAATCCTCGGATGGAGGTAAGAGGGGACTGCATTTCATGGGAGACATTCGATATAAAATCCTGCCGCAAATTCTCCATCGTGCCGAGCTCCAGCGCCATCTTGTTGATGCTGTCCACTATCTCCCCAAATGGGCCGTATTCCCCATCCTCGATCATCACGTCGAAGTCGCCGCGCGCTATACTCTCCATAACCTCGATTACGGAGTAGTAGAGCGCTCTCCCTCTTTTATGAGTTATTCTGCCTTTTTTGGAAAATTTGTGGAACACCCAGTGCAGCGCTGCCAGGAACAGCACGCCCAGCAAAACTCCCGCAATGCCTGAGAAAATATGGGTCCATAACTCGGTGGGATATCCGGCGGCTCTGTAAACAAACGACATCAGGCCGTGTCCCAGCGCGATCATGGGGCCTAAAAATATAAGGATTACGACGCCGATAATGATGGTTCTCAAAATTTCCCAGCGCTCGAGAGTATTCATGAAATTATCTCCAGTCTATAACCCAGGCCTCGTATGGTAGTGATTTTGAATCGGTATTTCTCGGGGGGAAACCGCTCGCGCAGCCGGCTGATATGGACATCGAGCGTCCGCTCGTTGCCGTCGAAGTCCGTCCCCCAGATGTTCTCTATGAGCTGATTTCTGGAAAACGCCCTGCCCGGAAAGCTGGCCAGTGTGAACAGAAGTTCGCACTCCTTCATCGGGATATACGTGCGCACACCCTGAACTATTACAGTTCGGTTGCTCCAGTCTATAGTAACGTCCCCGGCCTGCGCCGTCTGGGATGACTCGATCTTGCAGCGCCGCAAAAGCGCCCGCACTCGCATGACCAGCTCGCTTCCTTCAAATGGCTTCGTCAGGTAGTCGTCAATGCCCCTCTCGAAAGCTCTGACTTTGTGATTCAGCTCGCCTCTTGCCGTCAGCATCAAGGCGGGAATGTCGTCATAGTTTTGCCTTAAATGCTCGCACAGCTCAAATCCATCCATGAGGGGCATCATGACGTCAATGATGACAAGATCGGGATTTTCTGCCGGTATTTTTTTGAGCGCGTCCAGCCCGTCAACAGCCTCGCAGACTTTAAATCCATTATTTCGCAGCAGGACGCACACTAGCTCGCGTATGTTGTCGTCGTCGTCGACGATCATGATTTTACTCATTGAACCGCGCTCCTTCCTGTTAGAAGACATTTTAAGTCATGAATATTAATCGAATTTAAACCAGTTGGAACCAGGAGTCTCCGCAGTCAGCATTATAATATATAACGCGTCATGATCGCTGATCGCAATGAGTGACAAAAAATATCGAAAAATTTGACATCTTCTGAAGTGAGTGATACGATTAATTAAATTACGCGGGAGAGGGAGGAATAGGCATGCCAAGTTTATTTATTGCGACTCAGGGAATAATAATAATTATTGGCAGCGCGGCTCCCCCTCGCGGGATCGGCGTTTAGCGCCGTTTTCAAACAAGCGAGCGGATTGGAGCCCTTCAAAAAAGAGGGGTTCCAATTTTTTTTGACCGAGTTTATATTTTTTGAGGAGGGAATTGAGATGGTGGATACGATGAACGGCACAATCGAGGTAAGGTGGCATGGAAGAGGGGGACAGGGGGCGAAGAGCGCGTCCGCTGTCCTGGCTGAGGTTTTGTTTGGCGAGGGCAAGTACGTGCAGAGCTTTCCGGAGTATGGAGCGGAGCGCCAAGGAGCGCCAATACGGGCGTATAACAGAGTCTCCAACAGGCCTATTCGCCGCCGCTGCGGTGTTCAGAACCCGGACATAGTCGTCGTAGTCGACCCCACGATGGTGGAGAGCGCCAACCCCAGCGAGGGCTGCGCCGATGACGCTATATACCTCGTCAACACCCCGGAGGACGCGGGCAGCCTGCGCCGCAGGCTCGGGCTTGCGGATTCGGCCAGGGTGCTGGCTGTTGACGCTACGAGGATCACGATAGAGGAGCTTGGGCAGAACAGGCCTAACGCGCCGATCCTTGGGGCTCTCTCGCGCGTGTTTTCCGACGTTCCCGCCGAGACTTTCGCCGACCACTTTACTAAAAAGATGAAGTCCCTGTCGCCGAAGGCGCTGGAGGCCAACAGGCGCGCTATCCTGCGCGGGCGCGAGGAGGCGACGTTGGCGTGAGCAGAGTCAAGGGGGGTGTAAGCTGGAGGAATACGCCGCCGGGCACAGTGACGTTCGGCGCCTCCGCGATGGAGGTCGAGACTGGGCTTTGGCGGAGCATGAGGCCTGTATTGGACCTGGAGAAGTGCGTCTCATGCCTCAAGTGCTGGGTCCAGTGTCCGGACGCGTCCATAATGACCGACGAGGACGCGCGCGTGTGCGGTATAAACGAGTATTTCTGCAAGGGCTGCGGAGTATGTCAGGCTGTATGCCCGGCGGGCGCGATATCCATGCGTCCGGAGTCGGATTTCTCCGACTGCGGTAAGGTCTGTGAGCCGGATAAAGTTATGCAGCTTGTCAAGAATACCGGAATGGTGGGTGAGTTAGTTGGGTCATAGCGCGGAGCGTGACGAGGCGGATACAAACAGGCGCGTGGAGATGACATCGGGCAATCTGGCCTTTGCTGAGGCCATGAGGCAGATCAACCCCGACGTCGTTGCGGCATACCCGATAACGCCGTCGACCGAGATCCCCATGCGCTTTGCGGAGTACGTTGCGAACGGGGATGTGGACACGAGATACGTGGCGGTGGAGAGCGAGCACTCCGCTATAACTGCCTGTGTGGGCGCCTCCGTGGCGGGCGGGCGCGTCATGACCGCGTCGTCCGCTAACGGCGTAGCTCTGATGCACGAAATTTTCCCTATAGCGGCCTCATTCAGGGCCCCTATAGTCTTCGGGCTGGTCAACAGGAGCCTGGGCGCTCCCGTCAACATCCACTGCGACCACTCCGACAGCATGCCTGAGAGGGACTCCGGATGGGTGCAGATATACTGCGAGGACGCGCAGGAGGTCTACGACACGGTGATGCTGTCAGTTCGCCTGGCCGAGCATCCTGATGTGCTGACCCCTGTATTCGTCTGCCAGGACGGCTTTATAACGAGTCACTGCTACGAGCCCGTGGAGTTCCTTCAGGACGAGAGTGTGAGGCAATTTGTGGGGACGCGCGAACCGCGTTACCCCCTCCTCGACGTCGACAACCCCGTCTCGTACGGTTCTTTCACAATGTCGGAGCACTACTTCGAGATCAAGAGGAATCAGATAGAGGGTTTAAACAACGTTTCGCGCGTATACAGGGAGCTTTCGGATGAGTACGTCGCGCTCTCCGGTCGGGAGTACCCGATGATCGACCGCTACATGACCGACGACGCTGATTATGTGGTCGTGATAATGTCGTCCGCGACAGGAGTTGTGAAAGACGTAGTGGACGATCTTCGCAGGGAGGGGGTGCGGGCGGGATGCCTGAGGGTGAGGATGTACAGACCGTTCCCCTCGGGTGAGGTTCGTGAAGCGCTGAGCGGGAAAAAATGCGTCGCCGTCCTTGACAGGAGCGCGTCCCCGGGAGGCGTCGCTCCGCTCGCTGCGGAGATTAAATCCGCGCTGTATATGAGCCCCGACCGTGTTCCGGTCTTCGATTATATCTTTGGGCTCGGCGGCAGGGACTTCTTTCCCGACGACGCCAGAAGGGTTTTTCAGGACTTGATGGATATGCGCTATGAGGACGGGGCGCGCTACATAGGTTTGCTGGAGGAGGATGACTGAGATGAGCGGGGTTCGCCTTAAGGATCTTGTCGGCAAAAAAAATCCGCTGACAGAGGGGCACAGAATGTGTCCGGGCTGCGGGGCGCCGACAGAGCTGAGGCAGGCTTTCATGGGTATCGACGACCCGGTTGTGGTCGTCGGCGCGACCGGCTGCCTGGAGGTGTCGAGCACGGTATACCCCTACAGCGCGTGGCGCGTCCCATTCATGCACGTCGCCTTTGAGAATGCGGCGGCCGCCATCTCTGGGGTAGTCGCGGCGCACAGTGTGCTTGCGGAGCGCGGGACCGCCAAGAAAAATATAAAGTTCGTTGCGTTCGGCGGGGACGGGGGGACGTATGACATTGGGCTCCAGGCGCTATCCGGGGCTCTTGAGAGAGGACATGACTTTACCTACATCTGCTACAACAACCAGGGTTACATGAACACCGGCGCCCAGAGGAGCAGCGCCACGCCTCGCGGCGCTAACGCGACCACGTCTCCGGCGGGCAGCGTCCTGGGCGGCAAGCTCCAGCGCGCGAAGAACATGACGGAGATAGCGGCGGCCCACGATATACCGTATGTGGCGCAGACGACCCTGCACAACCCGGCGGACCTGATCTCCAAGGTGCGGCGCGCTGTAGAGACCCCCGGGCCCGCGTTCGTGAACGTGCTTGTCCCCTGCGCGCTCTTCTGGAAAATAGCGACGTGTGATCAGGTGAAGATATGCAAGCTGGCGGCGGACACCAGATTTTGGCCGATATATGAGGTGATAGAGGGTCGGCATGCGCTGTCGTACACGCCCAGGACGCCGCTGCCGCTCGAGGAGTTTTTGAAGGCGCAGGGCAGATACTCCCACCTGTTCAGAGCAGGGGCGGAGCGCGCTGATATTGTCGCCCAGGCGCAGAAGGACATAGACGACGACTGGGAGAAACTGCTGAGGAAGTGTTCTTGACACGCTTGACACGCTTGTCCCGGTTATTTATGAAGATAGGGGTGTGAATATGTTAAAGTTTTTTTACTGCTCGAAATTTCTGATCGTGGCTCTGCTGGCGTTGTCGGTAGTATCGCAGGGAAGAGCGTACGCGGCGTCGGTTACACTCAAGACGCCCAGCGGCGAGATAAGAGGCGCCCTTAACGAGGGCGTCAGCGTCTATAAGGGGATCCCATACGCGATGCCGCCGGTTGGGGAGCTGAAATTTGCGCCCCCGCAGGACATGGCGCCGTGGGAAGGAGAGCGTGACTGCACGGAGTTCGCCCCGCAGGCCATTCAGTATATGCCGTTAGCGGGGCAGCCAATGTCTGAGAACTGTCTGGCGCTTAACGTCTGGACCCCTGTTCTCCCGGGAGATGACGCCAAACTCCCGGTCTACGTGTTCATACATGGCGGAGGTTTCGCCGAAGGCACGAGTTCGATGCCCATGTACGACGGTACGGGATTCGCTAAAAAGGGCATAGTAACCGTCACGATCAATTACAGGCTCAACACTCTCGGTTTTTTCGCGTCTCAGGAGACTCTGAAACGATACGGCACGACCGGCAACTGGGGGATTTTGGATCAGATCAAGGCGCTCGAATGGGTGAAAAAAAATATATCGGCGTTCGGAGGCGACCCCGACAGTGTGACGATTGGCGGTGAGTCCGCAGGGAGCTTCAGCGTCTCGATCCTCATGACAAGCCCGCTGGCGAAAGGGCTGTTCCGCGGGGCCATCCTGGAAAGCGGAACCATTCTGTCCCTGCCGTTCCTCTCCGCGTATGCCAGGAGCGACCTCGAAAAATCGATCACAGTGTCAGGCATGTTGGCTGGTATCTTTGGGGCAGGCGACGATGAAACTGGGCTTGAAAGGATGAGAAGAGCCAACTCCGTGGCCATGGCCAACCTCAGCGCGTTTACCCTGGATCAGACTGTGCCCTCCGCGTTTCTTTTGATTCCTGTCTTCGACGGCAGGGTTATACCTAAAAACCCGGTGAGTGAGCTCTCTTCCGGCAACTTCAACTGCGTGAATACCCTAATCGGTTTTAATAACGACGAGGGCAGCCTCTTTGTGCCGACCGGAACCGACGAGGGGCAGTATATGGCGATTGCGGCGAAGATTTTGGGCTATGAAAAGAGCCTGGTTGCGTTGGAGCGTTTTAAGGTCGAAGATCGAGACGCGCAAAAAAACGCGACTCAGAGGGCCCGGCAGATTACCGCGTATGGGGTATTCTCGGCCGGCGCCAAACGGTACGCCGATCTTGTCACGAAGGCCGGCGGCGACGTCTACATGTACAAGTTCAAGACCGTCACGCCGGACGACCTTAAAAATGGCCTGGGAGCGCGGCACGCGGCCGAACTGCCGTTTGTGTTCGACACGCTCGGTACATTTGGGACATCGGGCCTGCGAGGGACTGAATACGATAAGATAGCAGAGGAAATGCACACGAGATGGGCAAACTTCATCAAAAATGGCGACCCGAATGTCGGAGAATCGGCGCCAAGCGGCGTTAAGTGGCCGAAATACGACCCGGCAAATGCCGACGTTATATACTTCGACCGGAAGATCACGTCCGGCGCCCTGGAAGACAGGGAGAACATCGATTTTATGATATCCCTGATATACGACTCGAAATAAATATGCCGCGCGTCATGATTCACGCGGGCTGTTTATGGGGGGTAGTTGAATACGCGCGTCCGGCTGTATACCGGACGCGCGTATGGCGTTATCCTTCGAGAAGAGCCCTCTGCAGAGCCGCAAGTCCTGCTCCCGGCTCTATCTTGTGGCCGCATCTTATGGAGGCGCGCTCTATGGCGGCTATTGTCGAGACAAGGATGTGCGGGTCGATGTTGCCCATGTGTCCTACGCGAAATCCCTTGCCGGCAAAATATCCGAAGCAGCCCGCAATGTGCACTCCCTCATCGTATACGGTGTCGCGGAAAGTCGCGTCATCGATGACAAAGCCCTCTGGATACAGCGCAACTGAAACAGTGGGTGACGCTGCCTCAAGCTCACATCCTGGGGCAAAGCCCATTGCGGAGAGTGAGTCGCGTATGGCTCTTGCATAGAACCTGTGCCTCTTGAAGCGGTTCTCCAGCCCCTCCTCCTTTATTATCCTGACTGATTCCGAGAGGGCCCAGATCAGGTTGACCGCAGGGGTCCCCCAGTATTTCACAGTGTCCTCCATGACGGGAATCCAATTCTCGAAGTCGACGTACGACGCGTTGAGAGGGGGCATGCTGCGGCGTTTTTCGATGGCGCGCTTCCCCGCCCATAAAATCCCCAGACCGGGCGAGATTCCGAAGCACTTCTGCGAACAGGTGAGCATGACGTCGACCCCCCAGTCCATGTAGAACTCGACCCCGCCCATCGAGGCCACCCCGTCGACGACAATTATGACGTCGGGATGTTTTGCGCGCATCATCTTCGTGAGCTCGCGCAGGGGGAACTCGACGCCCGTGGACGTCTCGACGTGAGTCAGCACCAGAATGTCGAATTTCTCCTCGCCGAGTTTTCTGTCCACCTCGTCCACTGTGACGGTTTTACCCCACTGCGCTTTAAGCGTGTCCATCTTGAAACCTCTGCGGGAGCAGATATTTATGTACCTGTCTCCAAAGTATCCGTTGGAGCAGACCAGAACCCTATCGTCATTTGAAGCGACATTGACGATCCCCATCTCCATAGCCATAGTTCCGGATCCCGCCACTATAAACGCTATCCCGTCGCACCTCCAGAGGGAGATGAGATCGTCGATAAGCGTCTTGAACTCCGACACAAGGCGAGGGTCGTGGAACGATACCGTCTCCCGTCCCATCGCGTCCTGAATGGAGCGTACAACCGGCGTAGGTCCTGGAACCATCACGTATGGATTTCTTTTGTACATGTTGACTGGCCTCCTGATTTGCAAAAAGTTCATCACCGCAATTTCTTAATCATATCCTAAATAACATGACACATCAAGGAGAATTAAATAATTCAATATTGCGAGGATGCTTGACAAGAAACAAAAGTGTGTCTATAGTCCTATTCTCGACAGATGCTATATAGAAAAAGAGACAAAAGCCGCGTGGATACGGGGATTTCGTCTCTTTTTCGTGATCTTAAAAATGTTGTATGTGAACTATCATCTCAAAATATTTTTGAT
>JAISRE010000158.1 GCA_031273805.1 Synergistaceae bacterium | reverse complement strand
CATAGGCAAGAAGTGACGAATAACGCCTCACATAACGAGCGCGAGGGCATCGAAGGGACGCCGCATGTCTCCTTCGATTTTTTCTAGCGTCGGGACCATGCGCCGTACGCACCCTGCCCCTGCCGATCTCGAGACGATTATGAATCAGGCGGCGACCTTCGGAGGTGGGAACGGCAGGAATTTCTCGGTCGCCCTCGTGGCAGGGGTCGCCAGCAGGTGTCCTCACGGCGCGCCGAGGGTGTTGCTCTGTCGGCCGCTCAGGGGGTGCGAGCCGTTTCCCACGTCGTTCTGGCTCTCGTGTCCTCATCTGCTTCGCGTCGCCGCGCGCATCGAGGGGAGGAACGGAGTTTCCGGGATGGAGGACTTCCTGAGCCGCAGGGAGGCGGATTGGAGGAGGTACAACCTTCTCCACGCGGTGCTTCGGATGTCTATGATACCGCTCGAGCGCAGGAAATTCATGAGGCTCCACAGGAGACGGATTTACGAGTCGCTCCGCCTGCGCGGCGTGGGAGGGGTGTCGTGTTCCCCGGGCCCGATCTTCGTGAAGTGCGTTCACCTTCAGGTCGCCTCGTATCTGGGCATGGGCTGTCACCCCGCCTCGGAGTGGATCGAGCGGAACATAGAGGAGTGGAGCTGCGAGGCAGGCGTCTGTATGACGGAGCGGAGCCGGGGGCTGGAAAACCCGGGGCGTTTGCGGGCGAGAGATGGCATCTTTGCGCTTCAATCAGCGTTTTTACGGGAACGGAGGAGGAGTTGTCAATGAAGTTCGAGGTATTGACTTGGTGCGCCGCGATTTCAATCGCCCTCGTCCTGGCGATGGCGTCGTCCGTCCGCGCGTCGGACGATACGTTCACGGTGAAGGTTGGAGATCTCGAGGTCAGTATGCTCTCGGAGGCTCAGAGGGAGGGCGGGACCGACATACTCATCGGGGCGTCCGACGCGGACGTCAGGGAGTTCATCCCGAACGGGAGCTACCCCAGCGCGGTCGCGGTGTACCTAGTGAGGTCGGGCGACGACGTCATCCTGATCGACACTGGGTTCGGCACGAACGTAGAGAGTAACATGAGGGCCCTGGGCACGTCGCCGGAAAAGGTCCGCGGCTTGCTCATAACCCACAGCCACGGGGACCACATAGGCGGTCTGCTCAGTGATGGCAAGCCCGCGTTTTCAAATGCGCGCGTCTACGTATCGAAGCCGGAGTACGACTGGTCGTCGGCGATGCGCGAATCCCTGGACAAATACGGCGGCGCAGTGAACCTCATAAACCCCGGGCGCCTCGGCGACGGAGCGGAGCTGATCCCAGGGGTGAGGGCGATTGCGGCCTACGGGCACACCCCTGGACACACGATGTTCATGCTGGAATCGAATGGCGAGCGCCTCCTGATATGGGGGGATCTGACTCACGCGATGGCGATCCAGATGCCGCGTCCCGGCGTGTCGGTGAGGTACGACTCGAATCCAGACCAGGCCGCCGAGGTCAGAAAGTCGGTCCTCGAGTACGTGTCGGAGAATAAAATCCCAGTGGCCGGGATGCACGTGGCGCATCCTGGCATCGGAACTGTAGTCCCGGACGAGGGGAATCCGGGCGGATACAGATTCGAGCCGATGGCGGATTAATTAGGGCGCTCCCCCTTAACGTCAGGGCCTGAATGGCGGAGCTTGAAACCCCGACCGGCTCAGCTGCCTCGGGCGGCGAAATTTCGTCCGGGCGGCTTAATAGGCGTCTCCTCAGTGCTAATGGTCTGTTCGTAGATAAAATAATTGACTATCAGTGAAAATTAGTTTAAAATCACTGCTTCGAAGGAGCGTGATTTGTCAGTGTCCCTTAGAATTGATATCGACGAATGCATAGGATGCGGAGTCTGCATGGAAATATGCCCCAGCGTCTTCAGACTCGACGACGACGAGGGAAAGGCCATGGTAATATCACAGGACTATGACGACAAGACGAAAGATCTAGTGAAAGAGGCGATTGAAAGCTGTCCGATAGGTTGCATAAACGGATGACGCTGTGATATAATTCCTCCTTGCGGGCCCATAGCTCAATTGGTCAGAGCCACCGGCTCATAACCGGAAGGTTCCAGGTTCGATTCCTGGTGGGCCCACCATTTTACCATGAACGAGAGTGCCGAAAAATGCCTCAAAGCCGTCCACAGCCGGTTTTGAGGCATTTTTATTATGCTCGTCAATGTCCGCATATGGTACACTTTGTCAGAGGCATGGCTGCATGACGGCGCGCTCGCATTAGTAAATCCCGCTGTCGATATCCACAGCGGCGAAGCCGCAATGGTCTGCTTTGGAGAAAACCGAGAAACAGCCCTGAAATGGGGCTACTTTCTCCCCAACAGCGTGATTGAACTCCGAAGCGCAACGCCGGGATTCCCTGTTTATACTTATACACGGGAGCAACAACAATCAGACATGGACCCGCTGATCGTCATCGGCAAAGTGATGGGAGAATGGGTAGAGCCGAAGAGGGGATAGGGGGTTAACGGTTGGGGAAGTTATTGAAGGAAAAAGGGGCGTAAGATATGACAACGCAAACATTGACTGCGGTAATCCATAAAGAAGAGGACTGGTTCGTGGCGGAGTGCCCTGAAATTGGGACAGTGAGCCAAGGCCGCTCCCTGGAAGATGCCGTGGCAAATCTTAAAGAGGCTACCGAGCTTTATATGGAAGAAGCTAAACAATCTCCACATGGGCGTTCCGTGATCACGACTTTTGAGGCTGTTGTGAATGCCTGAACTTAGAGGGTTTTCCGGAGCGGAAGCAATGAAAATCCTTCTAAAAATAGGATTTGCTCATGTTCGAACAAAGGGCTCGCACGCAGTGCTCAGAAAAGGGTCGCGTGTTTGTGTTCTTCCGATGCACCACGAACTTGCCCCTGGTACGTTAAGCGGTGTTCTGCGACAAGCCGGCGTGTCGCCTGAAGATTTTCTCGCCAATTGCTAATCCCCGGCAAGGTGATGGGCGATTAGGCAGGATTGTACTATATGGAGAGTTCAAGGGGCGCACAATGGGCTTCGCCATCACCGCGGCGATGGGAGAATGGGTAGAGCCGAAGATGGGATAGCGACAAAAAGCGTTTTAATGACTCAAATCCATACTCTGGGAGGCGTTTTCTGTGAGGCCTAAAAAAGGCTATACGTTATGGGTATTGTTGCTGATCGTCGCATTTTCTGTCATGGCGGGGGGTTGTGGCGGAGGAGGCGGTGGCGGTGGAAGCGCGCCGTCTACGACGCCATCACCAGACCCAGACCCCGCTCCAGCGGATAAGGTTGATTTCAGTAAAATTTCTGGCACATGGATTCCACGCGATGGAACCGGAACAGCTTCAGGGTATGGCGAATCCTTTCAAGTCCGCTTAAATAATGGTATGACGGCATTTGAGATGATTGATGTTGACG
>JAISRE010000098.1 GCA_031273805.1 Synergistaceae bacterium | reverse complement strand
CTTGTTGTCAACAACGTCGTCAAGGCGAAGCTGCGACAGCATATTGCTATTGATTTGTTCAGCCATGTTGTCTGACATGATATAGCTTTTGACCAAGTTCGCAGCCTCGCCGCTATCATTGGCAGCCGTGAGCTGAATAACGCTTTCAATCGGGTCAAACTTGATTAGTTCCGAATACTTCATCTCGCCGCCCTCCTATATGACGACCGAAACATCGTAATCGCTTATCCTGATTCTCTGATAATCCTCGAATCCCTGTTCGGAGTATGTGACCGTATTGCCGTCAACCGCTCCGCGCCATTTGACTATCAGCTTGTTTTTGCGTGACAAATCCATGAACAATCGCATTATGTCGAGCTTGTACCGTGGGTCAAAGAGCATTTCGTAGTCCGTGAGAAACACAGGTTCTGACTGCGGCAAAGCCTCGCGTATTTTATCGTTAATCAGGGGCGATATATCGCTTACGGTCATTCCCGCAAGTGCGCGAGCAAGCGGCAGATTCAGGCTGACAGTCTGATAGCCTGCATCCGCAATAGCTTTCTCAAAATCTGTTCGACTGCTGCAGAGCAGTATAGGCGGGGACAAGCTTAACAATGCCTTGGCTGCCAGCGTTCGGCCGTAATAGTTTTGCCCCATCTCATTTGCCCTCGCCATCTATATTGTCCGGCACGATTTCCATGATGTCGGCAATATCACACTTCAAAGCCTTGCAGATTCTTTGGAGGACATCGGTAGTGACGTTATCGCCTCGGTTGAGTTTGCTGATGGTATAGGTACTGACCCCCGCCATAGTAACCAAGTCCTTTTTCTTCAAGTCTTTATCAAGTAACAAATGCCATAGTTTTTTATAGCTGATCATTGCTTTAACTCCTCGCTTTTTTGCTCTTACTTTAAGCGATGTTCACGTGGATGTTGTTATAACAGATTGCAGCAAGATTTTCAAGATAAAATAGAGCGAACACAAAGTTCAATAGCGATAATCAAAATACAACCTTTGATATCGCTTGACCGCTCAACCACGACTTCCTCGAAATAATTGCGTGAAGGCTCGCAAACACAGAAAATCGGCATTTTATTAGGCACTATTGAACCCGCCTTTTCACTGAGAAAAAGCGGGCTTGTTTTTGTGTGTACTGGTTTGTTTTGGCAACTCCATGTAAAAAATTCCGCGCCGGACTGACCTTAGCCGGATAGGCCGGCGCGGATGTTTTGTCCGGTTATAATGACAACTTATAAATCTCCAGCACATCCTGCCATGAGAGTTTTTTAAAGTGCCCGATCGGGCGCTCCTCGCCAAACGCCGTTCCGGTGGCCTTCTTGGCCATCAGCTCAATGTTCTTGTCGTCTATGCCAAGCTCGCCAAGCGTTGCGGGAAGGCCCATCTTTCCGTAGAACTCCCTGAGGCGCGATATTCCCTCCCTGACTATGCCCTCTTGGTCGCGTAATGACCCGGCCACGCCCATCACGTTCACCGCGAACTGCACAAACATGTTTATATTTTCCCTGTAGACATACTCCATCCAGAAGGGAGTCAGCACGGCGAGCCCCGCTCCGTGCGCCACATCGTATATCGCTGAGAGCTCATGCTCCATACCGTGACAGGCCCAATCCTGGACGCGTCCCAAGCCAAGCAGGTTGTTATGAGCGACAGTGCCGCTGAAACAGACCTCCGCCCACGCGTCGTAGTTCTCAGGTTCGCGCGTCAAAATAGGCGCGTTTTTCATGATTGTGCGAAGCGCGCCCTCGCAGAGGCTGTCGGTCAGGTCGGTGTTGGGCGTATTCGTAAAGTATCTTTCGAAGATGTGGCTCATCATATCGGCAACGCCATTTGCAAGCTGATTCCCTGGCAGAGAGAAAAATATCTCCGGGTTCATCACGCTCAAGAGCGGACGCAGAAGCTGACTGCCATAGCCGTATTTCAGATGAAGCTCCTCGTTCGTTATGACGCAGCTGTCGCTCGACTCACTGCCTGCCGCCGGTATGGTGAGTATTGCGGCAACTGGGAGCGCCCTGTCTATCTTGAGCCTACGACCGAAAATATCCCACACATCTCCGTCATAGTAGACTCCCATGGCGATGGCTTTGCCCGAGTCGATGACGCTGCCTCCCCCGACAGTCAGTATCAGATCGACATTCTCCCTCCGGCACAGAGCTATGCCATCATGAACGAGCGACAACCTGGGGTTGGGGACAACTCCTCCGAGTTCAATAAAGTCAATTCCGAACTCCTTCAGTGACGAGACGACGGCGTCATAAAGCCCTATCCTCTTTATGCTGCCCCCTCCGTAGTGCAGCAGCACTCTCTTCGCATGCGGCTTCAGCAGTGAACCTATCTGCCTCTCCGTATCTCTGCCAAATATCAGACGAGTTGGTGAGTGAAAATCAAAATTCAGCATATCCGGTCTCCTTACGCCTCCACTATTCTCTTGTATATATCGGCTACGAACGCGCGGTCGACCCGGCTGTTCCAATCCGGGCCGAAGTGGCTGTGCCAGAGCTTTTCCATGCCAAGCGCTGTAGTCGTCATCCGCTCTATGTGAGAGTCGTCTATGCCGTAGTCGCGAGCCCTCGGCCGGGGGAACCCGTTGATTTCAAGAAACCTGACTGTGTCCTCCCAGCCTCCGTCGGCATAAATATCACGGCAGGCGAGCATCGATATGGTCACCGCCACGCTGTGAGGCAGGTGCGGACTCGAGTTGCTGAGCCCGTAGGATATGGCGTGGCTTACCCCGACTCTCCCCCCTATCGTACTGCTGCCGCCAAGCACGGACGCCATGACGGACTTGACTGCGCTCTCGACAGAGAACTCCGACAGGTCGCCGGACAGCACCTCCTTGGCGAGGTCAAGACCGTCACGCGCGTCCAGCAGCGCGCTCTCCTCGCTTGTTTTGCTCCTCGTTATCTCGTAGTGATGAAAGAAGCAGTCCATCATTGTGAAGAACCTGTTGAATTTGCGCGCGCCGGACGAGAGCCCCGGGTCTATTACAGCAACGGTCGGGGCGGTGAAATTGTTGTTGATGCCTAGTTTTTTCTCAGGGCCCCTCAACACCGCTATTGGAGTGACCTCTGCGCCGGTGCCGCTCAGCGTCGGCAGCACCCAGATATCCAAGCCCCGCTTCATATCGAGGCCGTACCCCTGATACTCTGCGGCGGTTTTAGGATTAGCGAGGCATATTCCCACCGACTTCGCAAGATCCATCGAGCTCCCCCCGCCAACACCGACTATCGCGTCAGGCAGAGTATCTTTCGCCTTTATCAGAGCGACGAGCCCGTCAACATCCCCTGTGCGAGGCTCCGATCGAGACGCGTCGAAGATGAATTTCTCCTCCATCTCAAAAATAGGCAGGAAGCGCTCCTGAGGCTTTAGTATTTCATCTATTATAAAAAATGGTCTGGCCGCCCTGTCCCTCAAAGCGCGTAACAGGTCCGTCACCCCGTCGCCTGATTGAATGATCTCAGTCAGAATTTTCGTTCTCCACCACGCGTTTGCGCTCTTGAACTCGTCTATTGTCCTCGGTTTACCCATATATTACACTCTCCTTTTTTGTCAATGCGGATTCGTTCACATGGTCAAAGCGTATGCCGCGCAAAAAAACATAGCCCGCCAAATGACACGCCCGGGGCTATTTTTTCAGGTTTTGTGGACAGCATAAGGATACGCGGCAGGAGAAATCATCAAAATGATTCGGGGGTTCCCTAAGGAATCGCTGGTTAAATGTTCTTCGAGCGAATCCGCCCATTGCAGCCCAAAGGTTATTAAATCAGCGGTTCCCTAACAACGCTTGCCCTCGGTCAGTATATTCTCCTGCTGCTTTTTGAACGCCGATATAAATATGCTGAAACACTCTATCTCCTTGGCATCCAGCGATTCGGGAGCATGTTTGTAATCATCTCTCTTGCTCATCTCAAAACACCTATCCAGAGCCTCCGTCAGTTTGGACAGGTGATTCTCGCTGAAGGCAATGGCGGCGGGAGTGTCGTATGGCATACGGCGAATCGTCTCCAACACCATATCGGCGAAGTCGCATATCTCCAGTATCTTTTCGCGCAGACGCGGTTTCCGCACCATCGTGGCCATTGACCTGGCTGCGCCGACCTTGGCGGCGCCCTCGAACGCGGCGCTCGACTCCCTTCTTGGGGAGTTCTTGGGTATCTTGGACTTAACCTCTTTTTTCGCCATATTTATATTCTGGGCTTCCTGCAGGATCGCCATAGCTCGTTCCTCGTCAAGGTTTTTCCTTTTGTCCGAGTCGAAGATAAGCATCATTGGCAGAACCACGAGCATCAGCGCAACAATATATATCGGGGTCATCTCGTCAGAACCCAAATATTTCGAGAGCCCGAGCAATATCCCTGTTCCGAATAAAAATGCCAGCGTAAACTTGTTCACAGAACCTCACCTGCTCCCTCAGCAATTTCTATAACTAAACGAGCCGAAACGTAACCACACATCAACTTTACCCTTTTGCATCGCTATGGCAAGAGTAAAATTACCCCCAGGGCCAACCTGGATAACTTCCAATAATATATCCAAAATACCGGATAAACGAGCTGCCGATGAAAAGGGTTATTATGGCTCCTGCGGCGAGAAATGGTCCCAGGGGTATGGCGTCTTTTCTCTTGAGCTTCTTCGCTATCATCAGAGGAAGCACAATAATCCCGCCAACCATAAAACCGGAGTAAAGAGAGATCGCGCAGTACTTCCACCCAACCGCGCCTCCAATGCCAAGCATCAACACTGCGTCACCCCAGCCCATTCCGCCCCGGCTGACAAGGATTATCAGCGCTATAAAGCAGAAGCCCAGAGCTCCTCCGAGAATGCCGTCCAATATCGCGGGCCACCCTCCGCCTATCCGCATCAATAGTCCTGTCACCCCAAGCGCTATTGCCCACACATCATAGATATAACCGTTTTCGATGTCAGTCAATGAGTTAAACAGCGAGAACCAGAGCACAGCCAGAGACATAGCCAATGCGGGGCTTACCCCCCATCTTTGGAAGAGCGCGGCGGTAAGCGCGGCGGAGAGGATCTCGGCCGTAAAATGTCTTGGTTTTATGGGCGCTTTGCAGTACCGGCACTTTCCTGACAGCATTAAAAATGAGATTATCGGAACGAGATCCGCGCTCTTAAGAGTGGCGCCGCAGAGATCGCATGTCGAGCGTTCCTTTCCCCACCATTTCTTGTCAGCTACAGTGCGCATGGCTACCGCGTTTATAAACGAACCGGCGCAGGCGCCGACTGTGAACATGAGGATTGTTGCTATAATGTCCCGGTAGTTTATGTAACTCATATTCAAAAAAACCCCCAAAAGGAGAGATTGTATGCCCATCATTCAAGTTAACTTACTGCAGGGCCGCACGACAGAGGCAAAGCGTGAATTTGTCAATGGCGTGACCCAACTGACCTGCAGCTGTTTCGGCGTCAACGCCGAACAGGTGCGCGTGATATTCAACGAAATGAGCCGTGAGAACTATGCCATTGCGGGAACCTTAGTGGCTGACAGCGGCAAAAACTCAGGCCCATAAGTTCAGAAGATCAATGCTATTATAACCTATTAACGCGTCGCGATGTAACTGGCGACGCGTTAATTAATCACGAAATTAATTATTTTTTGAGCGAAACATCGGCGCGCTCCTCTGCCCTAAAAAATCGTCAAAAATGCATAATTGCCCTGCCTCTTATACTTGTACGGAGATACGTATTTACCGCGTCAAATTAAGTTTAATTTTACTAACTACACGTGATTGTAAAAGGCATCACCTTTTATGCGTATAATTACCTGTCGAATCACTTGAAAGACAAATTTTTCGAGGAAAAATTCTTGCCTCCATTTTATTTTATCACATACGGGGTCTTGACAAATTGGATCGGTCAATGTAATATCTCAATGTTGTTTGTAATAACTAACATAGTTAATTCTTTGAGAAGCGCTGATGTTTGTGAAAAGAGAGACCACCGGGCTTAAGGGGTGTATCCATGCCGATCTTGCAGAGATTTATGCTGTTTCTCAAGACCCAGGGGACGGTAGATTTTATAAAATCAATGATAATGTGCTTTGGAGCGCCTGTGATATACGGCATTAAATGCGGAAGCATCCTGAATATTTGCCGTTCCGGGGAGGACGTGGCGACAGCGTGGTACGTCGCCCGGAAAGAGATGTCCGATAATTTGTCGATCGAATTCGCTGAGATATCGAATACCAATCGTTCGGTGCTGCTCTTCATGTATAGAAGAGAGATGCTGCTGGAGACGATAAAGCCCGATGAGACCAGAAGATTTCTCATGGAGCGCGGGTATGATAGTTTTCACTCTGTAACTTCCTGCGTCAACAGGCTGAGGGAGCGCTTCAAGACGGGGATTCCTCACGAGATGGGCATATTTCTGGGATTTCCTCTCGAGGACGTGAAGGGTTTTATCGAGAACGAGGGTCGCAACCCCAAACTGGTGGGTTACTGGAAGGTTTACGGGGATGAGTGCCGGGCAACAAAGATATTTGACGAGTATAAGAGGGCCGAGATGGAGAGCGCGTGGGCACTGCTTTCAAAAGCTGGCTGCCTGTATAGTTAGAAGGTAAAAACAAAACACGATCCTTGCTGTTCATTTTAATTCGTAGGGTGGCTGAACGTCATTCAGGCGATTTTATCGGCAATCTCTAAGGAAACGCTGATTTAATGTTCTTTGCGGCGAAATGGTTATTAAATCAGCGTTTCCCTAAGAACAAACTCAAGGAGTGATTTTGAAATGGCAAAAGTTGGGATAATCTATTGGTCTGGAACCGGAAACACCGAAAAGATGGCGGAGCTGATTGGGCAGGGGGCTCGTGAAGCCGGAGCAGAGGTTATCTGCAAGCTGGTATCTGCGGCGTCTCAGGACGAGCTCACAGATTATGACGTCATTGTATTAGGGTCTCCGTCGATGGGGGATGAGGTCATCGAGGAGAGCGAGATGGAGCCGTTCGTAACCGCCGCAAAACCAAGCCTCAAAGAGAGGCGAGTCGCGCTCTTCGGCTCGTACGGCTGGGGCGAGGGCGACTGGATGCGAAGCTGGTCTAAGGATTTGAAGGATGTCGGCGCCCTGTTGGTCGACGACGGGCTGATAGTTCATGAAACGCCGGAGGGCGAAAGCGCGGATTTGTGCGTGGCCTACGGGAAAAAGATAGCTGCCGCGTGACCCTCTGAATATTTCTATATGCCACCTTATTAAATCGGACATCCGTCCGATATACCCCTCATAAATCCCGCACCATCACCACTCAAACAATCTGTCGTTGACAGAGACCTGGGACATAACATCTCAGGTCTCTGTCTGTATATGACGAGATAAGATTTTTGCGGAAATCTACCTAAAAAACTTAAAAGAGGTTAGAATAAAACAGTTTTATGGGCATCGGTTGGCAAGTCGGCACATTGAGGAGTAACGCGCACGGCGAGGGCGTGCTGGGAAAATGCGGCAGAGGCATAGTTGACCATTTCGGCCTTCATGGACAGGTGGACGTCGAGATAGGGACGATGTCGAAGGCGTTTGGAGCGACCGGAGGGTTCATTGCCGGCAGCTCAATAAGTCCAGCAGAGGGGAGGATTCAGGCTATGAATGCATATGTGGATAAATATATTTATAAATCCTTACTTGCATACGGGTGGTGACCCACTATAATATAGTCCGAGGAGGCTATATTATGGCACAAA
>JAISRE010000043.1 GCA_031273805.1 Synergistaceae bacterium | reverse complement strand
GGCACAGCTATGCGCTTTTTAACTTGGGAGGTACTCTTGCCGGCCTGATATATATTGCGCTGCCCTGGAGCTTTATGATACTGATGAGCTCTCGTCCGAACGGGCAGATATGTCTATTTACCATCTTTTTTTGCACATGGAGCTGTGATGTCGGAGCTTATTTGATAGGTACCAACTTTGGTTCGACCCCGTTGTGTGATAGGGTCAGCCCCAAAAAAAGCCTTGAGGGGTTTGTAGCGGGGGTGGTGTCGAGCACGATATGCGGCGCGGTTTTGCCGGTTGTCCTCGAGATAGAGCCGTTTCCCTGGGTCATTTTGGGCACGTTGTGCGGAGTGGCCGGACAGCTTGGTGATTTAGCTGAGTCAGTGCTCAAGCGCGAGGCGAACGTCAAGGATACGGGCCACATAATACCTGGACACGGCGGTTTTCTGGATCGATTCGACAGCGTTCTTATGAATGCCACATTGACGTTTTTCATAATAGAGATTATAAGTTGAGGGGTTCAGTGTTCGGCGCCGGGAGAATAAAAATAGCGGTAATAGGCGCAACAGGCAGCGTCGGCAGTTCGGTTCTCGATATATGCGGCATGTTTCCGGATCGTTTTCAGGTGACAGCCCTTGCTTGTCGCTCCAACGCATCCTCACTGCTCGATCTCGCGAGGCGTTTCGGAGTGTCATACGCGTGTCTTTTCGCTCCATCAGACGCTAAAAACTGCGAGGCGAGCGAGTTTAAAAAATATGGCATAGAACTCCTTACCGGAAGAGAGGGTCTCGAGAGCATAGCGTCTCTCTCCGATGTAGATCATGTTGTCTTTGCCTCCTCAGGCACGGATGCGATAACTTCACTCCAGCGCGCGCTTAAATCCGACAAGGATGTGTCTCTTGCCAACAAGGAGAGTATCGTTGCTGCCGGACAGTGGGTCATGCCTCTGGTGCGGAGGCCTGATCAGCTGCGCCCCCTGGATAGCGAGCACAGCGCGATATGGCAGTGTCTGAGGGACGAGCCGCAGAGCCTCGTGAGTCGCATCCTCCTCACGGCTTCCGGAGGACCGTTCAGGGATTGGACTCCAGACAGGATGAGGGACATAACTCCAGCGGACGCGCTCAAACATCCGGTTTGGGCAATGGGCGCTAAGATCACCATAGATTCGGCTACTTTAATGAATAAAGGAATAGAATGTATCGAAGCCATGCAGCTTTTCAATCAGCCAGCCTCCGGCGTCGAAGCCCTCATACATCCCAGCTCGCAGGTTCACGGTATAGTTATTTTCAAAGATTCGACTATGAAACTTCTTTCCTACAAACCAGACATGCGCATACCGGCCGCTGCGGCGCTTGCGTGGCCTGATCGAATCCCCCTCGGTGAGAGAGACGAATTCAGGGCGCCGGAGATGAGGGAGTGGTCCTTGAATTTTTCACGACCCGATACGAACCGTTTCCCATGTCTTAGGATAGCGCTCGATGCGGCGCGAGTTGGCGGCGCTTATCCGCCTCTTTTAATAGGGGCTGACGAGGTCGCGGTGAACGCATTTTTAAAAGGCCATATTCCATTTTTAACCATATCAAATATAATAGAGCGAACGTTGGAAGAGTATTCCGGCGCGAAACCATCTACACTCGAGGACGCCATAGAGCTTATATCGCTTGGAGGCCGCATGGCTGAATCGATAATTACCGCATCGGGAGGATAAGTGAAAAAAATTGCAAAATATAATCTCATTTCTCACAAGTGTGATTTCGTTTCTGATAGTTATAGGGATATGCGTGATAATTCATGAAGGAGGACACTACTTAGCGGCTATATGGAGAAACGTGCAGGTGCATGAGTTTGCGTTTGGGATGGGGCCTGTTCTGTTTTCAAGACGCAGAAAGGGGACGCTCTGGTCCGTCAGGGCGCTGCCCATCGGCGGGTTTGTCCGCATGGAGGGAGAAGAGGATGAACCGAGACCGGGTGACGAACCGGACCCAACCAGGGCCTTTACGGTAAAGCGTCCATGGGAGAGATTTATTATCATAGCCGGAGGAGCGCTCTGCAATATCATACTGGCGTGGATTCTGATGAGCTTTCTGCTGAGCGGCTACGGTATCATTGATTCTAAAACCACGGTCATAGGCAATATCATGGAGGGATATCCCGCCGCCGTGATGGGTGCTTTGCCGGGGGACAGGGTCGTCTCCATAAATGGAGTGGACATCAGCGAGTGGTCCGCGATACGTGAAACACTTCAAAAGATAGATACGGACGACGTCAGTATAGTCGTAATGAGGGATAATTCCGAGGTTGTATTGAGAGGTAAAGTCCCGGTGAGCGACGAGAGAGGCGTACGACTCTGGGGCGTTCAGCCTGCCAAGGTCAGGTATCCGTTTTTTAAGGCGATATTTACAGGAATGGGTTACTGCTGGCAGGCCAGCGTCGAAATATTGACAGGGCTCTGGAAGATGCTTGCCGGGAGAATCGCTGCGGATGTAACGGGTCCTGTCGGCATAGCCTCCATGGCTGGCGACGCCGCGCGCCAGGGCTTCTGGACCTTTATCACATTCCTCGCCGTCATCAATCTCAATCTCGGTTTGTTAAATCTTCTCCCTCTTCCCGCGCTTGACGGGGGGAGACTTGTGTTTCTTTTTGGTGAAATGGTCTTTAGGCGCAAATTCCCAGAAAAGTGGGAGAATAGAATTCACCTGGTTGGGTTTGCAATGCTGCTGGCTTTGATAGCTCTGGTTACGTGGAAGGATATAGTGAGGCTCTTCACAGAGTGATAAGGAATCACTGATTTAGTATTCTTTGAGTGAAATGCAGTAGATTTATTCGCTTCTCGAAGCAGTTGTTGCAAGCATGCCCGCAGGCGTAGCAGAGCTACGTTGAGGAGCATTTTTGCAACAACTGCAAAGAGGGCGGACAAATATACTGCATTGTAATGCCCACCTGAACTTACTCCTATTTCGAAGGCTGTTTGAAGTTGCCAATAAGTATATTTACTGATATGATTAATATAGTATCCGCTGGCGGCGCTCTTTTCAGCGGGATAAAGTGCTGTCGTTTTCATCTTTTTTTATTTCCCTGAGGGGGGCAGTTTATGCGCATTCTGGAACTGGTAGGAAATACGCCTCTATTGGAGCTCGGGAACATAGCGGCGGATGTGCCTGAAGTTCGTTTGTTCGCAAAGGCGGAGTTTTGCAATCCAAGCGGATCGGTCAAAGACAGGGCTGCAAAGGCAATGATTTTGGATGGTATTGACAGAGGGGCGTTGACTCGTGGAAAGACGATAATCGACGCTACAAGCGGCAACACCGGCATTGCCTACGCTATGATTGGAGCGGCGCTTGGCTATGATGTGACGTTGTACATGCCGAAGAATGCCAGTTTGGAGCGACATAGAATAATTCATAACTACGGGGCGAAGATAGTTATGACCGATCCTCTGGAGGGTTCTGACGGGGCGCTTCTCGCTGTGCGCGATGCCGTGAAGAGCTCCCCTGATCGTTATTTTTATCCCGACCAATACAACAACAGGGCGAATATGAGGGCACATTACGAGACGACCGGTGTTGAGATATGGGAGCAGACCGGGCATGAGATCACTCATTTCATTACCGGCTTAGGGACCTCAGGGACATTTATGGGTGTATCCAAGAGATTGAAGGAGTGCTCTAACGCCAGGACGATAGCGGTGCAGCCTGACTCCCCGTTCCATGGCATCGAGGGGACAAAGCACATTGACTCCACAATAAGGCCGGGAATTTACGACGAAAGCTTGATAGATAGCGTCATCACGGTTACAACCGAATCAGCGCGCGATATGACGAGGCGGCTTGCTAAAGAGGAGGGGATATTTGTGGGAATAAGCTCCGGAGCGAACGTCAGCGCGGCCATTTCACTGGCGCGAACACTTCCGGGAGGTTCTGTCGTCGTCACAGTTCTATGTGACAACGGAGGCAGATATCTCTCTGACTCCTTCTGGGACAATGAGAAATGATATTTCTTGACGATGCGGTAAATCGAGCCATACGCAATGAGGCTGAGGCGTCCTATCCCAACGAGTGCTGCGGGATTTTACTTGGCACTGTCGATCCTGACGGCGCGCGGAGTGTTACTGAGATCATCGAAATCGACAACACCAGTGACGCGGATGAACAGTACCATCGCTTCACAATAGGGCCTGACGATTTTATGAGGGCGGAGATCGAGGCTCGCCGGAGGGGTGTTGATGTTCTCGGCTTTTATCACTCCCATCCCGATCATCCTGCCATGCCGTCTGATTACGACCTCAAACACGCCATGCCATGTTATTCATACGTAATAGTGGCTGTAGAAAGCGGTAAATCCGCCGCGCTCACGAGTTGGGAGATGACGCCTGACCGCGCGCGGTTTATACAAGAACTGCAGCGCTGACAAAGGAGTGGTTATGATATGTCTGTAACAATCCAGATTCCGACAGCACTTAGAGTTTTCACGGACAGACGGGCGGATGTGCTGGTGGAGGGAACCACTGCGGGAGAGGCAATCTCCGCTTTCGCGGACCTGTATCCAGATATCAGGACACATTTATATGAGGATAGCGGTGCGCTTCGCTCATTCATAAATGTTTATCTTGGCGACGCCAATATCAAAAATTTGAGCGGACTGGACACGAAGCTGAAGGATGGAGACACGCTGATGCTGGTCCCGGCAATAGCGGGAGGGGCAGAGAGCTCTGAATGAACCTGATAGACGACAGCAGGCTTGCCGACCTGTCAAACGACGAGATATCCCGATACAGCCGACACCTGCTGTTGCCTGAGATAGGAATCGACGGACAAAAACGCCTCAGAGCCGCCCGAGTGCTGATTGTCGGCACCGGCGGCCTAGGAGCGCCGCTGGCCCTCTATCTTGCGGCGGCTGGCGTGGGGACTCTTGGCGTGGTTGACTTTGACTTTGTTGAGGCTTCAAATCTTCAACGCCAGATAATTCACGGCACTAAGGATATAGACAGGCCAAAGACCGCCTCGGCCCGTGACCGAATTCGCGGACTGAACCCTGGCGTGAACGTGATTGCGCATAACACGCGGCTGACGGCGGAGAACGCGCTCGATATCATGAAAGATTACGATGTCGTGGCCGATGGGACAGACAACTATCAGACTCGCTATCTCGTCAACGACGCGTGTGTGCTGTTGGGCATACCTAACGTATACGGTTCCATATACCAATTCGAGGGGCAGGCGAGCGTGTTCTACGCCAAAGAGGGGCCCTGTTACCGATGTCTTTACCCGTCTCCGCCCCCTCCAGGGCTTGTGCCATCCTGCGCCGAGGGCGGGGTGGTCGGCGTGCTGCCGGGTATAGTGGGCACGATACAGGCATGCGAGGTTATAAAGCTCATTGTTGGCGGAGGAGACGGGCTTATAGGGAGGCTTTTGTTGTTTGACGCGTGGAGGATGAAATTTCGTGAGCTCAGGATAGAGAAGGATCCTCTATGTCCGATATGCGGAGCTGAGCCCAGTATCAGAGAATTGATCGATTACGAGCAATTTTGCGGAATCAGCCTTCCCTCGGACGAGGCGCCCATAGAGACGATAACCGCAACAGAATTGAAGAAGCGCATCGATTGCGGAGACGAGCTTCAGATCATTGACATACGGGAGCCGCACGAGCGCGCTATAGCGAAATTTCCCGGGGCCAAACCAATACCGCTCGGCCAGATGGCCCGACGCGTCGACGAGTTCGACCCTGAAATAGATGCTGTATTCCTGTGCAAGATAGGACAGCGAAGCATATTCGCCATTCGAGCGCTGCGAGACGTCGGTTATAAGGGCAGGCTGCTGAATCTGAAGGATGGCGTCAATGCCTGGGCGCGGGACGTAGACAGTGATTTGCCGCAGTATTGAATTGTAGAATCTGCATTTTTCAATTTAGGAATGCAGAGGTCACAGAGTGTATATGATTTTTACAAATACTTTTAGGAGGAATATTTATGTCTGAAAAACCTGTAATCAATGCCCTTGGCCGCGATGCCGCGTACCAACTGGCAAATGTCACTAAAACCACCCCGCAGTTTGCCGCTATCACGCCGAGATGGCTCACAAAGATCTTGGAGTTCAAGGGTCTCGATGCCGGCATTTATCGTGTGAACAAGGTTGTGGAGGGGGAT
Source organism: Synergistaceae bacterium (assembly GCA_031273805.1). Taxonomy (GTDB): domain Bacteria; phylum Synergistota; class Synergistia; order Synergistales; family Synergistaceae; genus JAIRKI01. Next base: position 6,962 of record JAISRE010000043.1, on the reverse strand, counting down.
ACTCCACTCGATGTCCTGTGCAGTCAGGATCCCAGGAAGATAGAGATACCGAAGGGCTATGTGGAATACCAGACTAAGCCCCGCGAGTATGAGCTTAACTCAATTTCCGCCATCATCAATGTGGATACGAGGATATCCGATGTATACAGCTCTCCGTATGACCAGATCGGCGAGCAGATATCTCTTGCCATCGAGAGCCTGAAGGAGCGCCAGGAGAGCCAGATAATCAATAACGACGACTACGGTCTCCTCAAGAACACCGTCGACTTCCAGCGCATCCAGACCAGAGATGGCAGGCCGATGCCGGACGACCTCGACGAGCTGATTACAAAAGTTTGGAAGGAACCATCGTTTTTCCTGGCTCACCCCAGGGCAATAGCAGCTTTTGAGCGCGAGTGCACCAGGCGCGGCGTGCCTCCGGTGACCGTCAACATAGCCGGCGGAACCTTCATAAGCTGGCGCGGCATACCCATCATTCCCACTGACAAGCTTTTTGTTGATGGCCAGAAGAATCCGAAGGGCAAATCCGGCAAGACCAATATTCTCCTTGTGCGCACCGGTGAGGCGAGACGCGGCGTTATCGGCCTCTACCAGGCCGGTCTGCCAAACGAACAGTCACGCGGTCTCTCGGTCCGATTCCGTGGTATCGACGACAGCGGCGTTGCGTCATACCTGCTCTCTCTGTATTGCTCAGCGGCGATCCTGGCCGACGACGCCATCGCGGTTCTAGAGGATGTCGAGGTCGGTGATTACTATGACTACAAGTCGATCTGACGCGCCGTCGCCTTATTCTGACGATCTGACCGATGTTTCGGCGGTAGCTTACGGTTTTGACCCTGATGCTTACGGTTTGCCGAGTGAGCGCGAGCTTGCCGCGTTTGCCGCAGGCTATTTTCCGGAGTTCTACCCGGAGCGGAGTGCAAAGACCGGCGACGTCTACCGTCCGACTGTAGTACCGAGCGACTCGTCTGATGCCGGACGAGTCGCGCCACGCGAGACGGATGTGGAGCCAGGCAGGTCATTGCCATCGATCGGAGGGACGCCGTTGGAGAAAATTCGCTCGGATTTTCCGGCGCTCTCCCTCCAGGTGAACGGCAAACCTCTTGTCTGGCTGGATAACGCTGCCACCACCCAGCGTCCGCAGCAGGTCATAGACAGGATATCTCATTATTACAGCAACGAGAATTCCAACGTGCATCGCGGAGCTCACACTCTGGCCGCTCGCTCGACGGATGCGTTCGAGGGGGCCAGGAGCAAAGTCGCAAAATTTATCGGGGCGCCCGGCGATAAGAACATAGTATTCGTAAGAGGCGCCACGGAGGGGCTGAACCTGGTAGCCAACGCGTATGTAAAACCTCTCCTTCAGTCCGGGGACGAGATTATTCTGACGCAGCTCGAGCATCACGCCAATATTGTCCCGTGGCAGATGATAGCCGAGGAGACCGGAGCAGTTCTGAGGGTGGCTCCGGTGGATGAAGACGGGCAGATAATACTGTCAGAATACGCGCGGCTCTTCAATAAAAGGACGCGATTTGTCTCGATAACTCACGTGTCTAACGCAATCGGAACGATTGCCCCGGTGCAGGAGATGATTTCTATAGCGCATGGCTTCGGCGTCCGCGTATGCGTTGACGGAGCACAGTCGATATCGCACATGCCGGTCAACGTATATGCGCTGGATGCGGACTTCTTCGTGTTCTCAGGTCACAAGATATTTGGACCTAACGGGATAGGGGCGTTATACGGAAAAGAGGATGTGCTGGAGTCTGCCCGGCCCTGGCAGGGCGGCGGCAATATGATCGCTGACGTCACCTTCGAGCGCACCATTTATCACAGGGCGCCTCAGAAATTCGAGGCGGGCACCGGCAATATCGCGGACGCCGTTGGTCTTGGAGCGGCGATTGATTATGTGTCGGCCATCGGTATGGAGAACATCGCCCTGTACGAGCGCGCGCTGCTCGAATATGGCATTAGCGCGCTCGGGAGAATTCCGGGACTTACGATGGTTGGACGCGCTGCTGACAGGGCGAGCGCCATATCCTTCGTGCTCGATTGCCAGGACAACGAAAGTGTGGGGCGATACCTGAACGACGCCGGTATAGCGGTTCGGACCGGGCATCACTGCGCGCAGCCGATATTGCGCCGGCTGGGCTATGAGGGCACTGTGCGCCCGTCAATAGCTTTTTACAATACCTATGACGAAATAGATCTGTTGGCGCGTAAAGTGAGCGAACTTGCAAGATAATTAGGGAAACGCTGATTTAATAACCTTTGGGCTGCAATGGGCGTATTCGCTCACCATCTTCACGGTTGCCACAAAAATGGTCCTCAACGTAGCTCTGAAGTGCCTGCGGCCATTTTCGCGACAACCGTTGCGGCGAAAGTTCGCGCCGAGAACAACGCGATGGAGAACGAATCCACTCCATTTCGCCGCAAAGAACATTAAATCAGCGTTTCCTTAGGCTTTTAACGACAAATCAGCATGTCCTTAGGAGCGCATAATAAAAGACGAGCGCGCGGTTTTATATTACGCGCGCTCGTCTTTTGAATAAGGGCTGCTTATCAGGCTTTTTTAATCGAGAGCACCTTGCTCTCGGATATCTGGAGCCGTGGAGCGCTTATGTGTATGACTCCATTTTCAAACAGAGCCTCGGCCTTGTCGGTGTCGATCTCGAACGGCAGGCTCACATCGTAGTTGAAGGAAGATACGGTCTTTTTGCTGTACCAGGTCTTGCCCTCGTCATCCTTGCCGCTCTTGTCCTCCGACTCGCTCTTCGACTTGATCTGAATCCTGTCCTTGGAAGTACGGATTTCAACTTCGTCAGGGTTCACTCCCGGCGCTTCGATTGACATATTAAGCTTGCCATCCTGCTCGTACATGTCAAAATCGCTTAGACCCGTCTGTCCCACGATGCCCGGCGTCCACATAAGCCGGTTGAATAAATCGTCGATGTCCAGCAGCGACCTCCTGTGGGATGCCGGTGATGCCAAGTTGCTTCTGAATGGTGTTAGTGCAAACATTTTTTGTCTCCTCCTGTCTATTATTTAATGTTGACCTTCATTGACTAATGGCATGATATAACGCTTTTCCACGATTGTCAATAGGCTAGGTGCAAATTGGTCAGGATTTTTTTGCCTATATTGGACGAGGCCGCAGTTCCCTTGATTTATGGCCTTTTTACTGGGATAATCGCATTTTGAACAAAATATCATGGATTCGGGGGCCTGCATGTAATATGACGGATACGAAAGAGGATTATTGGCCGCAGCTGAGCGACATCCAGAGGGCCAGGCAGCGAATTGGCGGAGTGGTACAGCATACGCCGCTCTTTCTGAACGCGCCGCTTTCCGAGAGATACGACGCGGAAATATGGCTCAAGCGTGAGGACCTTCAGGTGGTGCGCTCATATAAAATACGCGGGGCTTACAATAAAATATCCAGCCTTACGCCTGAAGAACTGGAGCGCGGCGTGGTGTGCGCGAGCGCGGGCAATCACGCGCAGGGGGTCGCCTTTGCCGCTCTGCGTCTCGGTGTCAGAGCCGCGATATTCATGCCGAAGCCGACGCCTCAGCAGAAGATCAGGCAGGTCAGGATGCACGGTCGGGATAATGTTGAAATAGTCCTTTCCGGCGACACTTATGATGACTCGTGTCAGGAGGCGATGGAGTATTGCAGCGCCCGCGGCGCCTGTTTCATACATCCGTTCGACGACCCGCTCATCATCGAGGGGCAGGGTACTGTGGGGCTCGATATACTGAACGACGCGAAGTGCTCGGTGGATTATCTGTTTTTGCCGATCGGGGGCGGAGGACTTGCGGCCGGGGTGTCCAGCGTGTTCAAAGCGATAAGCCCGGAGACTAAGATCATCGGAGTGGAGGCCTCAGGCGCCGCGTCGATGAAGCGGTCATTCGAGGCCGGGCAGGTGACCACCTTGGACGATATCGACACGTTCGCTGATGGGATAGCGGTCCGCACGCCTGGCGTGATGACTTACAGAATATGCAGAAAGTTTCTGGACGACATCATAGTAGTACCGGAAGGCCGAATTTGTTCCACCATTCTGGAGCTGTACAACGAGAGCGCGATAGTGGTCGAGCCCGCCGGCGCCGCATCGATCACGGCCCTGCCGTATCTCGGCGACGCCATACGGGGCAAAAACGTAGTCTGTGTTGTGAGCGGCAGCAATAACGACATAACCCGCATGGAGGAGATAAAGGAGCGCTCCATGCTCTACGCGGGCCTGAAGCATTATTTCATGGTGCGTTTTCCACAGCGTTCCGGGGCCTTGAGGGAGTTTTTGGAGAATGTGCTGGGGCCTGATGACGATATAACGCTGTTTCAATACACCAAAAAAAATTCTCGCGAAAAGGGCCCCGCGATAGTGGGCATCGAGGTATGTTCGCCTGCGGATTTCGAGCCGCTGCTGTCCCGCATGAAAGAGCACAATATAATATACGAATATCTCAACGATAAACCGGATTTACTGACGCTGATATGACAGGGCGCGGTTACACGTGAGGAGCGCTCCCATTGTGAAAATTCACTTCCCGTACTGCGCCTCTTATTACCCATGCGGCTATCACTGTGAGGGCCGCTGTGGCCAGAAATATCTGTGGAATGGACATGCCCAGAGTCAGCATTCCGGTGGCGGCGAGCGACGATATGACCATGAACAGGGAGTCCATTATGTTGGTGCAGGCTGTGATGCTGGCGAGTTTGTCCTCGCCGCTTCTGCTCTGAATTATCGCGTAAAGCGGCACGATGTACAGTCCTCCGAAAAATGATATGCCCAGGAGGCATAGGAGCACAGCGATGTTAGGCAGCGTCCGGACGAATTGCCATGCGCCGATCAGCGGCGCGTCGTCCGGCAGAGGGGGGCGGAGGCTCGCCGCATACAGCAATACGCTCAAAACGGCCATGCCGAGCGCTGCGGCAGGCACGTACCGTCCGGACACCTCGCCTTTCAGCAGCCCGTTGCACGCGAGTGACCCTGCGGCTATGCCTATAGAAAACACGGCCAGAAACAGCGTGGCTACCTGTTCATCCGCGCCTATCACCGTCTTTGCGTACGTAGGAAACTGCGAGAGGAATGTGCCTCCTACGAAGTAAAACCACGAAACGCCTATTACCGAGAGGAATATGTCGCGCCTTGGCCGCACGTTGTTCACCAACGCGAATGTCTCTCTTAACAAATTAAAACGAAACTCCATAAAGGGATCGATAATTCGCGTCGGAGGTATGTACAGGCTGGCGAGCCATCCGGCGACAGCTATGCCTATCACCAACAGGCTGACGATCAGCACGCCTCCGTCACGCATCACGAATATCCCTCCGAAGATAGTCCCAAGCAGTATCGAGAGAAATGTGCCGGTCTCGATGAGCCCATTGGCGCCGATAAGCTCGCTCTTGTCCAGGTGCTGCGGCAGTATGCTGTACTTGAGCGGGCCGAAGAATGCGCTCTGGGCGCCCATCATGAAGAGAACTATCATCAATATCGTTATGCTGCCGAGCCTGAAGCCGAGAATCGCCCCGGCCATTATGATGATCTCCGCTATCTTGATCTTCCTTACCAGGCCGGAGCGCTCGTACTTATCGGCCAACTGTCCCGCCAATGCCGAAAACGTCACAAACGGCAGAATAAATACGCCTGCGGCCAGAGTAACCAATATCCGGGCGTCGACGCCGGACATCCCCGCAAGCCGGTATGTTATCAATATAACCATAGCGCTTTTGAAAAAATTATCGTTGAATGCGCCCAGGAACATGGTCAAGAACAGCGGCGCGAATTTGATGGATTTGAAAAGCGCAAACTGGCTTGCGCGGGCTTCATCGTCTCGAGTCGTCATCTATTAGCCTCCTTGAGTAAAATAATATCATTGAACGTCGTAGCATATTTTGTGGCAACCATGAAGATGGCGGGCGAATTCGCCCATTGCAGCCGAAGGTTATTAAATCAGTGCTTCCCTTAATGATACAAGAATATTTTCAGATTACACACACTAAAAATCAAATATACCTCAATCTGATGCTTCAAAAATATTGCCCGCCGTGTTGACAAATCAGATGGCAATTGACATACTCCCATGTATAATTTGTTATGTGGTAAAATATACTAAATTGATATGTAATGGAGATGATATGTTGTGTATGTAAGATTCATGAATTCATTTCTCACCGCTCTGGCAATTGTGCTTATAGTCGCTTCCTCGTCCTCCGCCGGCATCTTTTCGCCTGAGGGAGATCGGGTGGATCTCACGCAGAGCCTTACCCTCGAAAAATACATGATGACCGGCACCGCGCTCGATATCGAGATGGCATTGGAGAGGCTGGATTCGTTAAAGGTTTCTGATTTTTTCAGTGACGCTGTAAAGCGGGTGGATACTCCGGTCACGATACTGATGATAGGAATGATGTATTGCCCGGATTGCAATATCGCCTTTGCCTACATGGAGGCGATGGCCAAGCTCAACCCCCTCATAACGAGCAGATACTTCCCGAGGGATCCCACTCCCGGAGCGAGAGATTTCATGACTCAGAGAACCGGGGTGGTCCGTACTCCGCAGATATTTATCGTCGCCCCCGACGGCGTTGTATTGGACGGCGCCTATGTCGAGACGCCTTCAAATGTGACGGCCATGCTCGCGGCGGCTGCGACTGACGAGCAGAAAAAGAGCATATTCGCCGATTTCCGAAGCGGCAGGTATGACGAGGATGTAGAGCGCGATCTCGTAAGTCTTATAGAGCACGCTCTGCGCGGAAACCGCTGAGTAACACGTCATGGTTGCTATTTGTTAAGATTGTCACAGACTAGTGACAATCTTGCGGGATTAGGAAGGATTAGGATTGTAATTTGGCTGAAATTATGTTAACGTTATTTTCATTCTAAAACTTATATTAGGTGAGGTTGCCTTTAGTGGTTTTACTGAAGACTTCACAAAAGAGGCAGGACATAATTTTTGCA
>JAISRE010000028.1 GCA_031273805.1 Synergistaceae bacterium | reverse complement strand
CTCACCCTCTTACGTACCCTAAAGCACGCTTACGCGGTATTAGCAGCCGTTTCCAGCTGTTGTCCCCCTGCCATGGACAGGTCCTCACGCGTTACTCACCCGTCCGCCACTAAGTTATACTTCCTTATCCCTATAGTAAACTACATGAATAGCTCCATATAACCCCGTCCGACTTGCATGTGTTAAGCACGCCGCCAGCGTTCATCCTGAGCCAGGATCAAACTCTCCTTGGCTTGCTGGTTTCTCGGCCCTCTGATAAACAGGAGGTCGAGACAAAAAAAGATTCGGAATAACAAACGCGTGAAGCGCTCGAACTTCCAAACCCGAAACTAATTTCCCTAACGTTTTCTGGCTCTTTTGTTCTCGTTCTGTATAGCCGCCTCCGACTTTACGGTGGCGGTGTCATGGTGCCGTGCCCTAGCGAGCAAGGGGAAGTATAAAGAGCTTTGGCCAATATGTCAACACTCTCTTTAAGAGAGTGTGCTGCACATATAGCTGACTAAATGTATGTATTAAATGACAATGCAATGAATTAAATAAATAATTAACGGAAAAACCACATGCTTGTAACGTAACATGTGGGAAAATGTGAAGTTTTTTAATGAGGAAAGATTGCGGGGAAAATTTTTTTCAGTAAAAACAGCAGTATCCAAAAAACATGATCACTCGTACTTCAATGCGTCTATAGGGTTCAGGAGTGAGGCCCTCCATGCCGGATAAAAGCCGAATCCCACACCCACCAAGGAGGAAAAGATAAACGCGAGGGCTATCGAGCCAATGCCGAAAATAGGAGGACTCTGCATTACGCTGGACAGACCATACGCGGACGCCATACCGAGCATCACGCCGAGAGCTCCGCCCAACAGTGAGAGCGTGAGCGCTTCTATGAGGAACTGCATGCGTATGTCGCTGGATTTCGCTCCAACGGCCATGCGTATACCGATCTCGCGAGTTCTCTCCGTCACGGAGACGAGCATTATATTCATGATCCCGATACCGCCCACCACCAGGGATATGACCGCTATCGCTCCGAGAAGTATGGACATTATCTGCGTGGACCTGCGGCGGGCCTCCAGTATCTGGCTGATGTTCCACACTCTGAAGTCGTCAGGATCTCCCGGTCGGATACGATGCCTCTCCCGAAGAAGCTCCTTAATCTGGAGTTCAAGATAGTCCAAAGCCTTCATGGATACGCCCTTCACCATTATATTTCCAACTCTGCCGGTGTTGGCGTTGCGAGTCAGCCTTCTCTGAGCTGTTGAAAGCGGCGCAAGAATGAAATCATCCTGGTCGTAGCCCGATGTCGACTGTCCCTTTGACGCAAACACCCCTATAACCGTAAATGGCACTGTGCGGATTCTTATGACGCGGCCGATGGGATCTTCCCCCTCGAATAACTTTTCCGCCACTGTGTTGCCGAGCACGCATACCTTTGACCCGGCTCTTACGTCCTGCTGCGTCAGGTCGCGTCCAAACGCTATGCGCCACTCCCCGACCGCAGAGTAAGAGGGAGTGCTTCCCTCCACAGATGTGGACCAGTTGGCGCTGCCATATATAACCTGAGCGGACACCTGCACAGAGGGCGCCACTGCAGCGATACCGCTGCACTCCCTCCCTATGGCTTCCGCGTCCGCCTCAGTCAGATATCTGGTGCTCACGCGAGAGCCCACAGACGGCCGCTCGTTCTGGATAAACATGAAGTTGCTGCCCAGCATGGCTATCTGCTCCTCGATGACCTTGTTCGCCCCCTGCCCCACTGCAAACGCGGCAATAACGGCGCCCACGCCTATGATTATGCCCAGCGTGGTGAGAAACGACCTTGTCTTATTCACCATCAGAGCCCTTAGCGCGATCATAAACACTTCCCCAAAGGAAATCATGCGACGCTCCTCCTCACGTTTTTATTTTTTTCGTCGCTTATTATCACGCCATCACGGAAGTGTATGATGCGCTTTGCGTACGAGGCGACGTCAGGTTCGTGAGTGACGAGGATTATCGTGATTCCCTCTTCCTCATTGAGCTCCTGGAAGAGCTTCATTATTTCGTCGCTTGTCCTGGAGTCCAGGTTGCCGGTTGGTTCGTCGGCCATCAGGATGGGCGCGCGGTTCACTATTCCGCGGGCTATCGCGACGCGCTGCTGCTGTCCTCCCGATAACTGGCTCGGATCGTGGCGCATCCTGTCATCGAGCCCCACTCGGGCAAGCGCCTCCATCGCGCGCCTGTGACGTTCGCGCAGCCCAACGCCGGAGTAGAGCAGCGGCATCTCGACGTTTGCCAGAGCAGTGGTTCTCTGCAGAAGATTAAAACCCTGAAAGACAAAGCCTATCATTCCGTTTCTCACAGTCGCCAGCTCGTCACGATCGAGGAGCGCGACCTCTCTTCCGTCCAGAAGGTAAACACCTGAGGTGGGAGTGTCGAGACACCCCAATATATTCATCGTGGTGGACTTGCCTGAGCCCGAAGGACCCATCATCGCGATGAACTCCGTCCGCTCGACGCTGAGCGAAACCCCATGAAGCACCTCGAGTTCTCCCTCGCCCATCCTGAAACTCTTGCGGATATCCCGCAACTCTACGATCGCCATGTTTTATAATCCCTAAATATCACTTGGCACGTCGACCCCGATTATAACCTCGACGTCCCGCTCCAGGCCGGATATTATCTCGGTGTTCGTCCCGTCTGTTATGCCCCGTTCGACTTGAACCATCACCGGCTTATCCCCCTCCAGCCTGTATACAGAGGGTTTTCTTACAACAGGCGTCTCCTCGCTGTTCTCCTGCCCCCTCCTCATGCCCGGGCCGCCAGGCTGCATCCCCATCGACGCCGAGTCCGCTCCAACCGGACGGAAACGCAGCGCCGCGTTGGGAACCAGCAGAACTCCGGTCTTCTCCTCCACGATAAGCGTGACGTTAGCCGTCATTCCGGGAATCAAATTTTTACCCTGAACTTGCTCGTTGAAAAACGAAACTATGGCTTTATATGAAATTACGTTATTTTCAGACGTTGGTGACAGACGAACCTGAGTGATGCTCCCCTCGAATAATCTCTCCGGGTACGCGTCAACGTTGAACTCCACCTTCTGCCCCTGAAAGACGCTGCCTATGTCGGCCTCATCGATGTTGACCTCAACCTGCATAACGGACAGATCCTCGGCTATCGAGGCGATTGTAGGGGTATTGAAGCTGGCCGCGACTGTCTGTCCGACATCCACATTTTTCGTCACAACGACCCCGTCGACGGGCGAATATATTCGAGTATAGCCAAGCTGAAGTTTTGAACGTTTTATAGATGCCTCCTGCTGTGCAATCCTGGCCTTTGCGGACTCTATGCGCGCATCTGCGGCCATCAGGGACGACTCGTCAGCCTCCAACGCCGATCGGGCAATGAGATCCCGCTCGTACAGCTCCCGCGAGCGCTTCGCGTTTTGCGCGGCAAGCCTCTGGTTAACCCTAGCCTCGGCAAGATCGGCCTGAAGCGACCTCAGTGACGCCAGTGCCTGCTCCAGCTCCGCCTCCTGCGTCGCGGGATCGATGAGAGCGATGAGCTGTCCCTTCTTCACCACGCTGTTATAGTCGACATACAGCTCCTTCAGCGTTCCGGATGTCTGAGTTCCCACGCTTATCAGCGAGACGGGCTGAACCTTGCCGGTGGCAAGTATCACAGATCGCAGGTTCCCCTGTCTAGCGGGAGTTGTTATAAATTTCAGCGGCGGCTCCTGGGTCGCCTGAAAGTAGTATCGAACTCCCGCTGCAACGGCGCCGATGATTAAAAGAAATATAATTGCTCCCTTGAGTTTTTTTATCCTTTTCACTGAGTTATGACCCCCATTATTCGTTTCAACTCTACTTCGGCCGACTTGTGGTTATAAAGGGCTGTCAGGACGCTCAGCCGAGAGCGCGCATAGCCATCCACCGCGTCGGATATTTCAAGCGACTCCCCGACTCCCGCCTGATAGCGTCCAAGAGCCAGATTCAACGTCTCGTACGCCTGGCGCTCCGCCTCATAAGCCGCTTCGACCGATTCTCTGGCCTCCACCAGCGACGCGTGAGACGTTCGCGCCTGCAATATCACGTTCTGAGCCATGCTCTCCCATCTGGCCATGACGCCCTCCAGATTGGCCTCAGCCTGCTTTACGCGCTCACGCGTCTCTCCTCCGTCCGTGACCGGTATGCTCAGGCCCACCGAAACGCGCCATCCTCTCTCGTCGAACGGATCGATCTCCCCCGTGAATGAATAACCCGCGCTGCCGGAGAGGGTCGGAGACATTCCCTTCTTTGCGAGCGCAAGCGATGTCCTGGCAGCCTCTATCCTGACGCTCTGCGCCTTGAGATCGTCCCTGTTATTCATAGCCGTATCTATGGCCTCAGAGAGATTTATATCATATGGGACAAATTCAAGCCCGTCCTCAAGGATCTCCGGAGTCGACATCGCCACCCCCATAGCGTAAGCGAGGTTGGAGAGGGCCTTCTGTCTGGCGCCCTGGGACGAGACCATGTCGAGTTTCGCGGTCGCCAGGTCCGTCTGAGCCCTCGTAACCTCTATCTTTGCCTTGGCGCCCAAATGGTAAAAGTCCTCCGCCCACTTGAGGCGCTTCGAGTAGTTTTCAAGGCGCTCCGCTGCAATCTTTACCGCTCTCTCACTGCGATTCAACGAAAAATACGCGTCCATCACGGAGCGCGCAACGTCCTCCTCCGTCCCATTCTCGTCCAGCAACAGCGCTTCGAGCTGCTGACGGGCTTCCTTTATTGACAGCTCCGTTCTGTTCCAGTCAAAAATAGTCTGTTGAAGGGTAAACTCGGTGTTCATCGAGCCCCGCTCTCCGCCCGCTTCGCTGTATGAGTAGCCATAGGATGAGGACGCGCTCACCCGAGGCCGCGCTGCAGCCGCCGACTGACCGAGACGCGCGCTCTGAGAATCCACATTGGACTTGGCTTCTTTGAGACTCGGGTGATTCTCCAACGCTATTTCTATAGCGCGCTCCAGCGACAGAGGGCCCCGAAGCGATATGTCGGCGGAATCAGGAGCCTCAATCTTTACAGAGGCTCCTGCCATTGCCGGGCCCATTATGAGGAAAAGTGAAAAAATTAAAGGAGGAGTTATAAATAAAGAAAATACCCTCCACGGTTTTATCAAGTACAATTTTTCTCAGCACCTTCCATACAAAATTTGGCAAACGCAGGCACATATGATTATATTAAATCAAATAGCCTGTTTGAGGAAGCGAAAACATTGTAAGCTCGGCAAGCATAGTTAGCACTGTGATATCTGTCATCAAACCCATTGTACATATATACAATACTAGTGATAATCTACCCCTGTAAGATAAGCGCATACTAATAAAATGAGGTATTTACGATGACAATCAGCATAGTTATAGCAGATGACCACCCTCTCACAAGGTCGGGACTCTCTGAATGGATAAAGAGAAACGAGAATTTCATGCTCTCGGCTGAGGTCGAGGATGGGGCGGAGGCGTGGAGGGTTATACAGAGGGACCGTCCCGATATCGCCCTGTTGGACATTCAGATGCCGATAGAGACCGGCATCTCAGTGGCCCAGAAGATAAAGGAGCATGGGCTTCCCACGAGGCCCATAATGTTAACGTCATTCAACGCTCAGCCTTATGTGATGGCCTCGCTGCGGGCCGGCGCGATGGGATTCGTCCTCAAGACGACAGCCATCAGAGAGCTCGAAATAGCCATAAGACAGGTGATGAGCGGAGGATTTTACCTCGATTCGCGCGTGGCTGGGATATTGGGCGACAGAGGGGCAATGCCTGAGACTCTTTCGGCGCGCGAGCGGGAGGTGCTGCTCATAACCTCGAAGGGTTTTTCGATAAAGGAGATAGCGTCGCGGCTCTGCATCACGGAGCGCACCGTCCAGGCTCACCTGACATCTGTATACTCCAAGTTTGGCTGCAGGGGAAAGGGAGAGGCGCTGCTCGTTGCACTGAAATTCGGCATCATAACGCTCGATGAACTGCTGGATGGGACCTCTCTTGACGAGGCCGAAGCGCTGTGCTGAGACGCAAGCTCCTCACCATACTCTTTATCTTCATACTCCTGCCGGTTTTGATCATACTATTTCAGTCAGCTACCACACTTCTATCACAAAAAAAAACAACCACCGACATATCCGGACGCTACGTGCAAAGTCTGGCGGACTACGCGGCTGACAGATGGCGGGAGGGAAACTCCGACCGCATAGCGGCCTTCCTGTCGCTCGTCGCGGATCCGGGTTTCGACAGGATAATATCGATAGAGAACGTCTCCCATCCGCCCTTCAGCTCCAGCAGGAACGACAGAGACAATATAAGCACTAGGGGCAAATTCATTCCGGGCATGGTTGCGTACATCACCATCAACGGAGAGCTTATATCCTTCTCGCAGAATGCGGCCATACTCGCAAATATATACACGAACACAATGACTGAGCCAAACGGACTCGCATTCATAGAAAAAGGCGAGAACATCGTCGGCAGCTTCAGACTGGGCTCAAAATACGTGACCTACGTCGCGCACATATCCCCCACAGACAACCCAAGGGTTTACGCCATTGCGGCCGTCACGATGCTGAGCTGGATGGGAAGAAACGACTTCAACATGATGAAGCTGGCTGCGGCAGGCATACTTGGCATGCTGATCTGCCTCGTGGCGCTGCTGCTGCTGCGGGGTTCAGTCATCGCTCCTTTGAAGGCCCTCTCCGCTCAGGTCAACACGCTCAGGTGGGGGGTCGAGACGCTGGACAAGGAGCTGACATCGGGCGGAAAATTCGGCAGGATGCAGGTAGAGGAGATATTGTCGCTGAACAAGGCAATCGGCGATCTGGCCTGCAGGATGATAGACAAGGACGCGCTGGAGAAGCGCTATGTGGGCGATATCATAAAGGCGCAGGAGGACGAGCGAAGCCGCATTGCTCAGGATATACACGACGGCCCGATACAGGTGGTTTCGGCGTTGATACAGCGTCTGCAGATAACCAGCCTGACCTCGGACCGACTGTCGGACGACGTGTACGGACACCTCTCGACGGCGGAGAACATCGCCAACGACCTCGTGGAGGATCTGCGCGATATTTGCGACTCTCTGGTCCCGCCGTGGGTGTCGCTTGGCATCGTATCGTGCATGGAGGAGGCGGCAAGCCGTTTCGAGCGTCAGCACTCGATAACCATAAACACAAATGTGGACCAGGAGCTGGAAGTTAGCCAGGAGATAACTCTCGCGCTGTTCCGAATCTTCCAGGAGGCCGTCTCTAACGCGGTAAGACACGGAGACGCGACTTACGTCAGCGTCGATGTCAGGCAGGGGACGGACGGCAGGCAGGTGGAGTTTCGAATATCGGACAACGGAACAGGCTTCGAGCCAACTCCTGAGATGGTAGGACGCCTTGTCCGGGAGGGCAAACGAGGCATCAACGGAATGAGACAGCGCGTGGAGCTGCTTGGCGGAGAATACGAACTCTGGTCCAAACCAGGACGCGGCGCCGTGATAACCATAAGGATTTAATCAGGCAAAGGACGGGGATAGCGTGAAAATCGAAATCAAAAAACACGACAGCAAATCCGAGATGTACAGGGAGATAAACGGATCATGCGTCAGGCTCCTGGAGGAGTGCGGCGACACTGTGGCAAACCTGGCGAACGTATCGGCGCTGCTCAATATGTACCTGAACGATATAAACTGGGTCGGGTTTTACCTGGTGAAGGGCGGAACGCTGACACTCGGCCCGTTTCAGGGCAGGACGGCTGTCACCCATATCGACATGGGAGAGGGAGTCTGCGGAACTGCGGCCTCCTGCATGAAGACCGTGAGAGTTGACGACGTGCATACATGCAGCAACCACATAGTATGCGACGACGCCTCCGCATCGGAAATCGTAGTCCCCTTGATTCACGACGGCAACCTGCTCGGAGTGCTCGACATAGACAGCCCTCTCCTCGCCCGCTTTGACGAGGAGGACGAACACGGCCTCGGCATCCTCGCAAATACCCTGGCTGCCGGGATATCATCGCCGTAACGCCGGGAAACAATAAAGAAATCGCTCTTGCATAGCAGCCTGTCCTTCTGTCATATTCACTCATGGCCTTCGTCAAAAACAGATGGACCTTCGATGGCTTGTAGTGCCTTACGATATGCAACATTGGGCCATCGTAATCCATGTATCCATCCAATTTCAGCGCTCGCCTCCGGCTGATAGCGCTCAAAACTATCTTCAGCGCGTAGGGATTATTACTCTCGGTATTAGACACCGGCATGAGCATGGTGAGTGAGTCGCTGAGGCTTTCCCCGGAGTCAATCACGTGGCCTGGGATCGATTTTCTCATTTTTTTAGAGAGCCTATCTGCAGCATCGGAATAAGCCTTGATAAAATGCTTGCACAACTTGATCCCGGACGAAACGACATGAGCCTCCTCCACGCTCATCCTCAGCGGAAACATGAAAAAGAGAGCGCCCTTCAGAAAATACCTTTTCATCGGGCGATCATACCAAATTTTAATTTCCTCAGGTTCGTCAACACCAGAATAGCCGCCCCTCCATTTTGCGTTTAGCAACTCTCGCAAGTCATCGCAATCGCGTTTAAACATCTTGCTGAACGCGCTGTCCGGTTTTTCTTTCCCATAAATTTCTTCACAAATTTCATTTTTGGAAGCCCCTCTATCGCCACACTCAGCCAAGAAGCTCAAGAGAGCGTTGTGTCTTGATATCACGTCGAACGCATCCCCTTTTGGCATTTCTGTCTCCCCCTTATATCGTTTTCACGATAGCGCCGTCTACCAAATTCAATATCTCGCCGAGCATCGCATCAGGCACAGTTTCGCCCCTTGGAGAGCCGCCAACGGACTCCCTGCCACCCCAAAACTTTCCGTTTATTCCCGGCAGCTTCGGAAAGACGTTCATAAGCCCCCCTGGACCAAAGACCTCCTCCGCGATTCTTTTGTTCGGACAGCTTACAAAAACCGATCCGCTCCTTTGAGTCTTTGAAATTATGCACCAGTGCCGCCAGGATAACGGCATATCGATATCACTACCCGCGTCGCGTCCGAATTGCACGTCGAGGCCCCAGACGGTGGAGGACGGGATCATTATCACCCTGCCGCTTTTGCCGACTAAAGCTCTTTCGTAGTCCATCATCGCGGCGGCAACTCGCGATGCCTCTCCAACCCTGATTCGCTCGAGAATTTCGGCATAATTTGCGGGATTTTTAATAATATCGATAAAGAGGGCAACGCCATACAACCAGCTCCATGCGCTGTCTTTCCGACCGCGCATTCCGACCTTCCAGCACTCGATCAGATCGCCGTACTTCAGAGTATCCTTATCGACGCTCAATGGGTCGATGTCGAGCGCCCCAACCTCAGGATTGATATCCTGCAAAACATCAAAGGGCAGCAACCCCATCAAAGTGATGCCTGCCATCACGCAATCCGCGTCCGCATGATTCACCATGAATTTAGCGTTGTCGGCGCAGTTCGCCTCGCCGTAATACCCCAGCGCAGCGAGGCAGGCCGAGGGTCGATCCGAATATTCGTTGTGGTGATCAAGTACCCTGTAGTCTATGTAGGACTTCCCACCGGTCGCCATCTCGATAGGGATAAAACCGCTTTCGATATATCCCTCGATATCTGCCTCCTCGGGATCCCACAGAACAGCCACATCACGGCCCATGCAAAAAGTTTTAACTTGATCGCCCATGATTTATACCAACCTCTCTACAACGCCCTTTGCCGTCCATGCTTATCTTTAACTCCATTAAGTTCCAGAACTCCTGTGAAAAGGACATAAAGTGTCCGAGAAATGGTTTATGCTCCGGCTAAATTTACACACTTACGAACACGTTTATTTCTCAACCTCTTCAGTTTTTTCCGAGCATTTGTCCTTGAGATCGAATAACACCATGAATCATGTTTATTTTTGGGCCTCATGCTATTCCCCTCCAACGGAGATGTTAGAATATTTAAGCAAGCATATTACGTCGTGTCAACATCCCGAAAATGCCTTAAAGAATCTTTTTATTATAAAATCATTAATGCGACATAAATTATCCTTGTTAAAGTTTTTTTCAAGACATGTTGGCGCCGGCATGAGCGATGAGGAGGGCCAGGTAGCGTTTCGCTTTGTCTCAC